>NZ_JBCLVB010000013.1:0-2205 GCF_039548455.1 Luteimonas sp. MJ250 | reverse complement strand
CTCTCCGTGTCCGATGGCATCCCAGCGGCCCGGACGGGATGTCGCAGGTACGGCATCGGCCAAGGGTACAGCGGCCCGCTGCCGCGCAGAAGCGCGGCAGCGGGGCTCAGGACAGCCTGTCGAGCACGGCCGCGGTCGGGCGCGCGAGGTTGAGCGTGTAGAAGTGCAGTCCCGGCGCGCCGCCCTCGATCAGGCGCCGGCACAGATCGGCGACGAAGTCCGCACCCAGCTCGCGGATGCTCTCGACATCGTCGCCATGGGACGCCATGCGCTTGGCCAGCCAGCGCGGGATTTCGGCGCCACAGGCTTCGGAGAAGCGCCGGAGCTGGCTGAAGTTCACGATCGGCATCACGCCGGGCACGATCGGAACGTCCACGCCAGCCGACCGGGCTTCGTCCGCGAAGCGGAAATAGGCGTCGGCATTGTAGAAATACTGGGTGATCGCACCGTTGGCACCGGCGTCGATCTTGGCCTTGAAGTGGCGCAGGTCGGCGTGTGCGTCCTCGGCCTGGGGATGGATTTCCGGATAGCAGGCGACCTCGATGTGGAAATGGTCGCCGTGCACGGCGCGGATGAACGCGACAAGGTCCGCGGCGTAGCGGAACTCGCCGGGATGGCCCATTCCCGATGGCAGGTCGCCGCGCAGGGCGATGATGCGATGGCAGCCGGTCTCGCGGTAGCGCGCCAGCAGGCTGGCGATTTCATCGCGGGTGCCGCCGACGCAGGACAGGTGCGGCGCGGCATCAAGGCCGTGGTCGTCGATCAGCGTGCGCACGGTGTCGCCGGTATAGCTGAGCGTCGAGCCGCCGGCACCAAAGGTGCAGGAGACGTAGTCGGGCGCCCAGGCCTTGAGTCTGGCCGCGGTGCGGTCGAGCTGGGCGCGCTGTCCGTCGTCCTTGGGCGGGTAGAACTCGAAGCTGATCGGAGTCATCGGGGGTGTCCGTCTGGTATTGGCGAATCATATCGCTTTATCGCGATGGATGTTAAGAGTTGCGGGCGGCTGATACAGTCGCCGGCCTATTCGAGTTCAGGGCAATCGAGATGGCGGACACGCAGCACTTCTATTCCATCGGTATCCCCGGCCAGCCCTGGGGCGAGGCCGAGCGCGTGGCGTGGCGTGCGGTGCAGCGTCGCCAGCGCAGCTACCGCGACGAAGTGCTGGCCGCGATCAAGGGCCTGGCCACGGACTGGGAGGTGGTCGAGTACGGCGCGCTTGCGTACGACACCGGCCACTACCCGCTGCTGGCGCTGCGCAGCCGCGGCTGGGACGAGGCGTTGCCGGTGATGCTGGTCACCGGTGGCGTGCACGGCTATGAGACCAGCGGCGTGCATGGTGCGCTGCAGTTCGCGTCGGAGCATGCGCAGGACCACGCCGGCCGCGCCAACCTGGTGGTCGCCCCGTGCGTGAGTCCGTGGGGCTACGAGCATTTCCAGCGTTGGAACCCGGAGGCGGTCGATCCCAATCGCTCGTTCGCGCCCGACAGCCCGGCGCCCGAATCGGCCGCGCTCATGCAGTTGGCGGCATCGCTGCGGGGGCGGGTGCTGATGCACATCGACCTGCACGAAACCACCGACACCGATGAGTCCGAGTTCCGCCCGGCGCTGGCGGCGCGCGACGGCAAGCCTTTCGAGCCGGGCGCGATCCCGGACGGCTTCTACCTGGTGGGAGACAGCGACAATCCGCAGCCGGACTTCCAGCAGGCGGTGATCGCCGCGGTCGAGCAGGTGGCCCACATCGCACCGGCCGACGCCAAGGGTGAAATGATCGGTTCGGCGGTCGTCGCCCACGGCGTGATCAACTACCCGGTCAAGGCGCTGGGCCTGTGCGCCAGCCTGACCGATGGGCGCTACGTCACCACCACCGAGGTCTATCCGGACAGCCCGTCGGCCACGCCCGCGCAGTGCAACGCGGCCCAGGTGGCGGCGGTGCGGGCGGCGATCGACTACGCACTGGCGCATTCCGGCTGAGTTCTGATCGGCCGCGGCCGCGGCCGCGGTGTGGCCGCTGGCCGCTGGGCGCTGATCGCTGATCGCCGATCGCGGGCAAACGGGTTCTTCTCCCGATTGGGCGCTTTCGAGTGATTGCTCCGGGAGGGTGTGCGCTGCCCGCCGTGGAGGCAGGGGGGATGCCCAGCCGGAATATGCGCATCCTGCTCCCAGTTCCGGCCGCCGGCCATCCATGGCCGGCTCTGGGCATCCCCCCTG
>NZ_JBCLVB010000012.1:0-327133 GCF_039548455.1 Luteimonas sp. MJ250 | reverse complement strand
CCGCCAGGGCGGCGACCTGTTCGGTCTGCCAACTGCTGATCGCACGTGCCGTGGGCGTGGTCTGCAGACGGTCGCGGAAGACGCTGATCGCGTCGCCGGACTCGGTGGCGTCGAGGCGGTGGAAGCGAATTGCGCCGAGATCTGGCACAGGTGCTTCGCGATCGCGGATGACCCAGGTGTGCCCTGCGGGCGCGGCGTCGTCGGGCTCGAAGTGCCAGGCCAGGCCGGCCTCGGCCAGCAGGCGCTCGAGGAAGTCGAAATCGTCTTCGCGGTACTGGGTCGTGATCGGCCGTGTCGGCAGCGGCTGGGTGACGTCCCAGCGGAAGGCGGACAGCGGGTGGTCGTCGAGCACGCGCGTGACGATGCGCTGGACATCGAGGTCCTGGAACACCAGCGCATTGCGGCGCAGGCGGAGCAGGGCGGTGAAGGGTTCGATCAGCAGCGTGTAGCGGGCCAGCCCGCCGTCGCTCCCGGTCAGGCCGACCTCGGTGCAGATGCCGAACCAGCTGCGTGGCGAAGCTCCGTCCAGGCGCAGGCCCAGCGGCTGGCCCAGGAGCGGCGCAAGGTCCAGCTCGGCCGACGACGACAGCACTGCGACCTCAAAGCGGAACGGTTCGCAAACCGCTTCGCGTCCGGAGAAGCGCTCGACGATCGCTTCCGCAGCGAGCTGGCCGAGGACCGCGGGCGGGTCACCGCCGGGCCCCTCGAGCAGGCGGATGGTGCGCTGTCCTGGCGAAAGCCGGGCCAGCGATGCGAGTGCTTCCTGCCAGTGGTGTGCAACGTCCATGTTCCGGTCCCTCTCGTGGTGCTACGGCAAGCTGATCGTGATCCGTGCCGTCTCTTGCGGCAGTTGCACGATGTCCTGGTGTGCAGCCAGCTGCTGGTCGGTTTCCCTGCCCAGCCACGCGTTCAGTCCGAAGTACCCCAGCAGGCCGACCACGGCAAGGACCGCAGCCGGCGCCCACAGCGGAACGATCTGCCGCAAGGCGTGGACGACGCGGTCGGGTGGCAGCCAATGCGGCGCGAACCCGGTGCGCTTGCCCTTGATGTAGGTGATTTCGTCACCCAGGCGCGCGGTAAGGTAGCCCAGCTTCTCGGTACCTTCCAGCCGGTACTTGCCCTCGAACCCGAGCAGCAGGCAGTAGTGGTAGACCTCCAGCGACGCCAGCCGCGCGGCGCCCTGGCTGCGCAGCTCTTCCAGCCGGTCGAAGAAGTGCTCACCGGCCAGGTGTTCGCCGAACAGGCGCAGCTGCAGCGGGTTGCGCTCCCAGCTCGCGTGCAGCGGTGATTGCTGGGAAAGGATCGCTTCGTCGATGGCGGCACAGAAGGCGTACTTGGCCGCATGCACGTCCACCGACGGAATCTCGAGCTTGGCCGCGCCGCGTTCGACCTTCTCCAGGAACTGCCGGATCGACTCGAAGAACCGCTCCCCGTCGTTGGGCACCTGTCCGCGCTTGATCAGCATGAGCAGGTAGAAACCGTCGGACATGAGGTCGAGCAGGCTCCGTGGCGCAGCCGCGGGGAGATTGCCGGGCGTACCCGCTTCCGCCGTTGGCATGGCCGAAGGAACCGGAGGCAGTTTGGACTTGGTCATTGGGTCAGTGCGATGAGTTCGAGTTTGAGGTCCTCAATGCCGGAGGGCACGTAGACCGTGATCGACCCCGACTTGAGCATGCGTTCGTACAGCGGGCCGCGCGACTCCAGCGCGAAGTACTGGTTGCCGGGGCGGACCGGGATCGCGGCAGGCACCTGCGGGACGTGGTTGAGCTTGACGCCGGACAGGGCGGACAGCACGCATTTGTCGACGTCGTCCGGTGCGCCGATCTTGAACCGTACCGGCACGGTCTGGATGAGCTCGGGACTGGGCAGGTTGGCGCTGACCGCGAGGTAAAGCGCCGCGCGCTCGTCGATACGCTGGGAGTCGATGCGCCCGAGGTGGAACGAGGGCTTGACCTCGCTCAGCGAGATCGAGAAATAGCGATCCGAGATCACCGTATCCAGCAGTTCGCGGATCATCGAGAACAGCGCCTCGAACCCCGCTTGCGGCGCGCCGTGCTGGTAGAAGGGCAGATTCGACAGCGTGTACGCCTTGGAGAAGGTCATCAGGCTGCCGGCCAGGCGCGAAAGTTCCTGGAACAGCTGCTCCGGCGGCAGCCCCGGATGGCGGAACAGGTGGGACAGCGTTGCGAACGACGCGTTCGCCGTGTGCAGCAGCCAGAACGATGCGATGTCGCCGGAGCGGAACTCGACGATGTGCTGCGACGGTTCGCGATGCAGGCCGTAAAGGGCATCGACCTTCGCCTGCAGCCCGTCGAGGAGCCGGCGCAGCTGCGCCATCAGCACGGGGGCGGATCCAATCGTCGCCGACGGCGGGATGAACTGGTCGTCGAGCTCGAAGCCACCCGTTGGAGTGCGCCGGATCTTCGCCAGTGGAAGCGCGGTGAACGCATCGCGCGGCTCGTCCTCTGTCAGCAACCGGACCGTCTTGCGCAGGTAGCCAAGGTCCGCCTCGGCGGCCTCGGTGAACAGGTCGTTGGTCGGCCTGTTCGCCTGGACGAAACGCGCCCCGCCGTCCTGCTCCTGGCCACAGTTTCCGCCCTGGGGCCGCAGCAGCGGCAGGGCGAGATAGATCGTGGTCGACTGGACGCCGGCCGGCAGGTCTGCCAGCGACAGGGCGTCGGGCAACTCATCACCGGACGGCGCTGAATAAGGTTCGCCGTCGGGAAAAACGGCTGAAATCCGGACGGGCCGCAGCGTTCCGGACGCGAGGCTGCCCTCGTCGAACGTAAAACTGCGCAAGCCCCAACCGTAGGGGTGCAGCGTGCCCGCGAGATCGCGCAGCCGGCCTTCGTGATACGCATCCTGCTGCTGGAAATGCTGGGGCCGCAGGAACAAGCCTTCCCCCCAGAACACCTTGGCTGCCCGGTTCACATCCACCTCATGGTTACGCTTCCTTGACCCACGCACTGATGCAGCGTGGCTACCCCAAGCGACATTATTAGCACGCCCCGCAGCGCCGGCGCGCCGGGCTGTCCGGCCAGAATGAGACCGGGCGCACTGTTCGTGGCGTTGCTCAGCCCTTCGAGCAGCGCGTGAGCGTCAGGCTGTGGGATTCCCCCGCGATCTGCGATTGCAAGCCGGAGCTCGACGTCGTCAGTGCGCAGGCATGCAGTCCCACGGTCACGCCATCCTTCTCGGCCTCGAGGGCATCGAACGAAAAGCGCCAGCGATCCGGAGCCGGAGACCGGAACAATGCGACGACACCCATCGCAGCTGCCTCGGGCGGCAATCTCTCCGTGATCTCATGGCGCTGGTTGGGCTGGAGCACGATCTCCGTCGAACTGATCAGGTCGTCTCCAAGGGCGTCCCGCTCGGCATCCTCGTCGAGAAACGCGGAGAAGGGCGCACGTTCGAAACGCTGGGTGTCGCGCAGGCGATACACCTTGACGACCACCGCCAATGGCTTTTGGTCGTTGCCCGAGTTCAGGTTTGCCCCGGCCCAGAGACGCAGCGGAATCGACTTGGCGCGCGGAGCGGCAGGCTCTTCGGATTGCTTCCTGAGCCCCACGGTCTCAAGCGCCCTGCTCATCAGGCCGGGGGCGTCTTCGCGCGTTGGCTTTGATGCGCAGCCCGCCAGGCCGAGCAGTCCGGCTGCGGCCATCGCGACCAGGAATCCGGCCCGGATGCTGGCGGACCGGGCGGGGCGGAGAAGGGAGGGGCTGTCCATAGCGCGCTGTCACCTGACGATTGCTTGACCTGCGCATGGTATCCACTGTCACAATGGAAAGGTGAAATTGCGTCGGCAACTGACGCCCGGCGGCCAAACTTGACGAACAGGGCTGGCCTGATTATATCGGTGCGTGCAACACTGAATCGTTGCTGTCGCCACCAGGCGGGAGTTGACAAGGACTTGTTAGGGAGGGGGACTGCTGTATGTGCACGGATCTGAAGAAGGGCGGGCGTGTCGCCCGCATGCTGGTGGCACTGCTTGTTGCGGCATCGCTTGCCGCGTGTGCGACGGGAGGCAAGAGCAAGCAGCCCGTCGTCACCTACGACACGCTGATCTCCACGGCCGAAGGCCAAGTGGCTTCCACGGACTTCGCGGGGGCGCTGCAGAGTTTCGAGGCAGCGGCAAAGGCCGACTCGACGCGCAAAGAGCCGTGGGCGCGGCTTGCACAACTCCACTTCGACATGGGCAATTACGGCCGGGCCATCGTGGCCGCCGAAGAAGTCCTGCTGCGTGATCCAAGCGACAACCTGGCCGAGAGCGTGCTGACGCTTGGCGGCTTCCGCGTCGCGGCCCAGTCGCTGCAGCGCCTGCAGAGCAGTGGCGCGCTGACCAGCGAGTCGGCGCAGCGCGAGGCTCGCGAACTGGCCACGTTGATGCGCGAAACAATGGGTCCGGAGATCGCCGGAGTCCCCGAGCCTGCCTCCAGGCCGGCACGTCGCGCGGCTCCGCGCCGGCAGAGTGCGCCCGCACGCGCGCCGGCGGCCGAGGCAGCGCCCGCACCGGCACCAGCCCGGAAACCCACTACCAACCCTTTTGACAAGCTCGGCGGTAACTGAGCAGGTCCAGGCGTAATCGGAGATCGCACGATGGCAAAGAAGGACAGCATCCAGAAGAAGTTGCAGAAGGTCCGCCCGCCGCGGGTGCAGTTGACCTACGACGTGGAAAAAGGCGAAGCGATTGAACAGAAGGAGATTCCGTTCGTCGTGGGCGTGCTTGGAGACCTGAGCGGCCAGCCGGAAGAGCCGCTCCCGCGACTCAAGGACCGCAAGTTCGTCAATATCGACCTGGACAACTTCGATGACGTTCTGGAAGGCGTGGCGCCGCGGGCGGTCTTCCGCGTACCCAACAAGCTCAGTGACGAAGGTGGCGAGTTCGCGGTCGACCTGAAGTTCAAGTCGATCGACGATTTCAGGCCCGAAGCCGTCGTGGAGCAGGTGGAGCCGCTGCGCAAGCTGCTGGAGGCGCGCTCCAAGCTTGCCGATCTCCGCAACAAGCTTGCGGGCAACGAAAAACTGGAAGACCTGCTCACCGACGTCCTGAACAACACCGAGCAGCTCAGGCAACTCGACACGTCCGGTGACGGGCAGGAGTAATTGATGAACGCGAAAGCAGCCACTGCCGTCGAAGGTGCCACGCAGACCGTCGAACCCGGCCTGCTCGACCAGATCGTCGAGAAAAGCAAGGTCGCGAAATCCGAAGCGGAGCACCAGCGCGCCAAGGACATCATCTCGGAGCTTGCAAAAGAGGTCCTGCAAGGCACGGTCGTCGTTTCCGACAACCTCAACCTCACGCTGGACTCGCGCGTGGCCGAACTGGATCGCCTGATTTCCGACCAGGTCAGCGCCATCATGCACGCCCCGAAGTTCCAGGAGCTCGAGTCCACCTGGCGCGGCCTGCACTACCTGTGCCAGCAGACCTCGACCGGGTCGATGCTCAAGATCAAGGTGCTGAACGCCCCCAAGAAGGACCTGGTCAAGGACTTCAAGTCGGCGATCGACTTCGACCAGAGCGCGCTCTTCAAGAAGGTCTACGAGGAAGAGTTCGGCACATTCGGCGGCTCGCCGTTCGGTGCACTCATCGGCGACTACCAGATCGGCCGCCAGCCGGAGGACATGTACTTCATCGAGCAGATGTCGCATGTCGCCGCAGCCGCCCATGCTCCGTTCATCGCTGCGGCAAGCAACGACATGTTCGGCCTGGAAAGCTTCACCGACCTCGGCAAGCCGCGCGACCTGGCCAAGGTGTTCGACACCGTCGAGTACGCGAAGTGGAAGTCGTTCCGCGAGTCCGAGGACAGCCGCTACGTGGGCCTGACGCTGCCCCGCTTCCTGGGGCGGCTGCCTTACGATCCAAAGGAGGGCACGACGGTCGAGGGCTTCAATTACGTCGAGGACGTGAGCGGCACCGACCATGACAAGTACCTGTGGTGCAACACCGCCTTTGCCTTTGGTGCGCGACTGACCCAGGCGTTCGAGGACTTCGGCTGGTGCGCCGCGATCCGTGGCGTTGAAGGCGGCGGACTGGTCGAGGACCTCCCGACCCACACCTTCCGCACGGACGATGGCGAGGTCGCGCTGAAGTGCCCGACCGAACTTGCCGTCACCGATCGCCGCGAGAAGGAGCTCAGCGACCTGGGATTCATTCCCCTGGTGCATTGCAAGAATACCGATTACGCCGCGTTCTTCGGCGCCCAGTCGGTGCAGAAGCCGAAGAAGTACAACACCGATTCGGCCAATGCCAATGCCATCCTGTCGGCGCAGCTGCAGTACATCTTCGCGGTGTCGCGAATCGCCCATTACCTCAAGGCGATGATGCGCGAGAAGATCGGCAGCTTCGCGTCCGCGGGCAACGTCGAGGATTTCCTCAACCGCTGGATCGCCCAGTACGTGCTGCTGGACGACAACGCGACGCAGGAGGCCAAGGCGCAGTATCCGCTGCGTGAGGCGTCCATCCAGGTTTCGGAAGTCCCCGGCAAGCCCGGGGTCTACCGCGCTGTGGCTTTCCTCAGGCCACATTTCCAGCTCGATGAGCTGTCTGTCTCGCTGCGGCTCGTGGCCGAACTTCCGGCTTCCACGAACAAGTCGTAACCGGGACCTGCAACAACAAGGGGCGCAGACCCTCTGACGCAGGCCGACCATTGCATATCGCGATGGCCGGCCATCCCTCCGGACATGTGTCCGGCAATTCTCATGGAAGAACGGAACAAGGAATCAAGATCATGCAACACGCATTCCTCAGCATCGACACCATCAAGGGCGAGTCCCGGGACCAGGACCACAAGGACTGGATCGAGATCGAATCCTTCTCGCAGGATGTTCTGCAACCGCGTTCGGCAACGGCCTCCACCAAGGGTGGCCAGACTGCAGCCCGCGCGGAGCTGTCCCCGATCGAGGTCGTCAAGCAGATCGACCTGGCAACCACCGCGCTGCACCAGGCGGCGGCCAACGGCACCACCTTCCCGAAGGCGGCCATCGAGTTCTACCGTGCCGACAAGGACGGCAAGGCAGTCAACTACTACAAGGTCGAACTGCTGAACGTGCTCGTTCATCGCGTGACGACCTCGGTTGACAAGGAAGGCATGCCGCAGGAAACGATCCAGCTGAGCTTTGGCTCGATCAAATGGACGTACCAGCAGCAGAAGGCCGAAGGCGGCCTGGGCGGCAAGGCTGTTGCGCAGTGGAGCCCCACGCTCAACAAGCCGACGCACAGCGTCTGATGTGAGTCGATGCGGCGGTGCGATGTTGCGCCGCCGCATTTGTTTCCGGGGGGACCTCATGGATGCTTCGCAACGAGGCAGGAGGAGGCCGGGGCGTGATGGTCCAGACGAAGGAAGGACGCTTGCATGAAGGGATACGAGCCGAACCTGCTGGAGAAGCTGCTGGACGATGACTCCAGGAGCAGCGCCGCGGCAGGGACCCTCAAGTCCGTCCCGCTCGAGCAATACAAAGAGTCGGTGGCCCGCGACCTGGAAGGTCTTCTGAACAGCCGCGCGGCCTTCACCGAAGAAGACCTGGAAGCTTTTCCAAACTGCAGGCAGTCACTGATGACCTACGGGCTCAGCGACTTCTCGGGCAAAAGCCTGGCCAATGCCTACGACAGGGCCGCCATCTGCCGCTCGCTCGAGCAGGCCGTGGCGCGGCACGAGTCGCGCCTGGTCAACGTCCGCGTGTCGCTGCAGACCGACTCCCGCAACGCGTCGACCCTGCATTTCACCATCCATGCGCTGTTGAACCTGCAGCCGGCGCGCGAGCCGATCAGCTTTGACGCGATGCTGCAGACCAACACCCAGCATTACTCCGTCAGCCGCCTGCGCCGCTTGAAAGACGTCGCCTGACGATGGAAGACCTGCTGCCCTATTACGAGCGCGAACTGGCATACCTCCGGAAGTACGGCCGGGAGTTCGCCGATCGCTATCCAAAGATCGCGGGGCGCCTGCTGCTGTCCGGCGATGGCAGCCAGGACCCGCACGTCGAGCGCCTGATCGAATCGTTCGCCCTGCTCAGTGCGCGGGTTTCCAAGCGGATCGAAGACGGCTATCCGGAATTCACCGAGTCGCTGCTGGAAGTGATGTATCCGCACTACCTGCGGCCGTTCCCCTCATGCTCCATCGCGCACTTCGACATGGGTGCGGCACTGTCCAAGCTGAGCTCGCCCTTGCACATGCCGCGTGGAACGCTGTTGCAGTCGCGCCAGGTGCGCGGCGTGGCCTGTCGTTTCCGGACCACCAGCGATGTGACCCTGGCGCCCATCAACGTCTCGTCCGCGCGCTACCTGCCGATTGCCGCCCCGCCGATGGCGGTGACATTGCCGGCGGATGCCGGTGGCCAGGTCTCCATGTCATTTTCCCTGCACGGCGACGACGCCTCGGTCCAGCAGTTGGGCGTGGACAAGCTGCGCCTGTTCATGGACGGGGAAGCGTCCTTCCGCTCGGCGCTGCGCGACACGCTCTGCCTGCAGGTGTTGCAGGCCTGGGTTGAACCCGGCAACGGCGGACGCTGGGTCGCGCTGCCGGAAGTTCCGTTGGCACCCGTCGGTTTTACCGACGAAGAGGCGCTGATCGACTTCCCGCAACGATCGCATTCGGCATACAGGCTGCTCACGGAACTGTTCGCGTTCCCGGAGAAGTTCGGCTTCTTCGATCTTGATCTCGGGTCGCTGCCTGCCGGCATCGGCCGCGAGTTCACCCTGCATTTCGTACTCAGGAGCAGCGGCGACTGGGCGTCAAGTCGCATGCTGGAAGCCCTCGGTCCACAGCATGTACGCACCGCATGCACGCCAATCGTGAACCTGTTCGCGATACATGGCGAGCCGATCCGGATCTCGCACACAAGCACCCATTACCCCGTGGTCGCCGACGCGCGCCGGGCATTTGCCTACGAGGTGTACTCGATCGACTCGGTGCACCGCATCAGGCAAACGCCGCAGGGGGAGCAGATCACCGAATTCCGGCCGTTCTACTCTCTGCAGCATGGCGAAAACCCCGATCAGAACGGCCACTACTGGGTGGCCCGGCGCGATGAAGACGTGGCTGCGCGCAGTCCCGGCCATGAAACCGAACTGTCGTTCGTCGACCTCGATTTCAATGCATCCACACCGCAGGCCGATGTGGTCAGCCTGGAGCTGAACTGCACCAACCGGGACCTGCCGTCCGAGCTGGCCTATGGGCTGCCGGGCGGCGACCTGGTGCAGGAGGGCGGAAGCCCGGCGCGGGCGATTTCCCTGCTGCGCAAGCCCACGCCACCGCGTCGCTTCGCGCGCGGGCGCGGCGCGCAGTGGCGGCTGATCTCGCATCTGTCCCTGAACAGTTTGTCGCTGACCCAGAGCGGCCTGTCCGCACTGAAGGAGATGCTGCACCTGTACGACATCAACCAGTCGCCGGTTACCCGCAGGCAGATCGACGGCATCGTCGGCCTGTCCAACGAGCCGACCACCACCTGGCTGTCCGGACGGCATTTTTCCAGCATCGTGCGCGGCGTGAAGATCACGCTGACCGTCGACGAAACCGGCTTCGTGGGCACCGGCATCGCGCCGTTCGCCGGCGTGATGGACCGGTTCTTCGGGCTGTACGTGCATGCCAACAGCTTTACCCAACTCAGCATCCTGTCGGCAACGACGGACGAGGTACTGGTCGAATGCAAGCCACGAAGCGGCGAATCGATCCTGGCGTAGCGCAGCAGTTGCTGCAGGAGCCGCATCGCTTCGGATTCTTCCAGGCGATGCGGATCTTGGAGCACATGTTCGCGCGCTCGCCCGGAAGCACGGGGGAGCCGCTGGATCGCCTCAGGTTCCGCAACAGCCTTTCGCTGGCCTTTCCCGCCAGCGAGATCGAGGCGATCGAAGCCTGGTCCGAAGACGGCGTGAAGCTGGAGAAGGCCGCGGCGATCGAACACGCGGTCGCGACCGAGACCGTCGGTTCGGTGAGCCTCACGCCGGCATTCGCCGGCTTTACGGGAATCAGTGGCGTGCTGCCGCTGCATTACACGGAGCTGCTGGCCCAGCGGGAGATCTACGAGCGCGACCGCGCGCCGCGGGCGTTCCTGGACATCTTCTTCAACCGGATCGCGTCCCTGCACTACGCCGCCTGGAAGAAGCACCAGCTCGGGATCCAGTACGAGCTGGACCGGCGTGAACGTTTCCTTCCGCTGGTCCTGTCGCTGGCCGGAATGGGCATGGGTTCGCTGCGCGACCGGATGATCGACGGCGACGGCGACGTGTTCGACCAGGCCGTGGCCCACTATGCCGGAGGCATCCGCCAGCATCCGGTGTCGGCGAGCTTCCTGCAGCGCATCCTCGCGGACTATTTCGGTACCGACGTGCGGGTCGAGCAGTTCGTGGGCGCCTGGTACGCGGTCCCCGAGAAGGCGCGCACGCGGCTGGGGGTCGGCAACGCTTCGCTGGGCTCGACTGCACTGGCGGGTGATCGCCTGTGGCAGCGCGACCTGCGCATGCGGCTGTGGGTCGGGCCGCTGGACAAGGCGCGGTTCGATGCCTTCCTGCCCGGTGGGCAGGCGGCCCGTGCGCTGGCCAAGTGGCTCACGCTGCTCACCGGCGTATGCCTCGAGTACGAGGTGCGCTTGACCCTGCGCGCCGAGGACGTCGATGGCATGGACCTGGCCAAGGGCGCGCGACTCGGCTGGGATACCTACCTCCTGTCCCAGCCTGATACCCGGCCGCGTTCCGATACCACCTACACGATCCACACGTTGCACTGACCAGGCACGACCTCGTTCACCTTTCTCCTCGCCAAAACGGACGGCATTGATCGAAGCATGAGCATCAACCTCAAGACCCTGATCGGAAAACTCAACGACACCTGCCGCCAGGCGGCCGAGCGCGCGGCGAACCTGTGCATGTCGCGCGGCAACTACGAGGTGGACCTGGAACACCTCTTCCTTGCGCTGCTCGAGCAGCCGGATGGCGACATTGCGCTCATTGCCCGGCGCAGCGGCGTCGCGACCGATGCCCTCGAACGCGACCTCAATACGGAAATCGGGCGCTTCAAAAACGGCAATACGCGCACGCCGGTGTTCTCGCCACACCTGCCCTCGCTGTTCGAACATGCATGGCTGATCGCCTCGCTTGACTCCGAAACAAGCCGCATCCGCAGCGGCCACCTGCTGTTGGCACTCTTGACCGAGCCTTCGCTGTCGCAGCTGGCCTACCGGGGCTCCAAGCTGTTCGCGAAGATCAAGCGTGACGAACTCAAGCACGACTTCGCCAGCCTGACCCAGGGCTCGATCGAAGCGGGGCAGGGCGTGCGTTTCAATGACGCCTCGGCCGCCGGAGGCCAGGACGAGGGCGATCCCTCACCCGCCCCGGGCCTGTCGAAGACGCCCGCGCTGGACCAGTTCACCACCAACCTGACCCAGCGCGCACGCGACGGCCATATCGACCCGGTGATCGGTCGCGACGCCGAGATCCGCCAGCTGGTGGACATCCTGATGCGCCGCCGCCAGAACAACCCGATCCTTACCGGCGAAGCCGGCGTCGGCAAGACCGCCGTGGTCGAGGGCCTGGCGCTGCGGATCGCCGACAAGGACGTGCCGGACGTGCTGCTCGGCGTCGAGCTGCAGGTACTGGACATGGGCCTGCTGCAGGCGGGCGCAAGCGTCAAGGGCGAGTTCGAGAACCGGCTCAAGAATGTCATCGACGAGGTCAAGAAAAGCCCGCACCCGATCATCCTGTTCATCGATGAAGCCCACACCATGATCGGCGCCGGCGGCCACGCGGGCCAGAGCGACGCCGCCAACCTGCTCAAGCCTGCGCTGGCGCGCGGCGAGCTGCGCACCATCGCGGCCACCACCTGGGCCGAGTACAAGAAGTACTTCGAGAAGGACGCGGCCCTTGCGCGCCGCTTCCAGGTGGTCAAGGTGGACGAGCCCTCCGAGACGCTCGCCGCGGCGATGCTGCGCGGCATCGTCCCCTTGATGGAGAAGCACTTCGGCATCCGCGTGATGGACGAAGCGATCACCGAAGCGGTGCGCCTGTCGCACCGCTACATCAGCGGCAGGCAGCTGCCGGACAAGGCGGTGGGCGTACTGGATACGGCCTGTGCCCGCGTCGCCCTCGGGCAGAGCGCCACGCCCGCGATCATCGAGGACACCCGCAAGCACCTCGACCGGCTTGACGCCGAGATCGCCGCGCTGGAGCGCGAAGCCGCGGCTGGCGCCCTGCACGACCAGCGGCTGGCCGAGATCCGCCAGCAGCGCCAGGACGCCAAAGCGCGCCTGGCCGGGAACGAGGAGCGGCTGACGAAGGAGACCGCGCTCGCACAAAGGATCCAAGCGCTGCGTGGCAGTCTGGAAACGCGTCGGGGTGCCGTGGCACCGGCTGCGGCACCGGCGAAGAAGGCCGCCGCAAAACCGGCGAAGGCCGGCAAGGCGGCCAAGGCTGATCCCGGGCAGGCCGAACTGCAGGCCCTTCTGGCAGAACTGCGCGAACTGCAGGGCGAAAGCCCGATGGTGCCGCTGCAGGTCGACGGCACCGTGGTGGCCGAGATCGTTTCGGCCTGGACCGGCATCCCGCTGGGGCGCATGGTCAAGGACGAGATCCGCACCGTGCGCAATCTCAAGCCCCTCCTGGCCCAGCGCGTGATCGGGCAGGATCATGCGCTGGAGGCGGTGGCCCAGCGCGTGCGCACCGCCAGCGCCAAGCTGGAAGATCCCAACAAGCCCCGCGGTGTCTTCATGTTCGTCGGCCCCTCCGGCGTCGGCAAGACCGAAACCGCGTTGGCGCTGGCCGACATCCTCTACGGCGGTGAGCGCAAGCTGATCACCATCAACATGAGCGAGTACCAGGAGGCGCACAGCGTGTCCGGACTGAAGGGTTCCCCCCCTGGCTACGTGGGCTACGGGGAAGGCGGCGTGCTGACCGAAGCCGTGCGCCGCCAGCCCTACAGCGTCGTGCTGCTGGACGAAGTCGAGAAAGCCCACCCCGACGTGCTGGAGATGTTCTTCCAGGTGTTCGACAAGGGAATGATGGACGATGCCGAAGGCCGCGAGATCGACTTCCGCAACACCCTGATCATCCTCACCTCCAACGTCGGCTCGCCGCAGATCATGCAGGCCTGCCTCAACAAGCCCGCCGAAGAAATCCCGGCGGCCGACGACCTGGCCGCGGCGCTGCGTCCGATCCTGATGAAGCACTTCAAGCCCGCCTTCCTGGGGCGCCTGAAGGTGGTGCCGTACTACCCGATCTCCGACGACGTACTCGTGCAGATCATCCAGCTCAAGCTGGGGCGCATCCGGGATCGCGTACAGGCCAACCACAAGGCAGTCTTCAGCTGGGACGACAACCTGGTCGAAGCCGTGCTGGCCCGCTGCACCGAGGTCGACAGCGGCGCGCGCAGCGTCGATCACATCCTCAATGGCACGGCACTTCCCGAAATTGCGGAGACGGTGCTGGCCCGCATGGCCGAGGGCGGTAAGATCGAGGGCATCAAGGTTTCAGCGGACAAGAAGGGCGCGTTCAAGTACCGGATCACCTGATCCGGCATCAACCTCAAGGAGGAGCCGATGGCTACTGACACCCGCAACGAGCGCGAGAACATCCTCGCCAACATCCACCAGCACTGGCAGGGCACGTACCAGCCGGGGAGCGTCGATTACAGCGCTTGGCGCAGGCTGGAGCCGGCGCTGGTCGCCGAACTTCTCGACAACGTTCCTGTCGCCGCGCGCCACGAGGCACGCAGGCTGCTTGCCGACTTGCAGCAACATCCCTGGCGCATCCTTTCGGCCAAGGGCGGGAAAGGAGCCGAGGGCCTGCAGCTCACACTCCAGCTGAAGGGCCGTCAGGTCCAGCTGCAGTGCAGCGATAGCCCGGCGCTACGCGTCGTGGGGATCACCGGGTAAACAGGGAAACAAAGCCATGGATGCGCTTGTCCAGATGCAGACGCTGTTGGGCGCCGCACCGCTGCAGGGCGGTCGGCTGCTGAAGTTGCACACCGCGCTGGGGCAGGACGCCCTGGTCGCGGAAACCCTGTCGGCGGTGGAGCGCCTGGACGATGGCGGCTTCCGCCTGTCGCTGTGCGCACTGTCTGCCGACGCCGGGCTCGACGCCGGCAAGCTGCTGGGGCAACCGGCGCTGCTGGAACTGCGCACCGACGCCGGCGGGCTGCGGCCGTTCCACGGCCACGTGACCGCGTTCGAGCTGCTGGGCAGCAACGGCGGCCTGGCGCGCTACGGGCTGGTGATCGAACCGTGGCTGGCGCTGCTGCGCCAGCGCGTGGACAGCTACGCGTTCCAGCACAAGAGCGTTGTCGAGATCGTCGAAGACGTGTTCGCCGACTACGCCGAAGCCGGCGCGCTGGTCCCGGCCTGGCGCTGGGAGTTGCGCGACCGCAGCGTCTACCCGAAGCGCAGCCTGACCACCCAGTACGCCGAGAGCGACTTCGACTTCGTGCAGCGGCTGCTGGCGGAGGAGGGTATTGCGACCTGGTTCGAGCACGCCGGCGATCCGTCCGCCGACACGTTCGGCGTGCACACCCTGGTGTTGGCCGATCACAACGAGGCCTTCGCCGACAGCGGCCGCATCCGCTACCACCGCGCGGACGCCACCGAAGCCGAGGACAGCATCCAGCTCTGGCGCAGCACGCGACGCGCGCAGACCGCGCGGTTGTTGCGCGCCAGCTGGGACTATCGCAGCCTGGGCCTGCGCCCGGCGACGGCCGAAGGCGACGACGCTTCCGGAATGGGCGTGGAGGACGACGACATCGCTGGCCCCTACGCCTGGCATGACAGCGCCGATGGCGAGCGCAAGGCGCGGCAGCAGTTGGAAGCGCAGCAGGTGCAGGCGCGGACCTTCGAGGGCGAAGGCAGCTGGCGCGGCCTGGCACCGGGCGCATGCTTCGAGCTGACGCAGCATCCCGACCATACGGGCGAGCAGGCGAAATTCACCTGCCTGCAGGTCTGGCACGAGGCGCGCAACAACCTGGGCGCGGAGATCGTGGAGCGCAGCGAGGCCGAACTCGGTTCGCCACTGGTCACGCCGATGCTGGCGCGGGCGCTGCAGGGTATTGGCGCGCCGGGTGCGCTGGAGCTGGCGTCGTTTGGCGAGGTCTCATCCAACGCCGGCTCCAACCTGGACCTGGGCGAAGGCTTCTATCGCAATCGTTTCGAAGCCATTCCGGCCGCAACCCCGTACCGCCCGCAGACGGTCGACGGCCACGGTCGCCGGCGGCATTCCCGGCCCACGGTCATCGGCACCCAGACCGCGATCGTGGTGGGCGATGGCGGCCCGGTGCTGACCGACCGCGACCACCGCATCAAGGTGCAGTTCCACTGGCAGCGCGGCGGTAACGCCAGCAGCGGCCAGGCGCACCCGGCAGGCGACGACAACGCCCCGGCCAATGAAGCCGCCTGGACCTGGGTCCGCGTGGCCACCCCATGGGCGGGCGATAACTGGGGCGGCGTGCTGGTCCCGCGCGTGGGCCAGGAAGTGGTGGTCGCGTTCCTCGAAGGCGACATCGACCGCCCGGTGGTGGTGGGCAGCGTGTACAACGGCGTCGGTAACGAAGACGCCGCGCACAACCGGATCGGCAACGGCGCAGCCAACGCCACCGGCAACGCCCCGGCCTGGTTCGAGGGCAATGACCACGCCGCGGTCTACGCCGGCCTGAAGAGCCAGGCGCTGGCCGACAGCCAGGGCGGCAGCGGCGGCTACCAGCAGCTGCGGCTGGACGACACGCCCGGCCAAGGCCGCGCCCAGGCCAGCACCACCCAGCAGCAGACCACGCTGACGCTCGGCCACCTGAAGGGTGGGCAAGACAACGTGCGTGGCGCCGAGCGCGGGTTCGGGGCGGAGCTGTCCACCCAGGCCAGCGGCGCGCTGCGGGCCGGTCAGGGCCTGCTGCTCACGACCGAGCCGGGCAGCCCGCAGCTGGCCGCGCCGGTGGCGCACCAGCAGCTTGGCCAGAGCGAGCAGCTGCTGCAGTCGCTGGCGGACGTAGCGAAGACCCAACAGGCGCAGCTCGAAGGCGATCCCGACGAACTCCCTGCGCAAGTGTCACTGAAGAGCCTGCAGGAGACGCTGCAGGCGACCCAGAGCGGCAGCGCCCCGGGCAACGGGATCGAAGGCGGCGAGGGCGAGGTGCCGGGCTGGAGCGCGCCGGCCATCGTGGGCAGCAGCGCGGCGGGCATTGCCAGCGTGACCCCGGCCGACCAGGTGTGGGTGTCCGGTACGCAGACGGTGCTGAGCGCGGACAAGGACATCAACTGGCTGAGCCAAGGCGAGACGGTGATGTTGGTGGCCGAGGGTGCTGTGCTGTTCACGCACGGTGGCGAAGCACCGGCGGACAAGCCGCACAAGGAGCGGGGCATCGCCTTGCATGCGGCGCAGGGCAAGGTGAGCGCCAGGGCGCACAAGAACGTGGCAAAGGTGGCAGCGAAGACCAGCGTGACGATTGCCAGCACGCAGGCCGACGTGGAAATGAGTGCACCGAGCAAGCACCTGTTGCTGACGGCCGCTGGCGCCTACCTGAAGCTCGAAGGCGGCAACATCGAACTGGGAGCGCCGGGCACGATCGAGTTCAAGGCGACGAGGAAGGAGTGGACGACGCCGCAGGCGGCGAGCGGAAAACCACCGATGTTCGGCGAAGCCGAGCCGAAGTTCTGCGAGCTCGACGCAAAACGAGGTGATGCTGGTGGGGCAGGTCTGGTCAATCTGGATTGATTCGATGATCGTCGAACTGGATCATCGGCTGTTCTTGGCACAGGACTACGCCCTCATCAACCCGCTGCAAGTCGGCAAAGATCAGTACGCCGATCTCGATCTCTGGCAGCTGCTGCCAAAAGGGCTTGAACGTCACCAGCGGATGTTGCCGCTGCTTGTCCATCTGGCGAACATAGAAGAATCGAGACGACTCGACCTGCTGGAACGTGCCGGGCAGTGGGCGCGTCATCATCACATGCCGCTGTTCAGCGCCCTGCTTTCAAGCCAGCATGCACCGGAACAGGTCAGGGCGAGCCTTCTGTCAAGGATGCTGCTTCGTCGCGACGATGGCTCGCGTGCATGGTTGCGCTACCACGATCCGCGTGTCTTTCGGCACCTGCAGTGGTTGCTCGACATGAAACAGCTGGCGACACTCATGGGGCCCATGCATACCTGGATGGCCTTCGATCCGTTGCTCAGATGCTGGCGGCAGTGGAGTCGTCCGGATATTCCCAGGCATCCGCGCTTGGGCCTGGATGCGAGGCAATGGCAGGCGGTAGATCAATTCGAGGCCTTGAACAGCTGCCTGCGTGACCTCGCGGACGAGGGTGAGGCTTCTGACGATGACACTGCGCGCCGCTTGCTCGAAGGCCTGCTTGAGGCGCGGCGGCAAGGTTTGGTGCAGGACGCTGACGCGATGCTGTACGCGCGCCAGCAGTTGGAGCATGGTCCCGGGATCGCCGGTCTGCCGGCGGTGGCGCTGCGGTTGCGGCAAACCCGAGAGCGCGACGTCAGCTATGTCGTGGCCTGCGATACCCTGCAAAAAGAAGATTTCCTGCGCCGAGAGGGCGTTGCGTGACCCCTGTACAAGGATGACGAGCATGACCGCAACCGATCAGCCGCAGCAAGATCCCTGCCCGAATTGCGTCAGGCCTGGCCTGCCCATCCTGCCGCTACGCTACGCGGTCGCCCGCGATGACAGTGCGGTCAAGGAAAAGGCTCCGCCATTGGCCGCGCCGTTCGCAGGACGGGACATTGCGCTGCCGGAAAATTTGGCACGCTACACCTTGCGTACGCTGCGTGGCGGGTATCTGTACGTGTTCAATGAGAGTCGTGGCGCATGGAGCGCGTACGAAGTGGACGAGTACGGCACGCTGCATGGGTTCGACTACCGCGATCCATCGCCGCCCCCGCCATTGGGCGATGGCGAGATCCGTGAGGTCTGCTCACGACACGGCAATCCGGACCTGGGCCGTTGCGTGATCATTCCCGATGCGCACAAGGCCGGGGTGGTGTGGTTCGGCTTTTCGGACGTGGCTTGGACGCCTGCAGTGTGGCGAAAGCACAAACAGCAGGCCTATCGCGAGAAGCATATGCGCCGGGTGGACGTGGGCGCTTGGGTGAAAAGTCAGGGCAAGGCGCAGCCGAATCTGGACAGCTTGTCGAACCTGACCGCGCAGGTGGCTGAGTTCGCATTGCCGTTGCCTTCGGGCGGTCTGGCTGAAAGCGATGCCGAGCGCGCGGCGCGGCATGAGCGCAACGAGGCACATGAGGCCGACCACGCCAGGCGTCGCGAGCAGGCGATCCGGGAAGGACGTGACCCGGACGAAGAAGTGCTGGGAATGGAGCTGGCGGAAGTGACTGTGGTGGCGAAACCGTACCCGGCCTTCGATTTCTCGCTGGCGGATTTCCACAACAGTGCGGGACTGGCGGAGCAATTCCAGCAGGACGCATCGCAAGCTGGTGAGCTGGGCAAGGCGGCCGGCGGCAGCCCAGGACCATACCCGCCGGCGATGGTGGCGCTGGAGGACCCGGCCGGCATGGCGATGGACCTGGCGAGCCTGATGAACGTGCGGCTATCGGAGTTCATGGCGCAAACGTCGCTCAGGCGACCGCTGGCGGTGTCGGCGCTAGTGGGCTCGCTGGAGGAGGCAGTGCGCAACAGCGCCGAGTTGGATCTGGTGAAAACGGCACAGGACAGCGCCGTTAGGGACTTGGAATACTGGCGTGCGATCTCCTGGACCACCGGCGAAGGGCCGCGGGATCCGGCGCGTTACCGGATGGAGACACAGCACCACGAGCGAATGCAGCGCGATCCGGCGTACCGCGCTGAATGGGACCGTAAAGTCGAACAAGCCAAGGAAGACGCACTGTCCAAGCTGACGGAGCAGGACCTTCAGGAAGCTGCGGACTCGGCCTGGCGCAAGTACCAGAACAAGCTCCAGGACGGCCAGCCGGAGCGGTGGCAGCGCGAAACCTACCAGCCGGCGCTGCAGAAGTTCGACCGCGAGGTGATCGTGCCGCTGGCGCGTGCGCACGTGGCATGGCTCAAGAGCCCGCAGATGGTGGGTTGCATGACCTGCAACCACGACGAGAATGATGCCGCCTCCGGCGTGGCGTACTGCGACACGGTGCTGCTGTGCATCCAGGACACGCAGGCGATCGCGATCAACGCGAAACAGTACGAGGAATGGCTGAACGCGCAGGACGTTGAGGAAGGCAACCTGCTGCTGCGCGCGATCAGCTTGAACCAGAAAGCAGTGGTGGATGCGTTGACGTCCGGGGCAGGGGTCAGCCTGCGCGGGGTGGGAAGCCTGCCTTGGGGGACGCTGCTGGAGGGCTACAACCGGGCGCTGCGCGAGCTTCCTGCGTCTCAGCAGAACACGCCGGCGCGGCTGCTGATGGCGGTGGCCGGGCCGGTAATGACGGCGCTGGATCGGGCGCTTGACCGGGGCGTGGGTCCGCTGGTGATCGGCCTTGGGTTGGTGGCGCGGCAGCCGGTGGTCTATACGCAGTTGACCGGCACGCTGGACCAGGCCATCGACGATCTGGTGGAGCGGATGGTGCGGGCCAATCCCGAGTTGGGGCGGCTGGATCGCGACCGTCTACGCACGCGCATGCGCAATCAGTCGCAGGGAAGCCGGCAGACCACGCGTGCACGCGGGGCGGGGCGGCGCGGGCAGAACACGTTCCAGATCCGAGTGGATCAACTGGCGATGGGAGAGATCGACGGCAACATGAGCCCGCGCGAGCAACTGCGTCGGGCGGGGCAATCGGTGATGTCGTTCGATGAATGGCAGCGCAGCCCGCACAGCCGCTGGCGGACGCTGACCAATGGCATCAATGGCGGCATCGTGGGCGTGCTGCTGAGCGTGTGGTCGCTGAAGTCGCTGGCGAAGGAGCTGGACGAAAGCACGGGCAAGACGCGTACGGAGAACGGATGGCGCTACTCAGCGGCGATCCTGGGCGTGGTGGCGACAGTGAGTGAGGGGCTGCACACGGCGCTGGAGAACGGGAGGCAGGCAGGGTCGCGGTTGGCGACGAGGTTGCCCCAATTTTGGTCACGCTTTCTGCAAGTCGTGGGACGTGCACTGGGCTTTGCGGCCGCGGTGATTTTTGCGGTGTGGGATTTGAAGAATGCTGCTGATTCGTTTAAGCGCGGTGAAATTGGAATGGGCGCACTCTACGTTGTGTCTGCAGTTTCAGCAGTTGGCGCTTTCGCCGCTCTTGCTGGCTGGTTCGGCCCGTTGATTTTCGGTTTGTCGGCCACTGGTGTTGGCATTGTTCTTGCGGCAATTGCCATATTGGTCGCTGCACTGATCATGCTGTTCAAGGACGACAAACTGGAGGCGTGGATGCGCCGCTGCTGGTTCGGAACAGCGGGCAGTGAGCGTTTCGGCTCGCAGCAAAAAGAAATGGTCGAACTCGATGCGTTGCTGAAGGCAGGTTGACGAATGGATTTCACAGGACAAGGCCGATTCACCGCCTACAAGGTCGACCGTCCGCTGACCGATCAGGAAAGGACGGACCGGCTGGATCGCAAGCGTAAGTTGAACACGCAAGTGCGTGATGAGCTGTCGGTCATCAAGATCAACAGCACCTACATGGAATTGGTGGATCGCTGGTATGCGCCGAAGGGATGGTCGGTGGTGTTCGCGATCATGTTGGCCAGTCCTTTTCTTTATGCGGCACCAGTTTTTACGCAGATTGCCATTGGCCACAACAATCTCGAATCTTGGCTCTTCCTGGCATTTGTCCTATCTTTCTGCGTTCTATTCTTCTGGATTGCCTGGTACGGCTTCCGTCTCGAAGCCTTCCGCCAGACGCACTATCCGATCCGGTTGAACCGCAAGACGCGCAAGGTGCATGCGTATCGTCCCGACGGCAGCATCATCGAAGCGGATTGGGACAAGCTGTATTTTTGCGTGGGCGAGAGCGTCGTTCCCGCCTATGGCAAGACCTTCGACGTGCGTGCGCATGTGTTGGGCAAGGATCGCAAGACGGTGGTCGACACGTTCACGCTGGCGTACTCCTACATGGGAAAAAAGGAAAGTGTTCCGGAAATCTGGGAGTACATCCGCCGCTACATGGAAGAGCCGGATGGGGTGGAGCAGAACTGGCGCTACAGCGACATCTGCATGCCGGTAGATGGGCGAAGGGAAGGCGTATGGTTCGGGATTGTGCGGACATTTTCCATGGCAGCTGCCTGGCCAATCTCACAGCTGATTTTTTCTCCGGTGATGTCTGTGATCACAGTTGGCCGCTGGATCGCGATGTACACGAGCAAGGTGCCGAAGTGGCCTGCGGAGATCGACGCGCAGTATGTGATCGAACCGAACGACCCGTACTGCCGCGACTGGCGCGACAACGTGAAGTTCAATTTCCAGGAAGGCGTGTGGCCGGTGATCTGCTTCGTAGTGGGGTTGGGTGTTGTGATCTGGGGGCTCTCGGAACTGATCCCTGCGTTGATGTCGGCAGTGTCGGATTGATCAACTGGACCGCGTCTACGTGTTTCAGGACAAGAGCGTGGTCGAGATCGTCGAAGACGTGTTCGCCGACTACGCCGAAGCCGGCGCACTGGCCCCGGCCTGGCGCTGGGAGTTACGCGATCGCAGCGTGTATCCGAAGCGCAGCCTGATCAACCTGACCGGCGGCAGCGGCCGGCCCACCATCCAGGTCGACGACAGCGGCGCGGGCATCCGCAACTTCCAGGAGCGGCTGTTCAAATGCGACAAACTGGAGGCGTGGATGCGCCGCTGTTGGTTCGGAACAGCGGGCAGTGAGCGTTTCGGCTCGCAGCAAGAAGAAATGGCCGAACTCGATGCGTTGCTGAAGGCAGGTTGACGGATGGATTTCACAGGGCAAGGACGATTCACCGCCTACAAGATCGATCGTCCTCTGACCGATCAGGAGAAGGCGGACCGCCTGGACCGCAAACGCAAGTTGAACACGCAAGTGCGTGATGAACTTTCGGCCATCAAGATCAACAGCACTTACATGGAGCTTGTGGATCGCTGGTATGCGCCGAAGGGATGGTCGGTAATCTTTGCGCTAATGTTGGCAGGACCATGTCTCATGATGGTGGTCTTGTTTTCTCCGACGATATTGCTGGAGAACCGAGCATACGCGGACCCCTTGGCGTGGGTCGCAGTGTTGATTGCCTGGGGCGGCGGTTGGTTCGGGCTTTGGGCGGCATGGTACGGCTTCCGTCTCGAAGCCTTCCGCCAGACGCACTATCCGATCCGGTTGAACCGCAAGACGCGCAAGGTGCATGCGTACCGACCGGACGGCAGCATCCTCGAGGCGGACTGGGACAAACTGTATTTTTGCGTGGGCGAGAGCGTCATTCCCGCGTATGGCAAGACCTACGACGTACGTGCGCATGTGATGGGTAAGGACCGCAAGACGGTGGTCGACACGTTCACGCTGGCGTACTCCTACATGGGAAAAAAGGAAAGTGTTCCGGCAATCTGGGAGTACATCCGCCGCTACATGGAAGAGCCGGATGGGGTGGAGCAGAACTGGCGCTACAGCGACATCTGCATGCCGGTAGATGGGCGAAGGGAAGGCGTATGGTTCGGGATTGTGCGGACATTTTCCATGGCAGCTGCCTGGCCAATCTCACAGCTGATTTTTTCTCCGGTGATGTCTGTGATCACAGTTGGCCGCTGGATCGCGATGTACACGAGCAAGGTGCCGAAGTGGCCTGCGGAGATCGAGGGGCAGTACGTGATCGAGCCGGACGACCCGTACCGCAGGGACTGGCGCAACAACGTGAAGTTCAATTTCCAGGAAGGCGTGTGGCCGGTGATCTGTTTCGTAGTAGGTCTGAGTGTTGTGATCTGGGGGCTGTCGGAACTGATCCCTGCGTTGATGTCGGCAGTGTCGGATTGATCAACTGGACCGCGGCTACGCGTTCCAGGACAAGAGCGTCGTCGAGATCGTCGAGGACGTGTTCGCCGACTACGCCGAAGCCGGCGCGCTGGTCTCGGCCTGGCGCTGGGAGCTGCGCGATCGCAACGTCTACCCGAAGCGCAGCCTGACCACCCAGTACGCCGAGAGCGACTTCGACTTCGTGCAGCGGCTGCTTGCGGAGGAGGGCATCGCGTACTGGTTCGAGCACGCAGGCGACCCCTCAAGCGAGACCCGCGGCACCCACACCCTGGTGCTGGCCGATCACAACGAGGCATTCGCCGACAGCGGCCGCATCCGCTATCACCGCGCGGACGCCACCGAAGCCGAGGACAGCATCCAGCTCTGGCGCAGCACGCGACGCGCGCAGACCGCGCGGTTGTCGCGCGCCAGCTGGGACTATCGCAGCCTGGGCCTGCGTCCGGCGACGGCCGAAGGCGACGACGGTTCCGGAATGGGCGTGGAGGACGACGACATTGCCGGCCCCTACGCTTGGCATGGCAGCGCCGACGGCGAGCGCAAGGCGCGGCAGCAGTTGGAAGCGCAGCAGGTGCAGGCGCGGACCTTCGACGGAGAAGGCAGCTGGCGCGGCCTCGGCGCTGGCGCGCAGTTCGAACTGACGCAGCACCCGGACCACACGGGCGACGAGGCACGGTTCACCTGCTTGCAGGTTTTGCACGAGGCGCGCAACAACCTGGGTGCCGGGATCGTAGAATGTAGCGAGGCCGAACTCGGCGCGGCCCTGCCGCCGCCGCTGCTGGCACAGGCGCTGCAGGGCATCGGCTCGCCGGGTGCGCTGCAGCTAGCGTCGTTTGGCCAGGTTGACGCATCCAGCGCCGGATCCAACCTGGATTTGGGCGAAGGCTTCTACCGCAACCGTTTCGAAGCGATTCCCGCCGCGACCCCGTATCGCCCGCAGACCGTGGACGGCCACGGCCGCCGGCGGCATCCCCGGCCCACGATCGTCGGCACCCAGACCGCGATCGTGGTCGGCGACGGCGGCCCGGTGCTGACCGACCGCGACCATCGCATCAAGGTGCAGTTCCACTGGCAGCGCGGCGGCAACGCCAGCAACGGGCAGGCGCACCCGGGCGGCGACGACAACGCACCCGGCACCGCGGAGGCTTGGACTTGGGTGCGGGTGGCCACGCCGTGGGCAGGTGACAACTGGGGCGGCGTGATGGTGCCGCGCGTGGGCCAGGAGGTCGTGGTCGCGTTCCTCGAAGGCGACATCGACCGGCCGGTGGTGGTCGGCAGCATCTACAACGGCGTCGGCAACGAAGACGCCGCGCACAACCGGATCGGCAGCGGCGCGGCCAATGCCACCGGCAACGCCCCGGCGTGGTTTGAGGGCAACGAGCACGCCGCGGTGTACGCAGGCCTGAGGAGCCAGGCGCTGGCCGACAGCCAGGGCGGCAGCGGCGGCTACCAGCAGCTGCGGCTGGACGACACGCCCGGCCAAGGCCGCGCCCAGGCCAGCACCACCCAGCAGCAGACCACGCTGACGCTCGGCCATCTGAAGGGTGGGCAAGACAACGTGCGTGGTGCCGAACGCGGGTTCGGGGCGGAGCTGTCGACCCAGGCCAGCGGCGCGCTGCGGGCCGGCCAGGGCCTTCTGCTCACGACTGAACTCGGCAGCGCCCAGCTGGCCGCGCCAGTGGCGCACCAGCAGCTTGGCCAGAGCGAGCAGCTGCTGCAGTCGCTGGCGGACGTAGCGAAGACCCAACAGGCGCAGCTCGAAGGCGATCCCGACGAACTCCCTGCGCAAGCGTCACTGAAGAGCCTGCGGGAAACGCTGCAGGCGACCCAGAGCGGCAGCGCCCCGGGCAACGGGATCGAAGGCGGCGAGGTCGAAGTGCCGGGCTGGAGCGCGCCGGCGATCGTGGGCAGCAGCGCTGCGGGCATTGCCAGCGTGACCCCTGCCGACCAGGTGTGGGTGTCCGGCACGCAGACGGTGCTGAGCGCAGACCGGGACCTGAACTGGCTGAGCCAGGGCGAGACGGTGCTGCTGGTGGCCGAGGGTGCGGTGCTGTTCACGCACGGCGGCGAGGCGCCGGCGGACAAGCCGCACAAGGAACGTGGCATTGCGCTGCATGCGGCGCAGGGCAAGGTGAGCGCCAGGCCATACAAGAATGTCGCGAAGGTGGCGGCGAAGACCAGCGTGACCATCGCCAGCACACAGGCCGACATCGAGATCGCGGCCCCAAGCAAACACCTGCTGCTGACTGCCGCAGGCGCCTACCTCAAGCTCGAGGGCGGCGACATTGAACTGGGTGCGCCGGGGACGATCGAGTTCAAGGCGACGAAGAAGGAATGGACGACCCCGCAAACGGCAAGCTCAAAAGTGCAGGCATTCGGTGAGGCGGAATTCAAGGGTTGCGAACAGCGCAACGAACTGGCCGCCATTGGAGGATCGGGTGCAGTCGATTTGTGATTCCAGTGTGCATCACCCATGACCGCGTCGGTCGCCTCCAACCGGATCCCAAGGGGTACTCTCGCTATCGGCGAGGAAGCCGCAGAGCTGTCCGAACAGATCGTTAGGCATGCGGCGGTGGCGGGGGCGCGGTTCTGCTACCTATTGTTGGACCCGACGTTACGCAGTCCGGCGGAATTGCTTGGCGCGACTGCCAGAGAGTACGGGATCGAATTGTCGCCGGCATCCATCGCGATCGGCCGCAATCAAGCGGGACGAGACACGCAGCCTTTGCTGATCCAAATGAATCTGGATCGTTATGTGGATACCGAATTGTGCCGGATGTCCGCGCAGATTGCGGTTGACGACTGGAACTACGATTCCTTACGGCAAGGTAACGGCCATCGAGTGGGCGGCTGGCTCTTTAGCTCGGCCGAAATGCCGGTGTTGGCCAGGCACTTGGCGCGTCAGGCAGTGCATCGCCGCCCCTCGGGTGGGCAGGCATGGGTCCGCTTCCATGATTCTCGGGTCATGGACATGCTGTGCAATATCTACGACGCACCGCAGCGTGAACAGTTGCGAGGAGATATCACCGCGTGGCTGTGGTTGAGCAGGTGGCGAACCCTGGAGACGCTGCGCCGGCACAAGGGAAATTATGCCGATGGCGCCGAGATGGCCGGACCGCTCTCTCTACGGCAATGGGCTGATGTCGATAACATCGGCCCATTGAATCGGCTTTGGCTGCGCGCCGTTTGCGCGGGTACGGACGTGGATCGTTCTGCGCTCGCTGAGATGTCTACGGTGCTGGCACGGGCCAGAGAGTACGGCTTCAACGATCCCGAGGATCTGGTCGAGTTCGGCTGGAGAGCATTGCGCGTGCATCGGGACTTCGACTCCCACCCGGAGATCCGTAGGATCATAGCCGGGCGCGGACAAGGCGACTTCTTTGGTTATCTCGTTGCGGACTTGGGCGAGGCGCAATGGAATGTCATTGCCGAAGAGATGAGGCACAGGCATTGATGTATTTCAAAGGAATGGCTCTCGGAGGAGAAAATGGCTAATTCGGATAAGTGTCCAGTCTGCACGGCCACGGGCCTTGCCATACTTCCGGCACGTTACACGGTGGCTCCGGATGATCATCAGGTACCCGAACTACAGTTCGGAGGACATCGCGTTACGGGCGTTCCGTTAAGCACTTGCAAGTACACCGCAAGAACTCTGCGGCAAGGCTTCCTATATCTGTTCTACGAGAAGAATCATCGTGGCAACAACCAGTGGGAGGTGTACTCGGTTTCCACTTATGGAACCCTGCACAAGGCGTTGGATGCAGCCAGTGCGCACCCCGTGGACATGCCTCCCAGGTGCCAGCGTTGCGGGAGCAACAGCACCCGGGATTTCATCGTGGTGGAAGATCCGAAGAAGTGCGGGAAGCTCTGGATCGCGTTCAGCGAGTACAAGTGGGACGACAGCGTTCGCCAAGCGTACCAAGTGAACTGGCGGCTGTTGAGAAAACGGATGCAGCTGATCGAGCCGTCGAAATGGATCGATGCACCCGAGAAGGGCGAGCATACCTTACCCGTGTCGGCTGCGACCTCACTTGAGGCCGTCGCCGAGTACACACAGGCGTATGGTGGTTTGCGGATGACCGGATATCCAGATGCTTCACTGGACGATGGTCGTTATTGGCCCGAAACGGTCAAGCGCCGGGAGTCCCGTTACGAAGTTTGGGGCCGGCGAGGCATCACGATCACTACGCAAGGCGCGGCTGGTTCGTTTGTGGGAGAGGAAGGGCTGGACGAGCCTTACGGCGCCATGGTGGCCGCGAGTCCAAATCCCGAGAAGGACGACCACTACGTGCCGATGATGGTGGCGTTGTGGGACGCCATCGGCAACGTCCACGAACTCAACGGGTTCAGGAACGATGCGATGGGCATGCTGGCCCGATACATGGAGGAGCGTGGACTGGAGGTCGACGCGATGCGGAAGTTCGCTGAAGTGCGCGCCGCCGTCGAAGGTCGGGCAAGGGCGCAGGCAGAACGCGGCGCATCGTTCCGCGAGGGCAGCCGGATGACGCCGACCCTGATCAGCGCAGGCATGGGAATAGAAGGCCCTAGCGTGTACCAGCAGGAGCATGACTTCATCCGTCGCACCGCCCGGCCGCATGAACGTGAGGCCGGTGCAGCCGCGACGTTCGCGAGCGAATACTTGGAGCTGGAAGAGCAGTATGTCTTGGAGGGGATCGACCTCGAGACCTTCCGCGCTAGGCGCATGGAATTGCAGAGCAGGCACCTGCGCAACCCTTCGGGTGCCGCCGGCACGATGCAGCAGCAGGAAGAGGGTGCGAGGCGCCGCCGCGAGAGCAACGTCGCGCGGCGCGAACAGGACATCCGGGATGTCTGGCCAAATTACGAGAAGCGCATCGACACCGCCGCTCTGGGCCGCTTCAAGGGGTACTTCGAGTCGATCCAGAAGTACGTGACCAGGCTCCAGGCTGAACGTACCACCGACATCAAATCCTGGCTTTACGCCCCCCTTCTTCTGGACACACTCAAGGACTACGCCGAGGAGGTTCCGGCTGACGGCGTGGTGTTCGGCAGGGTGATTGAGGACGCCATCGAAGGACTCGCATCCGAGGAAGCAGGCGCCACGCTGCTGGACGAACTGATCGCCAATACGGACGCTGCGTCCGACGAGAAGTCGCTGTTCTGGCGCGCAGTTGCGCTGAACCAGCTGGAACCAAAGCAGGAGCTGGAAGAGGCATTGGGCGCGCTGGACGGCAACCGCACGACGCCAATGGACGTGGCGAAAGGCGGGATTTCCGTGTTCGCCTCGGCCGCCGCGGGGCTTAAATCGTTCGCAAGCCTTTACTACGAATACGACAAGATCGGAAACTCCCGCATCCCTCTGTCCCAGGGCCACATGATCAGCAGCGGCATGGTCGGCTATTTGGGGCTGGACCGGCTGCTGATGGCCGCGGGCACCCGCGTGTTCGGGAAATGGCGTGTTGGTGCGCTGGGCGACTACGTCAGCGAGAACCTGATCCGCAGCATCTTCCTGACCCGCGCGGGCATTCCCCTGAAGGAAGTCAATGACCTGCTGATCGAGCAGGCGAAGATCGAGCCCACCCTGCGCACCCAAGTCATGAACCGCTGGCGCGGCTTGCGCGCGCAGGGTATGAACCCGAATGAGGCATTCGCCACTGCCGTGGAGGAGCTGGGGCAGTCTCAGGGCGCGAGGACCATGCAGGCCAAGTGGCAGAGAGTCCGCCCACGCAGCACGTTCGGCGAGCCGCGTCTGGCGGCCGTGCTGGCGCTGTGCGAGGCCGCCAACTTCGCCAAGCTGATTTCCGCCGCTGACAAGGACTCCGAGGACATCATGATGTTGATCGCCTCGGGCATGTCCGTGACCCAAGCCTTGACGCAGGTGGCGCTGGAGCCGGCGAAGGTGTTGTTCGGCGAGGCCAGCGATACCGTTCGGAACTGGAAGGCAGTGGGTGGCTACTTGGGAGGGGGTGCGGCTTTTATCGGGGCGGTCTTGGACCTATCTGATTCTGGCGATCAGTTTCATGAAGGATATGCTTGGCTGGGATGGTTGTACTTGTCTAAGGCAGGTGTAAGTTTCGCAGTTACAGGCGCATATGTTCTTTCCGCGCTTAGTTCGTCTGCGCATCTAATTCAGCGTGTCGTAGGTCGTCGCGCAACAGTGGTGTTCCTTGAGCGTTTGGCCGGAAGTATCGCAACTGCCACGACTCAGCGCGCCCTTATTGCACAAGGTACTAAGGTGATCGTGCAACGTACCGCGATAGCAGTTCTGGGACGCGGCGTACTGATGCTGGTTGGTTGGAAGGTGACGGTAGTGGTGCTGGTTTTCCAAGGTATTGCTTGGTACTTCACTCCTGATGATCTGGAAAAGTGGATCGACAAGTCTCCTTTCGGGAGTAAAGGGCGCTTCAATGCGCTGGAGCAACAACAGAAGGCATTCGAGGATGCGTTGGCGGAGATGGGATTGCAATGAATCAAGCTATTGTCCTGGAGCGCGTGTCGGGTCGCATTCGCAATTTGAGCGTGTCCACGGTGACGGTCGATGTATTCATAACCGATGCGGATCGTGCGGCACTGAAGGGGACGGCTGCGGCAACAGTGTTAGCTGGTTCGGCCGGATTGGGTATTGGCTTGCTGGGGCTGGATACGGACACCAGTAGCGAAGCGGATCTGATGGAGTTCGAGCTGGAGCGGGAGGACGGAAGCGTATTGCCTGTGCAGGCCTGCGTGTGGCTGACACCGTTCAAGGATGGCGATGAGGTGGAGATTGCCGGTGAGCGTATAGGCGATGTTTGGAAAGGAGTGGCTATTGCCCGTCCCTTCGATCGGTTGGTGGCGGTCTATCCACTATGTACGCATGGTCGTTGGGCGCATTGGAAGAAAGTGGCGGGTTGGTGGTGGTGGATAAGTTTTTTTCTAGTTGTGACAACTGTTCTATTGTTCTACGTGGTCGCAGTCTTGAAAGGTGATGGTTGGTCCGAGCTGAGAGGATCCATTTTCCATGTAGTGTTCATGGGAGGGGGGGGGCTGTTTCTGATTTTCGGGCTGATCGCATGGAGCATTGGCCGCAAGGTGAGTAAATTGGTGCCTTTGTCCGAGGCCATTTTCCGTGCTTTTGGCTGGAAGAACCCAAGAAGCTTCGACTTGTACGCGACCACAAAGGCCAAGCGGCGCCCAGACGACCCGGAGCCGTTGGGTTTGTCCTATTTCCGTTATTGACTGTCAAAAAAGTGGTGAGGCCATCTCAGCGCCGAGAGATGGCCAGATCAGCTGTTGAAGGCGAGTCTGTAATTTGAACTGTGTAACTGCCCTTTGAGAGGATGCGGCGAGAGGCCGCAAGGAGCAGAGACAGTGACCCTGGACAAGACGATGCTGGGGCAGCTGACGGCGGACTGCAAGACGCCGCAGGACGCGGAACGACAAGACGCCATTCGGCAGCAAGAAGCGCTTCAACGCACTGGAACAACAGCACAAGGCGTTCGAGGACGCTCTGGCGGAGATGGGACTGCAATGAGCGGCAAGATCGTTCTAGCGCGCGTATCAGGCCGCATCCAAAACTTGAAGGTGTCCACGATGATGGTGGACGTATTCATCACCGATACGGACCGCACCACCCTCAAGGCGACGGCGGCGGCAACGGCGTTGGCCGGGTCGGCAGGACTGGGCATTGGTCTGCTGGGTCTGAATGCGGACACCGATAGCGAGGCAGACCTGATGGAGTTCGATCTGGAGCAGGCAGACGGCAGCCTGTTGCAAGTGCAAGCCTGCGTGTGGCTGACGCCGTTCAAGGACGGCGATGAAGTGGAGGTGGTTGGCGAGCGGATCGGCAATCTCTGGAAAGGCGTGGCGGTTGCCAGACCCTCTGATCGGTTGGTAGCCGTTTACCCGCTATGTACGCATGGCCGCTGGGCGCACTGGAAGAAAGTGGCAAAATGGTGGTGGTGGGCAACATTAATAGTACTTGGCATTTCATTTCTTATGTTTTCTGGGGTTAATATCCTCTCCGAGGATAAACTTGATATCGGAACATTCTTGTATCTGTTTCTGGTCGGTGGGGCGGGGGCAGCCATTATTTTCTTATTAATCGCGTGGAGTATCGGTCGAAAAGTAGGGAAGCTGGTGCCGTTATCAGAAGCGACTTTCAGCGCCTTCGGCTGGAAGAACCCAAGAAGCTTTGATTTGTATGCGACCACAAAGGCCAAGCGCCGACCAGACGATCCCGAGCCGCTAGGGTTGTCGTACTTCCGCTACTGACAGACTGTTATGCGTCGCGACGACGTCCCCCCAGTAATCCCCCCCCCATTTTTAGCAGTCGCCAAAAGTGGAGCTATGCGGCAGGTGCCAGTTTCTGTATTGGCGTGATACCGCGCGGCGCCATGTTCGGGCGCTCATGGTTGTAAGTCCATAGCCAACGGGTGGCCTTGTCCTGCACCTGCTCAATGGTTTCGAACAAGGTGCGGGCCAGCCAGCCGTAGCGCACCGTGTGGTTGTAGCGCTCGATGCAAGCGTTCTGTTGCGGCTTCCCCGGTTGGATATGCTCGATGCGGATGCCCTCCCGTTCTGCCCAGGCCAGCAGTGCCCCGCTGATGTACTCGGGCCCGTTAGCGCAGCGGATAGCGCGCGGCTTGCCACGCCACTCGATGATTTGCTCCAGCGAGCGGATCACACCGAAAGCGAGGAGCGACAGGTCGACCTCGATCCCGAGACCCTCGCGGTTGAAGTCGTCGAGCACGTTGAACAGACGGAAGCTGCGTCCGTCGCTGAGCTGGTCGTGCATGAAGTCCATCGACCAGACCTGGCTGATCGTGTCCGGCACAGCCAACGGCTCGGGCTTCTCCCTCACCAGACGCTTCTTCGGCTTGATCCGCAGGTTCAACTCCAACTCTCGATAGATGCGGTAGACCCGCTTGTGGTTCCAGCTAAACCCCTTGACGTTGCGCAGGTGCAGGAAGCACAGGCCGAAGCCCCAGTCGCGGTACGTCGTGGTCAACCGCACGAGCCAGTCGGCAATCCGGGCGTTCTCATCGCAGGCCTTCGCCTGGTATCGGTAGCATGTCTCGCTGACCTCGAACGTCTGACAGGCATGCCGGATGTTTGATCCTGCCCCTGTTTGCCGGACACCCGGATAAGCGATTCAATATCGCAACCCGAGGTGAAGCTGATGAAGAGCAAGACCGTGGTGAAGCAGGTCCGGAAGCGTTGCAGCCCGGAGTTCAAGCAGCAAGCCTTGGCGCGCGCCGCGCAAGACGGCGTGGCGGTGGCGGCCAAGGACCTGGGGCTGCAGGAGAGCCAGCTCTATGGGTGGCGCACCAAGGCCAAGTTGATCGGCCAGACCAGCGAGGAGCAGCGGCTGCTGCAGTCTGAGCATGCCTGGCTCAAGCGTGAGGTGGCGCGGCTGGAAGAGGAAAACGGCATTGCAGTGCTGCTTCGCGGGCGAAGGTCGTCACTCGGCAGACACGTGGGAATGCCAGGTAACGACTGTCAACGCGCTCCGCCGCGAAGCTGAAAACCGCCCATCAACTTGTTCCACAAGGCATCAAGAGCGTCTTGGTCAATGCCACGCGCGCCGTCGGCCAGAAGCTCCGCTTCGATTTCCGGCTTATAGGGGTCCATCGGACGCCCTGCGGCATGCCAGAAATACTTGAAATCGTCACCGACGCCCCGGTCTTCCGAAGGGACGCTGATTGCCACCATCCCACCGGTCTGCCCACCGTACTCACGCTCGCCCTCATGCAGGCGTTTGACCTGTCCGCCCAGTTGGGTCAGTTCGGCAAGATCACGTGCAACGCGCTGCGCGAATGCCGGTTCCTTGCTGGGCTCCACGAGTCCATAGATGCTCAATGAAAACGACACACCCGGCATGTCCGGGAAAGTAACGACGAGCTGTGCATCACCGGCCACGTCCTTGCCATCCTTGAGCCTGAAGTAGCCGTTCGCAGTACAGAAGGCGTTCGCCGGTGGCGACGTGTCCCGTTCACGGGGGCTATAGCGGGAAATGGTTTCAAAGACGCCATCACGTACGGCGGGATAGCGGCTTGCCTGGCTGCTCTCGCCTTCGAACACGTAGTGTCGCCCATCCTGCACGCGATGGGCCTCGATCGTGAATGCAGCTGATGGTCCGGAATGCTCGGCGATGACGGCGGTCTCGCCACTGGTGTCAAAGCCGACCAGCCGGCTGTTGGAGAACGCGGCCTGCGGATTGGCGCCCGCGGCGCGGTAGAGTTCGGCGGTTCGGTCGCTGCGTGGCGAGTCCTTGGCTTTTGCCGCGTCGGAACGCTCCCGCAGCGAAGCCACGACCGTATCCCATCGCGCGGGGCCCTTGTCCTGGTCGTGCAGGCCTGCATAGGTGGAGGTGACCTTGGCCTTTGCGCCCGGCGGCAACGCGACTTCGTGAAGCCCGACGCAATAGGGCGTGCCGGAGGATGTGTTCACTTGCTTGCCTCCGGTCCGGGCGTGCGCGCAGGCTGTACCCGCGAGAGCCATGAGCAAAACGGCAAGGAGTTGGAGGCAGCGGAGCGGGGCGTGGTCTTCATTCCGCTTCCCCAATGAGTTTCGCGATCGAGTGCAGGGTGATCTGGCGGAGGTTTTCATCGTCATAGGATGCAGCATGGCCTTCGCTCATTTTTTCGAGCTTGAAACTTTGTCTCACATTTCCACTGCCGCGGATGAACGGTCCTGCACCGGAGTTGTGGGGCACGGTGTCGTCACCGGCTTCGGCGGCGGCCATGATTTCGAACACGACATGGCCATCTCCCTGCGCAACCCTGGCTGGATCGCTGTTGTCTTTCCCGAAGGTGAAGGCGAGCTTGAGCGCCGCCCAACCCTTTGCGTTTACTGACGCGGACCCAAGCAGTTCATCCTGGTCCAGCGTGACCTTCTGGCTGGTTTGCCAGACGATATTCTGGTAGCTGTGGCGCGCCGCGTCCGCACCGTAATGCGAGTAGGTTGGAGCGTGGAAGGTATTTCCGGTGTTCGCATGGAATTCGTCGGCCACCACCAGGTTCGGCAGATAGGTATCGAGCCAAGGATCTGTCGCGACACCCCCGGTGGCCTTGCTGGCGCTGGAGCGGTTGGCCGGGTCGATGAGGGCGGGATCGATGAGCCGCCACCACGGTTCGCGCTTGACGTAGATTTCGAGGTAGGGGTCTGCCTCTGGAAGCGCGAAAAGTTCAGCGGTGCTCCCTGGGCCGTTCGACACGGCCTTGAGCCAGCCCTTGCCGTAAAGCTTGTTGGGCAGCAACTCAAGGGGACCGCATGCGTTTGCGAAGATCGCGGTGACCTGGGCGCCATCCTTGCCCAGGACGAACCGGCTGAAGCCGTTGTAGCCGCTGCGGACGTGGTGATACGACGCGGCGGCACCATCCGCCGGCATGACTCCATGGTTGATGCCGAGCACTTTCGACGCTGCATTGCCATAGCTGCCATGCACCGCAGCCCGGGAAACCAGCCCACCCATCGAATGGGTCACGAGAATCACTTTGTCGCAGCGGTACGGCTTTGAACCATCAACTTCCTTGTCACGCCATTCGGCGATGATCTCGTCTATCCGCTTGGCCAGGTCAACGGCGGATTTGCCGTTGCTTTGCAGCCAGTTGTAACCGGCGCCATAGACAGGACAGAGCACGCCCCAGGCATCCTCGGACTCTGGCTGGTCGAGCGGCGCGGGCGCACCTTCGGCACCCCATTCCGCGGGTGCCTTGCCGACCAGCGATTCCCAGGGGTTGCTGGTGCCCGCGTTCAGGGCCGGCTCGAACCAGGCCATGAACTTGCCGTAGCCATAGTTGGACACGGTGCCCCAGCCGCGTTCCCGCAACTGCTCTTCGGTCAATTTTTGCGTGGCCAGGTCATCGCCGGTGTATTCGGCGACATCCGGGATCTTCCCCTCCGGATCGGCCTCGGTTGTCTTCGGGTCAAGCTTGGTCTGCCGGGTTTTTGCGGATTTGAAGGCCCACTGCAGCGCCAGCTTGAGTACGGAACCCGCGTTCCACACGGACTCCTGGGTGTCCTTGTTGCGCAGGTTGCTGCCCATGATCCCGGGCACGAACAGGATCGGGACCACCACGTCGGGCGGGACGACGACTTCCGCACGCGCGGTGGACTGCGTTGGCGAAGTGAGTGATCGCGCAACCGGGATGCCCTGTTCGTTGGTCGATGTACCGACCCTGCGAGTTGTTTCAGCCGTCATCAACGACGCTCCTTGTCATGCCTTGTCGGCGGGGCCCAGCAGCCTGATCAGGAGGCCGTCCATGGATACGCCCTTCTGCAGTGGTGTCCAGCCGTCCGGGTCGGTCACGCCCTGGATCCTGGCGCCATCGGCGCGCTCGATTTCATAGCGGTAGTTCGCTGCGGGCTTGCCGTTCCGCTGCACCAGTCTGAATTTTTCGTCGAACTTCGATTCGGGCCAGGAATTCATCTCGCGCGAGAGATGTGCGGGTCCGAGGAACGACTTCTTGCTCGCATGCACCTTGATCTCGCCGGGGCAGGCGACGGTGATGTTGCCGCCCTCGATCGTCAGGCTGGCGCCGCCCGACGTGGCCAGGTGCACCGTCTTGCCGGCGGCAAGCTCGACCTCGGCGTTGGCACTCACAATTTTCAGCTGGTCCTTCGCCTGCAGCTTGATCTCGTCGTGCTGTGCCTGGATGTCCAGCTCGCCTTCGCCTGTCACCAGACTGAGCGAGGCGTCTTCGCTCGGTGCACCGTCCACGGCCTCCACCAGCCAGCCGATCGCCTGGCCGGTGTGCAGGCGCAGGTTGCCCGCAACGGCCAGGTTACTGGCCTGGCCACTGGCCAGGGTCAGCGTTTCGCCGGCGGCCCAGTGCAGGCTCTGGCCTGCCACCTGGACGATGCCGGCGGGCGCGGCCAGGCCAAGGATTGGATCGCCGGTGTGCGGCACGCGACCATCGCCGGGGGCGGGGCTGCGGTCGGCGGCTTCGCCCTTGGCCAGATCGTAGTCGTCGCCCGGCACCGTGGTCTTCGCGCTCGTGAGCAGCGCGGCAAGCGGGGCCTGGTCGTCGATCAGGCTGGATTTGCTGCGGCCCACGCCCTCATGGCCGGCCAGTTTCGCCGTCAGGTGCGTGCCGGCTGCGCCGCTGAACACCTCCGCCACCGTTTGCGCCTGCTTCAACAGCGCCGCCGGGCCCACCGCATCACCAGCGGGTGTCTCGCCGGGAGTCGCATAGGCGCTCAGCCACAGGCCGCGCTCCGCACGCACCGCGCCCCAGGCGTCGGTCCGCAGCTCGAAGCCTTCGCCGCGGAAGCTGCCGCGGTAGTTGTCGGCCTGGTGGATCAGATGCCCCAGCGTGAGCTGGGTTGCCGCCTGCGTGGTCGCCAGTTGCAGCCGCAGCTGGCCGTCGCTGTCGTCGAACAGCAGCCGGTTGTGGCCGGATCCGTGCCACTCCTGCGACTGGATGCCCCACAGCGCGCTGGCATTGCGATGGGCCTCGTCACCGGCACCCATGCCGTGCCAGGGCGGGGCGTGGCCGGCGGCAAGATTGGCCTGGGCGCTGGGACCGTGGTCGCTGGCCTGCGCGTACAGGTCGGCGTTGGCGGAATCGGCCTCGCGGCCGCCGGTCGTCGGTGCCACGCCGGCCTCGCCGTGTCCGTTGTACAGCGCACCCACCACCACGGGCCGATCGATGTCGCCCTCGAGGAAGGCCACCAGCACTTCCTGTCCCACCCGCGGCAGGAACTGCGAGCCCACGCCCGGTCCGGCGTAACGCTGCGACACGCGCAGCCAGCAGGAGCGTTCGGCCGTGGCTTCGCCGCCGGCCTGCCAGTGGAACTTCACCTTGATCCGGCCCAGGGCATCGCTGCTGAGCACGTCGTGGCCGCCGTCGTCGGCGACCACGATGGCGCTCTGGTAGCCCGGGGCGGTCGGGCGCGGGTTGAGGCGGGTGCCGGTGTCGTCGTGCAGGCGCGGCCGCCAGGGCAGGGCCCGCGGCACGGACTGGAAGGCGTTGGCGTAGCCATGGGCGTCGGCGTGCTGCCACAGCTGCTGCATGCCTGCCGTGTCCAGCGGCAAGGCCTGGGGCAGGACGGGCCAGCCGGGCGCGGGGCCGAGCAGGTCGGCCAGCCCATCGCGCACGGTGTCGGGCAGGTTGTTGCGGCCTGCGTGGCGCAGGCCCTGCAGGAAGAAGGCGGCCACACCCTCGGCGTTGCGCGGTGCATCAGTGAGCGTGAACGCGGTGCCGGCACGGAAGCTGCGCACGCCACCTTGGCCCTGCCAGCGCCGCTGGCCAGCTTCGCGCGCTTCGCCCAGCAGGCGGGCGTGGCGCGAAGCCTGGGCGGCGTCGGCAAACGCATAGGCGCCGGACGGATCGTAGGATTCACCGTAAACGGGCGCACCGTCGGCGCCCAGCGGCAGCTGCGCCGCCACGGCCTGCACGCTGCGGTAGTCGGTGCCCAGCATGCTCAGCTTTGCCGAACCGACGCGGCGGCGGGTACCGATGGCGTGGATCGTGTCCTGGGCCTCGGTGGCGTCGTCGCGGTGGAAGCGGATGCCGCCGCCAGTGGCGATGGCGTCCTCGGGCTGCGTCGTGCTGTCGGCGAAGATCACCAGGCGATGGCCGGCCGGTGCTTCGGCGTCCTCTTCCCAGCGCCAGCCCAGGCCTTCTTCGGCCAACAGGCGACTGACGAAATCGAAGTCAGTTTCCCGGTACTGCACGCAGTAGCTGCGCGGATGGGCCTCGGCAATGAACGGGCCGACCTCGTCGGACAGCTGCCACTGGGCAAGCGGCGCGTAGCCCTCGAACACCGCCTCGGCGATCTCGATGACGGTCCGGTCCTGGAACACGCGGCTGTGCCGGCCCTGGGTCATCCACCACGTCCACGGCACCAGGCACAGGCGATAGCGCACCAGACCGCCGTCGCCGCCCAGGCAGGACGCTTCGCGGATCACGCCGCTGCGGCGGGCGCTGCTGCCGTCGGCCAGGCGCGTGGCCAAGGTGGCGGAGGTCCCGAGCAGTTCATCCAGCGCCCAGGACGAGTCGCCGGACAGCACGTCCACCCACCACTCGTACCCCAGCGACACCTGCTCCCAGCCCTGCCAGCGCTCAACGGCGCAGTCGGCCGGGAGGCCGTCGCCCTCCAGCTGGTACAGCCGGTCGGTGCCGACGTACTGGGCCAGGGACGCCAGCATTTGCTGGGTCTGGGCCAACGGGTTGGTCATTTCGCTCCTCCTTGAACCTGATTTCATCATCGACCACCCGGCGGGCAAGCGGATTACAGCATCGCGTCCGTGGCACTGCTGTTCTCGATCCCCAACCCTCTCACGGACAAGTTTTTACCAGAAGTGCCGCTCCGGGTCACTCGACTTCATCCCAATATGCCCGGAAAGGGTTGCCAGCGGATTGCATCCCGGCGGCTTGGTATCGTGTCCTCCCGATTTCCAAGGATTCACCAGAGCGTGTCACGCAAGGTCTTTCCCGGCACCGGCATCGAGCCGGACCTGCTCACGGCCAGCAACGAGTCGCTGCAGCCCCTGGCCGAGCGCATGCGGCCGCGCACGCTGGACGAGATGGTCGGCCAGCGCCGCCTGCTGGCTCCCGGATCCGCCCTGCGGCGTGCGGTCGAGTCCGGCCGCGTGCACTCCATGGTGCTGTGGGGGCCACCGGGCTGCGGCAAGACCACGCTGGCCCTGCTGCTGGCCGCATACTCCGATGCCGAGTACCGCGCGATCTCGGCGGTGCTGACCGGGCTGCCGGACGTGCGCAAGGTGCTGGCCGAGGCCGACCATACCTTCGCCGGTGGCCGCCGCACTGTGCTGTTCGTCGACGAGGTCCACCGCTTCAACAAGGTGCAGCAGGACGCATTCCTGCCGCACATCGAGCGCGGCACGATCATCTTCGTCGGCGCGACCACCGAGAACCCGTCTTTCGAACTGAACTCGGCGCTGCTTTCGCGCTGCCGCGTGCACGTCATGGAGGCCGTCTCGGCCGAGGACATCGGCCTGGCCCTGCAGCGCGCGCTGGATGATCCGGAGCGTGGCCTGGGCGGACGAGGCATCGTCATCGGCGACGACCAGCTGCGCCTCATCGCCAGCGCCGCCGACGGCGACGTGCGCCGCGCGCTCACCCTGCTCGAGATCGCGGTCGAGCTGGTGGGCGAGGGTGGCACCATCACCGATGAAACCCTGGGCCAGGTATTGGCCGACCGCAGCCGCCGCTTCGACAAGGGCGGCGACCACTTCTACGACCAGATCTCGGCCCTGCACAAGTCGGTGCGCAGCTCCAACCCCGACGCCGCGCTGTACTGGCTTGCGCGCATGCTCGACGGCGGCGCGGACGCCAGCTATCTCGCGCGCAGGCTGACGCGGATGGCGGTGGAGGACATCGGTCTGGCGGATCCGCGCGCATTGACCATGGCGCTGGAGGCCTGGGACGCCTATGACCGCCTGGGTAGCCCCGAGGGCGATCTCGCGCTGGGGCAGCTGGCGATTTATCTGGCCAGCACCGCGAAGTCGAACGCCGCCTACAAGGCTTTTGGCGAGGCGAAACGCGACGTGTCCGAATACGGCAGCGCCGAGGTGCCCATGCACCTGCGCAACGCGCCCACCAAATTGATGAAGCAGCTCGGCCACGGCGCCGGCTACCAGTACGACCACGACGCGGAAGGCGGCGTGGCACTGGGCCAGACCGGCTTCCCGGACGTAATGGGCGAGCGCGTGTACTACCGCCCGGTGGAGCGCGGCCTGGAAATCAAGCTGCGCGAGAAGCTGGAGCGACTGCGCGCCGCCCGCGCCGCCCGCGCCGACAAGCCTGCTACCCCCAAAACATAGAAGCAGCTGCGACTGCGATCCCGAGGATCCGTGGGAGCGGCTGCAGCCGCGATCGATACACGAAATCCCCGCAAGAGCGCTGCGCGCGGCTCGCAGGGAAAGGCCGTCAGGGCGGAGGCAGGCAGCCCAGTGCGGCAAGCGGGCCGGCCAGCGCCGGGATATGCATCAGCCAGGGCGCAACGATCGTCAGCAGCCCGGCCGCAAGCACGAGCCCGCCCATCGCCATGCGCCATCGCCCACGCTGCAGCCACTGCCCCAGGCGTGCACCCGACCACGTCAGCGACACCATCAGCGGCAGGGTGCCAAGCCCGAAGGCCGCCATCGTCAAGGCACCGTTGACTGCATCCGCCTGCAGCCACGCGGCAGCCAGCATGGTGGTGCTCAGCCCGCAGGGCATCCAGCCCCAGAGCACGCCGAGCGCGATGCGCCTGGCCGCCGTGTTCGCCGGCAGCAGCGGTGCCTGGAATCTTCGCAGCCTCTGCCAGAGCGCAACGCCCGGGCGGCCGAGGAAGGACAGGCGGCCCGTGCGATCCAGCAGCCGCAGCGCCACCAGCACCAGCACCACGCCAACGAGCATGCGCGCGCCGAAGGCCAGCCACGGACTGCGCGCCGCGGCCAGGATGCCGCCGCCGATGCCACCGGCAAGCGCTCCCGCCAGCACGTAGCCGCCCACGCGGCCGAGGTTGGGCTGCATCGCGGTCCACCAGCTGCGACCGCCGCCCATTGCCGAGAAGCCGCCGGCGATCCCGCCGCACATCGCGGCGCAGTGCACGCCGCCGAGCACACCGGCCAGCAGCGCCGCGCCGATGGCGAGCCAGTCAATCGGCATGGTTGTCGCGGTGGTCGCGGGTCACGTGTTCGTCGCCTGGCGCGGCTGTGCCCGCACGATCCGTCGCAGCACGCACGTGCGTCGCGGCGTCATCGGCCGCGATCGCACCCCGCGTAAGCGGTGGCAACTGGTCGGTACTGTCGTCGCGCAGGATATCGATGGCGGCCGCGTCCAGGTTCTCGAACTGGCCCTTGCGCACGGCCCAGCGGAAGGCCCAGACCGCGATGCCCAGCAGCACGATGCTCACCGGAATCAGGAACAGCAGGACGTTCATGGGCCGGGAACCCGCGCCAGGCGCAGTGCGTTGAAGGTGACGATGAGCGAGGACAGCGCCATGCCCAGCGCCGCGACCCAGGGCGTCACCAGGCCGGCGGCGGCCAGCGGGATGGCGACCAGGTTGTAGCCCAGCGCCCAGGCCAGGTTCTGGCGCACGATCGCGCGCGTCCGGCGCGCCAGGCCGATGGCGGCGGGGATGCGCAGCAGCGAGGGCGCGGTGAGCACCAGGCTGGCGGCGCGGTGGGCGAGGGCGGCGCCGCTGCCGATCGCGATCGAGACGTCGGCGCCGGCCAGCACCGGAGCGTCGTTGAGGCCGTCGCCGACCATCGCCACCGTGCGACCCAGTGACTGCAGCCTGCGCACGCCCTGGAGCTTGTCCTCAGGCGATTGCCGCGAGGCGACGTGGTCGATGCCGATGCGATCGGCGAACGCGTCCACCGACACCGCAGCGTCTCCGCTGGAGAGGTGCACGTCCACGCCCATTCCGCGCAGCGCCGCGATGGCCGTCGCAGCGTCTTCGCGCGGAGGCTCTTCCAGCACGAAGCGCGCCGCCGCGCCGTCGCCATCGCCCAGCCACAGCGCACCATCGTCGCTGCGACCGGCAGCGAAGTCGGCGCGACCCAGGCGCCATGGCAGCCCCTCGACCACGCCGGCGATGCCGAGTCCGGGCTGCTCTTCGACTCCGGACACGGCAAGTCCCGAGTCCTGCCCGTCGAACGCGCGCGCGATCGGATGCAGGCTGTCGCGCTCGATCGCCGCAGCGATCGCGAGCGCGTCTTCGATGTCCAGCGCGCCGAAGGCTTCCACGGCCGACACCTTCGGACGCCCACTGCCGAGGGTTCCGGTCTTGTCGAAGACGATGTCGGTTGCCGCGGCCAGCGAGCCCAGGGCATCGGGATTGGTCGACAGGACGCCCAGCCTGGCCAGCGTGCCGTTGGCGACGGTGAGTGCCGTCGGGACAGCCAGCGACAGCGCGCAGGGGCAGCTGATCACCAGCAGGGCGATCGCGACCTCCAGTGCCCGCGAGGGATCGTGGATCCGCCAGCCGACGTAGACCAGCACCGTTGCCACCAGGATGGCGGCCACGAAGCGACTGGACACGGCATCCGCCAGCCGTGCCGCACGCGGGCGGTGCGACTGCGCACGCTCGACCAGCGACTCCAGCTCCGCAAGGCGCGTGCCGGCGCCGACCTGCTCCACGCGGATGCGCGCCGGCGCTTCGCGGCACACGGTGCCGGCGAAAATGGTGTCGCCCGGCACGTGCAGCACGGGATGCGCTTCGCCGGTCAGCAGCGCTTCTTCAAAGCGCGCCGGGGCGTCAAGCAGGACGCCGTCGGCCGGCACGGTGTCCCCGGCGGCGATGCATGCAATGTCGCCGGCCGCCAGGGCCGCGGTGGGCACGACCTCGCGGCTGCCGTCGGCCAGCTCGCGCGTGGCCAGCTCCGGCCTTGCCCGCGCCAGGGTGTCCACCTGGGCCACGGCGGTGCGCCGGGCACGCTGCTCCAGCATCCGCGCGCCAAGCAGCAGGAAGACGAACATCACCGCTGCGTCGTACCAGACGTGGGTTCCGCCGCGCAGTGTTTCGAACACGCTGGCGAAGTAGGCCAGCAGCGTGGAGCTGGCGATCAGCGTGTCCATGCCCAGCTGGCGGTTGCGCAGCTCGCGCAGCATGCCGGCGATGAACGGCCAGCCGCACCAGAACACCACCGGCGTCGACAGCAGCAGCGTGACCCAGCGGAAGAAGTCGCGCGTGGCCAAGGGCATTTGCTGGTAGATGTCGAGGTACAGGGCCTCGGCGAACATCATCGCCTGGATCGACACCAGGCCTGCGATGCCGATGCGCACCAGGTCGCGGTTGCGCTGGGCGCGGCGTTCGCGTTCGAGCCTCGTGCCGGAGGCGAGGTAGGGCACGTAGCCCAGGCCTGCCAGGCGCCGCAGCGGGCCGGAAATCGCGGTGCGCGCCGGGTCCCAGGCAATGCGGATCCGACCGGTGACGGCGTTGGCCACGACCTCGGACACGCCGGGTTCGCGCCCGACCGCACGGTCGACCAGCCAGGCGCATGCCGCGCAGCGCATGCCGTCGGTGAGCACGGTGATCTCGCGGCCGCCTTCCACCTCGCGCACGTGGCCGGCCTGGACGTCATCGCGGTCGAAGGCGGCCAGCTGGGCCTCGAGATCGATGGCGGCGCGTCCGCCCGGTTCGGTGCGCAGGCGGTAGTAGTCGACCAGGTTGGCGTCGCGGATCCACTGCGCGGCAGCCGCGCAGCCATCGCAGCAGAACCGGCGCGACTCGCCGTCGATGTTGGCCCTGGCCGGGTCCACGGGAAGGTCCTGGCTGCAGTGGAAGCAGCCTTCGCCAGCACCCTGCGCGTCGCGCACGGCGCCCGCCGTGGCGAGCGCGTCCGCGTTCACCTCACTCCTGCTCGCCGGAGAGGGCCGGCTTCACGTGGGCCGCCCGCTGTCCCTTGGGCATCCGGCCCTGCAGGCGCCAGAGCCTGCCCTCGGGCATCAGTTCGAGCTTCCAGTCGTTGTCCAGGCCGACCGTGGCGTCCGCGCGCCAGCCGTTGTCGCTGGGCTCGGCGCGAAGCTCGATATCGGAGGCGGCCAGGGCCGGATGGCGCAGCACCACGCGCAGCGGCTCATCGCGCGCGAAGTCGCCGGTCACCGGCAGTACTTCGATATAGCCCTCGTCGATGCGGATGATCGCGCTAAGGCGCAGGTCGCGGGCGCGGGCGTCCGGGCCCAGGTCGGCGACCTGCATCCGCGCGGTCCGCTGGACCACGTCGCCCACGGCGTCGCTGGAGTCGCGCGCCGCGAGGCCCAGCAGGATGAAGCCGGCGATCACCGAAGCCAGCGGCAGGCCGATCACCAGCCACATCATCGGTTCGCGCCAGAAGGGGCGCTTGTTGTTTTCGTCTGTCATTGGATGGGCCCGAAGAAGCTGCTGTCGACCGTCTCGCTGGTCCCGCCATCGACGGTCTCGACCCGGAACTGCAGCGGCTGGCGGCCGGTAAGGGAGTCCGGGGCGGTCACCACCACCGGCACGCTGATCACCTGTTGCGCCGCGGCCGGCACGCTGTCCAGGCCGCCGCCGCGGAGCTCGATGCCGGGCGCGGCGCCGTCGATCGTGATGCGATAGGTCGCGGCATCGTCGCTCTTGTTGACGACCTTCAGGGTGTAGTCGTTCTCGACCTGGCCGCCGCCGACCACCCGATAGAGCGCATTGCGGTCGCGCAATACTTCCACGATCAGCGGGCTGCGGGTGTTCACGCCCACCACCCAGGCGATGACCAGCGCCACCAGCACGACGCCGTAGATCAGCACCCGTGCGCGCAGCACGCGCGTAGGCTTGCTGTCGATGGCGTTCTGCGTGCTGTAGCGGATGAGCCCGCGTTCGAAGCCCATCTTGTCCATCACCGAGTCGCAGGCATCGATGCAGGCGCCGCAGGCGATGCACTCGTACTGCAGGCCGTTGCGGATGTCGATGCCGGTCGGGCAGACCTGCACGCACATGGTGCAGTCGATGCAGTCGCCCAACTCGTCGGGCGCGAACTTCGGCAGCGGCTCGGCGACCTGGCCGGCTTCGCCCAGGGTGATCGTGCCGGCCGCCTGTACGCGGTTGTCGGCCGCTGTCGGGTGCAGCGCGGAACGGAACACGTAGTCGTAGGCGGTGATCTGGTCGAGCAGGGCGCGGCCGCGCGCGGCGATGCTGCCCAGGCCGCGCTTGCGCGGGCCGCGCGGCTCGCCGCGCATCGGGTCATAGGCGATGATCAGGGTGTTGCGGTCGAACATCGCGCTCTGGAAGCGCGCGTAGGGGCACATGTACTTGCAGACCTGCTCGCGCAGGAAGCCGGCGTTGCCCCAGGTGGCGAGCGCGTAGAACAGCACCCAGAAGGTTTCCCAGCCGCCCCATTCAAGCCGCGGCAGGCGTGCGGCAAGGTCGCCGATGGGCGTGAAGAAGCCCACGAAGGTGAAGCCCGTCCACAGCGCGAACACGAGCCACAGCGCGTGCTTGGCACCCTTGCGCAGCACCTTCTCGCTGTTCCACGGGCCGGCGTCGAGCTTCATGCGCTTGTTGCGGTCGCCCTCGGTCCACTGCTCCATCCACAGGAAGACCTCGGTCCACACCGTTTGTGGACAGGCATAGCCGCAGAACAGGCGCCCGGCCAGCGCGGTGAAGAAGAACAGCGCCAGCGCCGCGATGATCAGCAGCAGCGCCAGGAACAGGAAGTCCTGCGGCCAGAAGGTCAGGCTGAAGACGTGGAACTTGCGCGCGGGCAGGTCGAACAGCACCGCCTGGCGATCATCCCAACGCAGCCAGGGGAACACGTAGAACATGCCCAGCAGCCAGAACACGGCCGCCACGCGCAGGGTGTTCAGGCGTCCGGACACCTCGCGCGGATACACCTTGCGCTCGCTGACGTACATCGAGCCGCCGTTGTCCTCGGCAAGCTCCAGGGGAATGCGACGGCTCATTTATCTCGGGGTAGCGCTCTGTTGAACCGGCTTGCCGGCCGCAGCAGGATCCAGGTGAACAGGCTGGACGCCGCGGTGGCGACCCAGAACATGAAGAAGGCGATCGAATAGCCCAGGCTGCGGCTGATCTCGACGCCGGGGAAGGTGATGTCGCGCAGGACCAGCGGGTCGACGAAGGCGAAGAACACCATCGTCGCCACGCCGGCCGCGAAGAAGCTGGGCCACAGGATCGCGCCCACCCGCTGCGCCATGGGGCGCGGCGGGTGGTCGAAGGCGGGGGTGGGAGTGTGGCTCACTGGTTCTCCGCCTGCGGCTCCCCGGTCGCGGCATTGTTCGACAGCGACCAGACGTACGAACCCACCAGGCGGGCGCGGGTCTCGCCGAGCAGTTCGCGGTGCGCCGGCATGACGCCGTGGCGACCCTGGTTGATGGTTTCCATGATCGATTCCACCGAGCTGCCGTACATGGCGTAGTCGTCGGTCAGGTCCGGCGCGCCGAGGGCCTGGTTGCCGGTTCCGTCGATGCCGTGGCAGGCGACGCAGACGCCCTCGTACAGGCCCTTGCCCTGCGCGGCGAAGAAGTCGCTGGCGGGGACTTCGCCTGCAAGCGAGCGTGCATAGGTGGCGACCGACAGCACCGCGTTGTCACCGCCCATGCCGGTGAGCACCGTGCCCCACTCGGGCATCACGCCCTGGCGCCCGTCGAGGATGCTGGTGAGGATCTCGTCCTCCGAACCGCCCCAGTGCCAGATGTCGTCGGACAGGTTCGGATAGCCCACCGCGCCCTGCGCCGAGGATCCGTGGCAGGTCGCACAGGTGTTGGCGAAGATCGCCCGCCCGAGTTCAACCGCCCGCGGATCGGCGGCCAGCGTGGCGATCGACTTGCCGTCGTAGGGGCGGAAGGTGACGGCAAGGATCGCGTCCTGCTTGGCCTTGTCGGCGTCGTGTTCGCCCGCCGAAGTCCAGCCGCCAAAGCCCTTGAAGTTGCCGAAGCCCGGGTACCACAGCAGGTAGCCGACCGCGAATACCATGGTCAGGTAGAAGCCGATGATCCACCAGCGCGGCAGCGGCTTGTTGTATTCGGTGATGTCGCCGTCCCAGACGTGGCTGGTTTCCTCGGGCTTGGGGTCGCCCGGGCGGCGGCGGCTTGTCCAGGCCAGCAGGTACCAGAGGCCGCCGATGTTCAGCAGCACAAGTGCGATGACGTAAATGCTCCAACCTGTGCTCATTGCCGGGGCTCCAGGAAATCGTCCTCAAGGGGCAGCTGCGCGGCTGCGTCGAACTCGGCCTTGTGCGAAGGCCGCCAGACCCAGATCCAGCCGCCCACGAACAGCAGCAGCAGGGACAGCGTGACCAGCCCGCCGATCATTGCGCTCCCTCCACGTCCGCCGCGGTCGGCGTTGCAGCCGATGTGACCGCGGGTGCGTGCAGGCCGAGGCCCTGCAGGTAGGCCACCACGGCGTCGAGCTCGGTCTTGCCGGCGACCACCGCCGCGGCGCCGTCGATGTCCTCGTCGCTGTAGGGATCGCCGATGCGGCGCAGGTTGCGCATGTTGCGGGTGACTTTTTCGCCGCTGACCGGCGTGGTGGCCAGCCACGGGAAGGACGGCATGTTCGATTCCGGCACCACCGCGCGCGGATCGACCAGGTGCACGCGGTGCCAGTCGTCGGAATAACGGCCGCCGACGCGCGCAAGGTCGGGCCCGGTGCGCTTGGAGCCCCACTGGTGCGGGCGGTCGTAGACGGATTCGCCGGCCAGCGAATAGTGGCCGTAGCGTTCGGTCTCGAAGCGCAGGGTGCGGATCATCTGCGTATGGCAGTTGTAGCAGCCCTCGCGGACGTAGACGTCACGGCCGGCGAGCTCCAGCGCGGGGTAGGGCTCGACGCCCTCGAGCGGCTCGATGGCCTCGGCCTGGTACATCAGCGGCACGATTTCGGTCAGGCCGCCGAAGGACACGGCGACGGCGATCAGGCCGATCATGAGGCCGATGTTCTTCTCGATCTTCTGGTGGCCGTTGGACGGCGCCGGGGTCTTTTTATCCGTCATGTCAGGCTGCCTGGGTCGAAGCGCGGGCGTCGGAGGGGTCTGGCGGCAGCACCGGCTGCGGCACCGGGTCCTTGGCCGCCTGGAAGGTCTTCCATGTATTGACCGCCATCAGGCCCATGCCGGCAAGGATCAGCAGGCCGCCGCCGAAGCGCACGAGGTAGTAGGGATAGGTGGCGTTGAGCGACTCGACGAAGCTGTAGGTCAGCGTGCCGTCGGCGTTGGTGGCGCGCCACATCAGGCCCTGCATCACGCCGGCGATCCACATCGAGGCGATGTACAGCACCACGCCGACGGTGTGCAGCCAGAAGTGCGTGTCGATCCACTTGACCGAATGCATCTCCTTCAGGCCGAGCACGCGCGGCATCAGCGAGTAGATCGAGCCGATGGTGATCATCGCCACCCAGCCGAGGGCGCCGGCGTGCACGTGGCCCACCGTCCAGTCGGTGTAGTGCGACAGCGAGTTGACCGTCTTGATCGAGAGCATCGGGCCCTCGAAGGTGGCGATCATGTAGAACGACAGCGCCACGATCAGGAACTTCAGGATCGGGTCGGTGCGCAGTTTGTACCAGACTCCGGAGAGCGTCATGATCCCGTTGATAGCGCCGCCCCAGCTGGGGGCCAGCAGGATCAGCGAGAACACCATGCCCACCGACTGCACCCAGTCGGGCAGGGAGGTGTAGAGCAGGTGGTGCGGGCCGGCCCACATGTAGACCGCGATCAGCGCCCAGAAGTGGACGATCGAAAGGCGGTAGGAGTAGATCGGGCGCCCGGCCTGCTTTGGCACGAAGTAATACATCATGCCGAGGAAGGCGGTGGTGAGCAGGAAGCCGACCGCGTTGTGCCCGTACCACCACTGCACCATGGCATCGACCGTGCCGCTGTAGACCGGATACGACTTGTCCCAGCCGGACGGGATGGCGATGTTGTTGACGATGTGGAGCAGGGCGATGGTGATGATGTACGCGCCGAAGAACCAGTTGGCGACATAGATGTGCTGCACGCGGCGCTTCATGATGGTGCCGAAATACAGCACCGCGTACGACACCCAGACCACCGCGATGGCCCAGTCGATGGGCCACTCGAGCTCGGCGTATTCCTTGCTCTGGGTGATGCCCAGCGGCAGGGTGATGACCGCGGCCACCAGGATCGCCTGCCAGCCCCAGAACACGAAGGAGGCCAACTTGTCCGAGATCAGGCGGACGTGGCAGGTGCGCTGCACCACGTGCAGGCTGGTCGCGAACAGCGCGCTGACGCCGAAGGCGAAGATCACGCCGTTGGTGTGCAGCGGGCGCAGGCGGCCGTAGCTGAGCCACGGAATGCCTTCACCAAGGGTCGGCCAGTACAGCTGGGCGGCGATGAACACGCCGACCGCCATGCCGACGATGCCCCAGACCACGGTGGCGATGGTGAACTGGCGCACCACCTTGTCGTTGTAGAAGCCGGACCTGGCTGCGTCGGAACCGCTGATGTCGGCCAGGGCCGTCGCGGTGGCTGGGGTCGAGGACATGGGCACGTGACCTTGGTTTGCTGGTTGTCTATTTTCCGGTGTCCGCCCACGCCTGGACTTGATCACAGTCAATGCCGGGGGCTGTTTCGACTGACACCGCGAAGCGTTGCGCGCATGGGCCGGACGGAACCGCGCACCGGCGGATGCTGCATCCGCACATTATAGGCTCCCGCATCGAGAAAGGGGCGCGGCCTGCCGTGGATGCAGTATCCCGCGATGGTGCGCCCGGGCCGATGACACGGGTCAAGCGGCAAGCAGCATCCAGACGATTCCACCCGGGTGATGCGTGCGGGCGATCGAATAGATGAAGCCGAACACCGCCAGCGCGGCCAGGTAGCTGGCGATGCGTGCACGCGGCGTCCGTCCGCGCCGGAGGGCGAACACGCCCAGGACAACGTAGACCACCAGCAATACGAGCTTCATGGCCAGCCAGCCATTGCCGAACATCGCGCCGGGCAGGATGGTGAGCAGCATCAGCGCGGCGGTGAGCAGCGTGGTGTCGATGGCGTAGCTGGTGTAGCGCACGGGAGCCGCCAACGCCCAGCGCTGCATGCCCGCCTGCACCAGCAGGCCACGGAGCGCGAACAGCAGGCCGCTTGCGATCACCGTGGATACATGGACCATCTTGATCTGCGGATAGAACTCGATCATCGATTCACCCCGGGCGTCCGTCCCTGCGCGGCGAGAGGTAGATCCTGCCAAGCCTCAGCACCCACGGCCCCAGCGCCACCAGCCAGCCCGTCGCGGCAACGGCCCACCACGCACCGGGGTCGGCCGAGACGTCGGCCAGGATGCGCACGACAGTAACCGCCTGGATCGCCGCGAAGGCGAACCAGGCCACGGCCGGCATCTCGATCTTCCGGCCCGAATGGCCCTGCGTCACCCGGGTCACCATGGCCACCAGCACGCTGCCGAAAAAGCCCACGAACAAGGCGTGCGCCGGCGCACGACCGAGGATGAAGCCGTCGCCCGCGAAGTGGACCAGGCTCTGCACCGCATACAGCGCGAAGGTCACCGGCAGCCAGGCCAGGCCCAGGAACAGCACCGCCAGGATGCCGGGCTTGGGGCCGCGTGGCCACCAGCGCCAAAGCGCCAGCAGCGACAGCGCCAGCAGCGGCAGGTCGGCGAGCCACAGCCAGGCGTAGGCGTGCACCAGCTCCAGGCCGAGGTGCAGCAGGCAGAACGCCCAGAACGCGGCCAGCAGCCACAGCGGCCGCCATGGCGCATAGCCGGGCACCACGGTGGAGGCGAAGAACGGGAACATGCGGTGCGCCACCGTCAGGTAGACCGGCAGCAGCAGCCCGAAGGTGCCGAGCTTGATGCTCGCGAAAATCCACTGCGGCGAGCCGGACAGCATTCCGCCCCCGAATGCGGCCAGCCCGAGCCAGCCCAGCAGCAGCGCGGCGAAGCACGAGCGCGCATGCCAGGTGCGGTTGCGGTCGCGCAGCACGAGGTCGCCGAGGAAGCACAGGCCGGCCGTCCAGCCCGCAAGCGTCATCGCCACGCCGACCTCGATGCCGGCGGGCGCGCCGAACGCACCCAGCAGCACCGCGAGCTGGCCGCCGAACATGCCGGCTCCCACCGGCAGGTAGTGCCAGCGGGCGGCATCAGGCAGCCCCATCCATTTGGGGAACGTGGTCAGCAGGAAGCCGAAGATGAAGCTCGGCAGCATCTGGTACTGCATGACGATGGCGTGCAGCCAGCCGGCATACGGATCGGGCTGCGGCATCCGCAGCAGGTCCGGCCAGCGCGCCGCGAGCAGCCACGCCGCCCACCAGGCCATCGCCAGCAGGACGTTGCCGGCGCCGACGAAGAACATCAGGCGATGCGGAGCGACGGCCAGTAGCCGCGGCGACATGTGCTGGTCGGGTCGTGTATCCATGGCGGCCAGTGTGGACCGCGTGCCGGCGTCACGGCCTTGATCCAGGTCAGCGCGAACGCGCATCCGGCGCGCATGGCGGGACATGCCGCTGCCAGAACGAAAAAGGGGCGGACATGCGTCCGCCCCCGGGTGCTGCTTCCACGAAGCTGCTCAGGCCTCGTTGTGCGCCTCGCCGCCGATCATGGCGGGCGTGCGGGCCCGGCCCGGCGCCAGCCACAGCGAAGCGACGAACATGGCCATCAGGACCCCGCCGATCGCGAACACGATGTCGCCCGGCGTGCGCAGCCAGACCAGCACGTCGATGATCGGACGCCCCATGAACTCGGCCGAACGGGCGTACCAGTAGCCACGCTCGATGTTGGCTTCCAACTGCAGGAGCCCCATCGGCAGCAGGGTCAGCACCGCCATCAGCGCAAGGCCGATGTTGAACGACCAGAATGCCGAGCGAATCAGGCCCTCGCGCCAGACCAGGTCGGGCTTCAGGCCGCGCAGGCAGTACAGCATCAGGCCCATGCCCAGCATGCCGTACACGCCGAACAGCGCGGTGTGGCCGTGGGCCGCGGTCAGGTTGGTGCCCTGCATGAAGTACAGCGCGATCGGGGTGTTGATCAGGAAGCCCAGCAGGCCGGCACCGATCAGGTTCCAGAAGCTGACCGCCAGAAAGAACATGATCGGCCACTTGTAGCGCTGCATCCACGGCGTGGCGCGGCCGGTCTTCCAGGTGTCGTACGCCTCCAGGCCGATCAGCGCCAGCGGCACCACTTCAAGCGCCGAGATACTTGCTCCCACGGCGATGATCGCGGTTGTCGTGCCGGCGAAGTACAGGTGGTGGAACATGCCCAGCACGCCGCCGGCCATGAACACGATGGTTGCGAACAGCACCGCGATCGTGGCCGACCTGCCGCGCACCAGCCCCAGCTTGACGAAGATGAAGCTGATCACCGCGACCGCGAACACCTCGAAGAAGCCTTCCACCCACAGGTGCACGATCCAGAAGCGCCAGTAGGTAATGATCGAGATGTGCGAGTGCTCGCGCCACATCAGGCCGGCCGCGTACAGCAGGCCGATGGCGACCACCGACAGGAACAGCAGGCCTGCGATCGAGGACATCTCGTCCTTGCGCTTGAGCGCCGGCCACAGGGCGCGACCCATCAGCACCAGCCACAGCATCAGCCCGATGAACAGGTAGATCTGCCAGAAGCGGCCGATGTCGGTGTACTCCCAGCCCTGGTGGCCGAACCAGAAGTTGCGGGCCAGGCCGAGCTTGTTCATCACCGCCATCCACTGGCCGGCGAAGGAGCCCACCACGATCAGGATCAGGCTGACGAACAGGAAGTTCACCCCCAGGCGCTGGAACTTCGGCTCATGCCCTGAAATCGCAGGCGCGAGATACAGGCCGGTGGCCAGCCAGGCCGTCGCGATCCACAGGATCGCCAGCTGGGTGTGCCAGGTGCGGGTCAGCGTGTAGGGCAGGATCTCGGCCAAGGGCAGGCCATAGGCCGCCTGGCCCTCCACCTGGTAGTGGGCGGTGGTCGCACCCAGCAGGATCTGCACCAGGAACAGGCCCATCACCAGCCAGAAGTACTTGCCCACCGCGCGCATCGAAGGAGTGATCCTGATGGACAGCGAGGGATCGGTAGCCGGCGGCACCAGCGGTGTCTCTTTGCCGTGCCAGACGGCGTAATGCCAGACCAGCAGCGCGATGCCGGCGATCATCAGCAGGATGCTGAACATCGACCACATGAAGCTGCTGGAGGTGGGCGTGTTGCCGACCATGGGGTCGTGCGGGAAGTTGTGGGTGTAGCTGATCTCGCTGCCGGGTCGCTCGGTCACCGTGGCCCAGGCGGCCCAGAAGAAGAAGCCCGACATCAGCCGGCGATGCTCTGCATCCGGGATCGGGTTCTCGCGCAGCGCGTAGGCCTCGCGCAGTCCGGCGCCTGCGGGATCGCCGGAGAACACGCTGTCGTAGTGCGCGGCGACCACGTCGATCGCCCGCGCGCGCTCGTCGGAGATCACGAGCGTGTCGGTGGCTTCGTCATAGGTGTTGCCGCGCAGGTCGGGGCGAAGCTGTGCCTCGAGCCTGGCCTGGTCATCCGCGGCAAGTGCGTCGTAGGTCATGCCGTACTGCGCCTGCGCGCGCATGTCCAGCATCGCCAGGGCTTCCTTGTGCAACCACTCGGCCGACCAGTCGGGCGCCATCAGCGCGCCGTGGCCCCAGATCGAACCGATCTGCTGGCCGCCGAAGCTCTGCCAGACCACGCGGCCGGTTTCGAGCTCCTCTTTGGTGAACACCGTCTGGCCGCTTTCGGTCACGATGGCCGTGGGCAGGGGGGGCGCCTGTTGATGGATCTCGCGCCCCATCCACAGCATGATCGCGAACGTCACTGTGAGCAGGGCACCCAGCCCCCACCACAACCGCTTGGTTGTATCCATTGGCACGTTTCTCCGCATGTGAAGGCGGCGTCATCGTGGTGGTTGGTGTGGGAAAAGAAACTGACCTGGGTCAAGCAGTGGAGCAGGGCCGGTGCATGCTCGGCCGCGCGGCCATCGAGTCGTCCCGCGAAGCCTTACTGCTTCCAGAGCACGGGCGTCGCCAGGGCGCCAAGGCGGGCCTGGTCGATGATCTCGAGTTCGCGTCGATCCACCCGCAGCAGGCCGTCGGCCTGGAAGCGCTTGAGCACGCGGCTGACGGTTTCCGGCGCCAGGCGCAGGTAGTTGGCGATGTCGGTGCGCGCCATGGTCAGCTGGAACCGGTCGGGCGAGAACCCGCGTGCCGCCAGCCGGCGCGACATCATCACCAGGAACGCGGCCAGGCGCTCGTCGGCCGTCCAGTCGCCGGCAAGCAGGGCGGCGCGGCCGATGTCGCGGCTGAGCAGCCGGAACAGGTGCTGCTGCAGGCCCGGCAGGCGGCCGGCCAGCACCGAGATCTTCGGGAACGAGAACCGGCACAGCATCACCGTGTCGAGCGCCACGGCGTTGCACGGATAGGTGTCGCCGTCGATGCCGTCGAGGCCGATCACCTCGCCCGGGAAATGGAAGCCGAGCACGTGCTCGCGGCCGCTGGGATCGATGACGTAGGTCTTGACCGTGCCCGCGCGAACCGCCGCGATGGCTTCGAAGGGATCGCCGACGCGGAACACGTGCTCGCCGGCGTGCAGCGGGCCGACGTGCTCGACCAGCATGTGCAGTTCGCCCAGCGATGCCTTGTCCATGCCCTGGGCCATGCAGGCCTGGGAGAACGCGCAGGTCGAGCAGAAATGGAATGCGTCGCCGTCGTCGGCCAGCACGCTGGGATCGACGCGCGGGAACGCGATCTTGTTCACCACGGACAGGCCTCCCGTGGCGTCAGATGGCGCGGGAGAAGCGGGGCCGGGTGTCGGATTCGGCGGCGGCGGCGGGGGCGAAATAGCGGTCGAAGCACATGGCAATGTTACGCAAGAGCAGCCGTCCGCGCGCGGTCACCTTGATCCTGCCCGGCTCCACGCGCACCAGTCCATCGGCTTCCAGCGGCGCGAGTTTCACCAGGCCATCGGAGAAATACTCCCTGAAATCAATGGCGTGTCGACGCTCGAGCGCCTCCATCGGCACCTCGGCCTGGCACATCAGCTGCTGGATCAGGTCGGCGCGGATCACGTCGTCCTCGTCCAGCTGCATGCCGCGAAAGACCGGCAGCCGGCCTTCGTCGACCGCGAACTGCCAGGAGGGCAGGTCGCGCGGGTTCTGGCTGAAGGTGTCGCCGATGTGGCTGATCGCGCTCACGCCCAGGCCGATCAGGTCACTGTCGGCGTGCGTGGTGTAGCCCATGAAGTTGCGGTGCAGGCTGCCGCGGGCCTGGGCCATGGACAGGTCGTCGTCGGGCAGCGCGAAGTGGTCCATGCCGATGTACTGGTAGCCGGCGGCGGACAGCCTGGTGATCGCCAGCTCCAGCAGGCCGAGCTTTTCCTCGGCGCCGGGCAGGTCCCCGGACCTGATCTGGTTCTGCGGGCGGAAGACTTCAGGCAAGTGCGCATAGCCGTAGACCGCAAGCCGGTCGGGGCGCATCTCGACCACCGTATCGAGCGTGCGCGCGAAACCCTCCGGGTTCTGCTTCGGCAGGCCGTAAATGAGGTCGACGTTGACCGAGCGGAAGCCGCTTGAGCGGCAGGCCTCGACCACCGCGCGGGTTTCCTCGACCGACTGGATGCGGTTGACCGCCTCCTGCACCGCCGGATCGAAGTCCTGCACGCCGAAGCTGGCGCGGTTGAAGCCGATCCGGCCGAGCTCGGCGACGTCGGCGGGCGACACGAAGCGCGGGTCGAGCTCGATCGAAATATCGCTTTCTTCCGGGCGCGCGAAGTGGAACTGCCGGCGCAGCGCATCGACCAGCTCGCCGATCTGGTCGGGGCCCATGAAGTTGGGCGTGCCGCCACCAAGATGCAGCTGGATCACTTCACGATCGCGATCGAACAGCGCGGCGGTCATGTCGATCTCGCGATACAGCCGCGTGAGGTAGGTCCCGGCGCGAGATTTGTCGCGGGTGATGATCCGGTTGCAGCCGCAGTAGAAGCAGGGGCTGACGCAGAACGGAACGTGCACGTACAGCGAAAGCCTGCGCGGGATGGGATCGCCATTGCTGGCGGCCGCGGCATCGCGCAGCTGCTCTTCGCCAAATGCGTTGCTGAACTGCGGCGCGGTGGGGTAGGAGGTATAGCGCGGGCCGGGCCGGTCGTAGCGGCGCAGGAGTTCGGCGCTGAAGGGAAGGGATGCGTCCATGGGATGGGATCGTGCAGCAGCCACGGAGTGCGCGCCTTGATTCGGATCAAGGGTTTGCGTGGCCCGCGATCGCGGGGAAGTCCGAACCTTCGCTTGACCGCGCTCAAGCACCGCGACGCTGGCAGCGGCTAGGATGCGCAACTCATCCGTTCATCCGCATCCTGGAGCCAAGCATGAACACCAAGCGCCTTGCCCACCTGATTCCCCTCGCCGCGGCGCTCGCGCTGGCTTCCGCCGCGATCGCCGGCGAACCGTCCGCGGAGGCCGGGCAGGCCTCCTCGCCCGAGGTCGAGACCATGGTGCAGGCCGAGGTCGCCGTACGCGGCAGCGTCACCGCCATCGACGTCGAGAAGCGTCTGGTGACCCTGGACACCGGCACCGGGACGCGCGTGCTGCCGGTCGATCCGCGCGTCACGGGAATCGATGAGCTTCGTGTCGGCGACGTGGTCGACGTGCGCTACCACCGGTCGGTGCTGTTCGACATCCAGCCCGGCGGCAGCGCCGAGCCGGGTGCCTACATCAACGAAGGCCTGCATCCGTCGAATGGTGGACAGGTGGGCGAACAGGAAGTGACCGTGCTGGCGGCGGTGGTCGAGGTCGATGCGGCATCGGGGGCGTTCACCGTGCAGGGCCCGACCGGCAACGTCCGCACGCTGCACGCCGAGACGCCCGAGCATCGCGAAGCCGTGGGCCGGATCAAAGTCGGCGACCTGCTGAGGGTGCGCTTCCGCGAAGGCCTGGCGGTGTCGGTGGCGCAGGCCGAACTGCATTAGCAAGGCCGGGCGCGTCCACGTGGCGCGCCCGAAGCGACGGGACCCGACCGGCAGGAGGCCACATGGGGCGTCATCGATCCACGGATGGATCCGGGCTGGCGGCAGTGCTGGCCATCGCGACAGCGCTGGCCGCAGCCGGGCCCACGCCGGCGCATGCGCAGACCGTTCAGAAATGCATCGACGCTGCCGGCCACGTCACCCTCACCAGCGCTGAATGCGGCGTCGGGCAGCGGCTTGCTGGGCGCTATGACGCCGTTCCCGAGCCCGCCACCGCGGCGCGACAGGTGGATGCTGCCCGGCAAGCCGGCCCGAATGTTGGCGCGGGCGTGCGTGCGGGCGCGCGCAAAGCGCGTCCCGCCCGGCCGCGGACACGCGGCAAACCGGCACCCGACCGCTGCCGGGCCGCACGCGAGCGCCGTGAGCAGACGCTGCGCCGCGTCGGCTTGAAGCGAACGTTCGACCTGTTGCGCCGACTTGATGACGAAGTCTGGGCCGCGTGCGCCCGGACTGGCGGCTGAGCGCTGCCTGCAACGCCTGGTCCCTGCGGCCGCTTGACCTTGCCATCTTGGGAAGGATTAGGCTGTGCGTATGAACCAGGAGCGACATGTCCATGACCACCGCCACAGTCAGCACCGGGCTGCGCCTCGCCGTTGAAGGAATGACCTGCGCGTCCTGCGCGGGCCGCGTCGAGCGGGCCGTGAAGCAGCTCCCGGGGGTGGAAGACGCCAGCGTGAACCTCGCCACCGAGGTCGTCGAAGTCCGCGGGCCGGCGCTGCCCGCCGCAGCGGACATCGCCGCTGCGATCGGGGCGGCGGGCTACAGCGTCGCCACGGACGACGTGGACCTGGCCATCGAAGGCATGACCTGCGCGTCCTGCGCGGGTCGGGTCGAGCGGGCGCTGACGAAGGTGCCTGCTGTGATCGAGGCATCGGTCAACCTCGCCACCGAGCGCGCCAGGGTGCGCACGGCCGGTGCAGTCGACGTGGCGAAGCTCGTGGCCGCCGTGGAGGCCGCGGGCTACGTCGCGCGGCCTCCGCAGGCAACGCCGGCTGCAGCCGAACATCCGGTCTCCGCAGCCGGCCGCCGGCCGCTTTCGAAGGAAGCCCGCCACCTGCTCATCGCCGCCATCCTGACCGCGCCGCTGGTGCTGCCGATGGCCGGGATGCTCTTCGGCCAGCACTGGATGCTGCCCGGCTGGCTGCAGTTCGCGCTGGCCACGCCGGTGCAGTTCTGGCTGGGCGCGCGCTTCTACCGCGCCGGCTGGCACGCCCTGCGCGCCGGCACCGGCAACATGGACCTGCTGGTGGCACTCGGTACTTCCGCCGGTTACGGCCTGAGCGTGCACAACCTGCTGCAGGGCTCCGCCGAGCTCTACTTCGAAGCCTCCGCCGCGATCATCACCCTGATCCTGCTCGGCAAGTTCCTCGAGGCGCGCGCCAAGCGCCAGACCACCGAAGCCATTCGCGCGCTGCAGGCGCTGAAGCCATCGACCGCACGCGTGCGCACCGCCGCCGGCGACGTGGACGTCGCAGTCGAGCAGGTGAGGGTAGGGGACCTGGTCGTCGTGCGCCCGGGCGAGCGCTTTCCCGTCGATGGCCAAGTGCGCGAAGGCCGCACCCACGCCGACGAGTCGCTGATCACCGGCGAGTCGCTTCCCGTCGCCAAGGACGCCGGCGACCGTGTCACCGGCGGCGCCGTCAACGGCGAAGGCGTCGTGGTGGTCGAAACCCTGGCCATCGGCAGCGAGACCGCGCTGGCCCGCATCATCCGCCTGGTGGAGGACGCACAGGCGAAGAAGGCCCCGATCCAGAAGGCGGTCGATCGCGTCAGCGCGATCTTCGTGCCGGTGGTGGTGGCCATCGCCGTGGTGACCCTGCTGGCCTGGGGCCTTGTGACGCAGGACTGGAACGCCGCGATCCTCAACGCCGTGGCGGTGCTGGTGATCGCCTGTCCCTGCGCGCTTGGCCTGGCCACGCCCACCGCGATCATGGCCGGGACCGGCGTTGCTGCACGCTCAGGGATCCTGATCAAGGACGCCGAAGCGCTCGAGCTTGCGCACAAGGTCGGGGTCGTGGCCTTCGACAAGACCGGCACCCTGACTGCAGGCGAGCCGCGCCTGGTCGAAGCGATCCCCGCCATCGGCGACCGCGAAGCGCTGCTTGCACTGGCCGCCGCGCTGCAGAGCGGCAGCGAACATCCACTGGCCCGGGCCGTGCTGCGCGAAGCGACGCCGGTGGCCGCCGCCTCCGATACCCGGGCCCTGCCGGGACGTGGCCTGAAGGGACGCGTCGACGGCCGCGAAACGTGGCTTGGCAACCTGGCGCTGATGCAAGAAATCAAGGCCGATGTCGGCGACCTCGGCACCCGCGCAAATGAGCTGGAGCGCAGCGGCCACACCTTGTCCTGGCTGGCCGCGGGAGAGGGCGATGCGGTGCGGGTGATCGGTCTGCTGGCCTTCCGCGACGAGCCCCGTGACGGCGCGCGCGCCGCCGTTTCGCGCCTGCACCGGCTCGGCATCCACACGGTCATGATCTCGGGCGACAACGAAGGTGCGGCGCGCAGCATTGCCGGCAGCCTCGGCATCGACGAGGTGCACGCCAACGTCCGTCCGGAACAGAAGGTTGAAGTGGTCCGCAAGCTCAAGGCACGCGGCGTGGTCGCCATGGTCGGCGACGGCATCAACGACGCCCCGGCGCTGGCGGCCAGCGACGTCGGCATCGCCATGGGCTCGGGCACCGACGTGGCCATGCACGCCGCCGCGGTCACCCTGATGCGCCCCTCGATCACCCTCGTGGCCGATGCCATCGATGTCTCCCGGCGCACCACGGCCAAGATCCACCAGAACCTGTTCTGGGCCTTCGCCTACAACGTGGTCGGCATCCCCTTGGCCGCGATCGGCCTGCTTGATCCGATCTTCGCCGGCGCGGCCATGGCGTTCTCTTCGCTGAGCGTGCTGGGCAATACGCTGCTGTTGAAGCGCTGGCGGCCGGCGCCGCCCGAGGCCGGCAAGGAGACAGGCCATGTCGCGTAAACCACCGCCGCCGGAGCTTGGCGAAGCACGCGAGCAGGGCTTCCACAACATCGGCGAGGCCGCCGGCCTGTCCGGAGTCACCGCCAAGATGATCCGCCACTACGAGAGCATCGGACTGATCCCCGAAGCAGCGCGCACCGCGGCCGGCTACCGCCTCTACAGCAGCCAGGATGTGCATCGGCTGCGCTTCGTCAAACGTGCGCGCGCACTGGGTTTTTCGATGAAGCAGATCAAAGTCCTGCTGGCATTGTGGTCGGACCGGTCCCGCGCCAGCGCCGAGGTCAAGTCGCTGGCGCTGGACCATGCCCGGGATCTGGGCGAGCGCATCGCCGAAATGCAGGCCATGCAGCGGACGCTTGAGGAACTCGCGCGGCGATGCCGCGGCAACCAGCGCCCGGACTGTCCGATCCTGGATGACCTGGGCGGGAGCGCCTGATGGCCACGTCGCGCGCTGCCGAATCCCGTGCCGCCGGCAGGTCGTCCGCCAGGGCTGCCGCTCCCGCCATCGCCCGTGACGACGGCTGCGTGCGCGTCCGCGGTGCCCGCGAACACAACCTGCGGGACGTCGACCTCGACGTACCGCGAGATCAACTGGTGGTGTTCTCCGGCGTGTCGGGATCGGGCAAGTCGTCGCTGGCGTTCGGCACCATCTATGCCGAGGCGCAGCGCCGGTACTTCGAATCGGTGGCGCCGTACGCGCGGCGCCTGATCGACCAGGCCGGGGTGCCGGACGTCGACTCCATCGAAGGCCTGCCGCCCGCGATCGCTCTGCAGCAGCAGCGCGGCGCCGGCAATGCGCGCTCCAGCGTCGGCAGCGTGACCACGCTGTCGAGCCTGGTGCGGATGATGTATTCCCGCGCCGGTGCGTACCCGGCCCGGCAGCCGATGCTGTACGCCGAGGACTTCTCGCCCAACACGCCACAGGGTGCGTGCCCGCGCTGCCACGGTCTCGGCCACGTGTACGAGGTGACCGAAGCGCTGATGGTGCCGGATCCGTCGCTGAGCATCCGCGAGAAAGCGATCGCTTCGTGGCCGCCGGCGTGGCACGGGCAGAACCTGCGCGACATCCTGGTGACGCTCGGCTACGACATCGACAGGCCCTGGAAAGAGCTGCCGAAGAAGGACCGCGACTGGATCCTGTTCACCGAGGAGACCCCGGCCGCGCCGGTGTATGCCGGGTTCACCCCGGCCGAGACCCGCGCCGCGCTCAAGCGCAAGGCCGAGCCCAGTTACATGGGCACCTACACCGGCGCGCGTCGCTACGTGCTGCACACGTTTGCCACCACCCAGAGCGCGCTGATGAAGAAGCGCGTGTCGCGCTTCCTGGAGGGCCGGTTGTGCCCGGAGTGCGACGGCAAGCGCCTCAAGCGCGAGGCGCTGTCGGTGACGTTTGCCGGGGTCGACATAGGCGAGTTTTCGCGCCTGTCGCTGGATCGGTTGGTGGAGTTGCTGCAGCCGATCGCGGAGGGCGACTTTCCCGTCGACGCCGGCGAGGGCAGCAGCAGAGCCAGCGCGACCGGGCGCGACCGGGCCAGGCGCGCCGCCGCGAAGCAGGCCACCCATGCCGCCGCGCCCGACGTGCGCCGCACCCCGGCGATGTCCGAGGAGAAACGGCTGGCCGCGCAGCGTCTTGCGCAAGGCGTCATCGGCCGCCTGCATACCCTGCAGGCGCTGGGGCTGGGCTACCTGTCGCTGGATCGCAGCACGCCGACGCTGTCGCCGGGCGAACTGCAGCGCCTGCGGCTGGCCACCCAGCTGCGCTCGCACCTGTTCGGCGTGGTTTACGTGCTTGACGAGCCGTCCGCCGGCCTGCACCCGGCCGACAGCCAGGCGCTGTACGGCGCGCTGGAGCAGCTGCGCGACGCCGGCAATTCGGTGTTCGTGGTGGAGCACGACCTCGAACTGATGCGCCGCGCGCAATGGCTGGTCGATGTCGGCCCCGATGCCGGCGAACGCGGCGGGGAAGTGCTGTACAGCGGACCGCCGGAAGGGCTGGCGGCGATCGAAGCGTCGCGCACGGCGCAGTACCTGTTCGGTACCACCCCGGCGCCGGACAGCCATGAGCGCGCCCCGTCCGGGTGGCTGGAGCTGCAGGGCCTGTACCGACACAACCTTCGCCGGCTGGACGCGCGCATACCGCTGGGCGTGCTGACTGCCGTCACCGGCATTTCCGGCTCTGGCAAGTCCAGCCTGATCGCACAGGCCCTGGCGGAACTGGTCCGCCTGCACCTGGGCCACGAGCCCGAGGACAGCGATGACGAGGCCCCCGATGCGCCGTCGGCGTTCGAGCGCACCCGCGGGCATCTGGCTGGCGACATCGATGCGGTGCAGCGCCTGGTGCAGGTCGACCAGAAGCCGATCGGCCGCACGCCGCGCTCCAACCTGGCGACCTACACGGGACTCTTCGACCACGTGCGCAAGCTGTTTGCCGCCACGCCCGAAGCCCGCCGACGCCGCTTTGACGCCGGGCGGTTTTCATTCAACGTCGCCAAGGGCCGCTGCGAGACCTGCGAAGGGGAGGGCGTGGTCAGCGTCGAGCTGCTGTTCATGCCCAGCGTCCACGCGCCGTGCCCCACCTGCCATGGTGCGCGGTACAACGAGGCCACGCTGCAGGTGCAATGGAATGGCCGCAACATCGCCGACGTGCTGGGCATGACGGTGGAGCAGGCCGGAGAGTTTTTCAGCGAACAGGGTGCCATCGCCCGCCCGCTGCACCTGCTGCGCGAGATCGGCCTGGGCTACCTGCGCCTCGGCCAGCCGGCCACCGAGCTGTCCGGAGGCGAGGCCCAGCGCATCAAGCTGGCCACCGAACTGCAGCGCAGCCAGCGTGGCCGCAGCCTGTACGTACTCGACGAGCCGACCACCGGCCTGCATGCCGCCGACGTCGACCGTCTGATGGTGCAGCTGCACCGGCTTGTGGAGGCGGGAAATACAGTGGTGGTGATCGAACACGAGATGCGCGTGGTGGCGCAGGCGGACTGGGTGATCGACATGGGCCCGGATGCGGGTGAACGCGGAGGTCTGATCGTCGCCGAGGGGCGGCCGCGGGATGTGGCCAAGGTGCGGGGCAGCCGGACGGCGGAGTACCTGGCGTCTGCGTTGGAGGGCTCCGCCTAGGGGCATGCCGCTGGCGTCCGCCCTAGTTTTTACATAATGTGCATTATGCGAAGTGCTGGGCGGAGGTGGAACAGAGCGATCCCGGCCGCACTCTGCCAACTGCTTGATTGCCGCGGAGGAAGTTGATTGACGCCGAGGAATTGCCCTGACGCTGACCAACAACCGCCCAGTTGTCGCCTAACAATCGCCCGCGTTTTGAATTGCCGCCAACAAGTCGCCCAACAGGATCAGAAAGTGCCGTCAACTAGCCCGGTTGTTGCTGGAGAGTCACAAGCAATCACGTGCTGTTGTACGCGTCGATGTCTCCCCAGTAGCCGCGCTAACCCTACCCATCGACGTCCCCCCGGTGGGCACCGCACTCTTTTAGGCTTCGCCACGGCACTCTTGGGGCACCTTACGAGCATGGTTGAGTGCACCTCGGTGACGGGCCGCATACACGGATGCACCGTAGGGCGGATCCCGCATCGTTAGAGGCACCGTTGTCCGGCTGTTTTGGGTGTCTGCCGCTGACAACTTTGAGCCTCCTGCACGGAAAGTCTGCACCATGTAGGCAGACCACTTTGGGCCGAAGCCGATATGCGAGGGACAACCCTGCATCAGTTTGTCGTCGGCGCGGAGAGCCCTGAGCGGGTTCGCGCCCGCGAAGTGCTCATACATGCACACGTCGCGACCTTCGGCGCGCCAACTGCCGCTCGATTAGCCCACATTGATGTCTCGCCCTAGACCAGTGCCGCGCCGATGGCATTTATGGCGTCCTTATCGCCCGGACCATAATTGGCTGCTACCCCAATGAGAGATGCGTCGCTAACTGATTGAATCCATGGAATTAGCTGAGTCCAGCTAAGATTAGCGAGCAATGGAGATCCTTGCTAATCCACTTGCACCGCGGGGTTGGTGTCGCTGTCCCCTATCCGTGTCATTTGCGAGGCTGGCCCGATGCAACCCTCAAGCGCCGTGACCGTGACGCGTTCCGATACCGGTGGGAGTTGTCTGGATGACTGGCAGCGAACGGCTATGACTTCCGTCGAAAGAACGGCTCTACGCCGCAACCCGCAACGAAGTCAGGAACACCTTGGGCCGGGTCGAACACCGTCAGATCAATCGCCAGCTCCGGCGGTGATCGTTGGATCTCCGGTTGCATGGACGTCAGGCACGCTCGCGCTGCGCCTTCTGCCTGGCCAGGCTCTACGCCAAGCACAATCAATAGCGAGACAACCTCCGGACTCTCTTCTGGCGCCGTTTGGATCAGATAAGCCGACGTCACGGAGCTTTGCTGGGCCAACGTACGCGTCAGCACCGGGACTAGCCAAGACGGCTGCCGTTCTGCGGAGCCAAACCAGGAGGGGCCACCCGACCAAGGGTCCTTCCTGACCTGAACGATCGTTCCTGTAGCCAGCAAGGATTCGATCTCTTCCGGGTACAGCACTGCGCCGCCATCATTCGGATTGAGCATCAAGATCGCTCCGCGCGTGATTTCGAGCAGCTCGCGACCTGTGAAGGTCACGATCCGCGCAGATTTGCCCGCGGCGACGGCCGCCTTGGACTCAGATGTGAAGAAGGGCAGCGTGTCGAAGCCATCAGGGTGCTTGAACTGAATCAGGCGGAACTTTGCACAGTCGTCCGAGATCGGAACATGGGCATACACCGTGGCCTCAAGCAGGTACTGGAAGAACTCCTGCTCTGCTTCGGGGTTTCCACGAGCCCGCTCTAGGCGCTCTTCGAGTTCGCTCTCACTGATCATTTGCTGGGTTGTTAGCTACTCGGCACCAGGCTCGGAGACTTTAACGCGATTTCTGGGACTACGACCGCCCTTCTTCGTCGCCGGCTTTCGCCGAGGAGACGAAGGACTATTTCTGCGTACTGCGGCCTCAAGAGCCGCGGGTAGATCCTGCAGCTTGGCCAGTTGTTTCTCCACCGCATCGGCCCGCGCCCGCTGGACCTCAGCCTGCCGCTGGGCGTCAATGGCCTTGGTGTTGCTTTGCTCCACAGCCCGGAGGTGGGACTTCTCTGCCGCTGCGTGCTCCTTTTGAAGGGCCGAAAGAAGGCTTTTGAGCTCCCTGCTCTCCTGACGCGCACGATCAACTTCTGCGTGGGCGCGATCCTCAGTCGCCCGCACATGGTTGGTCAGCGCCTCACGCTCAGATTGGCCGGCGTCCTGAAGGTCCTGCAGCCGCCTCTCGGCCGCTTGCCACGCGGATTCGGCGTCCGCAGCTCGCGACATCGCGGCGTCGCGCTGATGGGCGAGCTCGGTGAGCTGGCCCTCGAGCTGGTTGACCAGTCGCTTCAGTTCGGCCGCTTGGGCGGAAGCGAGGTGTTCGGAGTGGGTTGCGGCATCGACCTGGCTGCGTAGAGCCGAGGCCTCGAGAACGAAAGCCTCATGTTCAGCCTGGAGCGCGGCCTGTGCCTCCTGGAGGGCTGTGCGGTCCGCCGCCACCGCCTTTTGGGTGGTGTCACTGGCGCTCTTCAGCGCCAGCCGCCACAGATCCCCCGCCAGCGCGGCCACGGCGTCTGGTGCGGCCGGTACCGAGAGACGGACCTGCTGCGCCTGCAACCGTTGGCCGAGCCGCTGCCACCAGGTCTCGAGCCAACGCGTCACGGTGTTTGGGGATCCGGTGCCGAGGTGGGCACGGATGCGCTCCACGGTGGGTCGTTCGCCGGCGGCGACGATCTCGTCGGCCGCAGTGTGGACGTCGGATTCGGTGATACCACGTGCCATGTGTGCCTCCTACGCGCGCGCCCTGCCCCGCACTTGACGTACTGGTGATAAGTGATGATTATCGTGGCTATAAGGTTTTAAGCGTAGTAAATACTACATACTATGAAACATATTTCCACAAATCCGACCCTCGCTGCGACGGCGTCTGGCATGACGCTGCCCGTGCAATTGGCGCAGCAAGCAGCGGACGCCGTGCGCGAATTGCTCGCGGAAGCCGCGGCCGAGAACACGACACGCAGCTATTCCAGCGCCCTGCGCTACTGGGCGGGCTGGCACCAAGCGCGCTACGGCATCGAACTCACGCTGCCGGTCCCGGAGGCCGCCGTGCTGCAATTCGTGGTCGACCACGTGGTCCGCCGCAATGCCGATGGTGAGCTGGTTTGGGAGCTACCGCCGTCCGTCGACCAGGCGTTGGTCACCGCAGGCCTGAAAGCCAAGCTCGGTCCCTGGACGCTGTCGACTGTGCGACACCGGGTCGCGGTGCTGTCCACGGCGCATCGGCTCAAGCAGCTCCCAAATCCATGCGAACAACCGGCGATTCGCACGGTGCTGAGCCGCGCCGCTCGTGCGGCGGTCAAACGTGGCGAGCGGCCGCGCAAGAAAACCGCCATCACCCTGGCCGAGCTCGAAGCCATGCTGGCCACCTGTGACGACAGCCTCGAAGGCGTACGCGACCGTGCCCTGCTCTGCTTCGGCTTTGCCAGTGGCGGTCGTCGTCGCAGCGAGATCGCCGCCGCGGACATGAGGGATCTGCGCCGGATCAGCGACAAGGGCTACATCTACCGACTCGAGCACAGCAAGACCCAGCAGGCCGGCGTGACGGCGAACTCGACACCGGACAAGCCCGTCCTCGATCGGGCGGCGCGCGCACTGGAAGATTGGTTGGAGGCGTCCGGGATTGCCGAGGGGGCAATCTTTCGGCGGCTGTGGAAACGTCGCGTTGGCCCTGCCCTCTCCCCTGCCGCGGTGGGGGAGATCGTGCAACGGCGTGCACAGCAGGCAGGCTTAGAGGGGGATTTTGGCGGTCACAGCCTTCGCTCCGGGTTCGTGACCGAGGCGAGCCGCCAAGGCGTATCGCTGCCGGCGATCATGCAATTGACTGAGCATCGGGCAGTGTCGAGCGTAGTCGGATATTTCCAAGCCGGCGGAGCAACAGCCAACCCGGCTGCCCGTCTCCTCGAAGACTGATTAACGCATAAGCCCGAGGCGAGGTGATCACCATGCCATGTGGCCAGCTGCCCTTGCCCGCAAGCGGCAACTAAGCGTCTTTGAGACTCTTGCCTGCCCGACCAGAGAAGGATCACCTATGTCAGAGTGTCCCCATGCGCGCGTGTCTTGCCTCAATCAATACGAACTGATCCGAAAATATCGTTGTGATACATGCCAGCGAGTGATGATGTGCACCTGCGACGAGGATTTCGGTAGGCGCTTCCTCTCTCACCAGTTACAAATGGGGCGAGAGCTGGAACTCCAGATCGATGTTCCCGTTGATCTCGGATTTGTACCAGAGGCATGTCCTGAGTGCCGTGGGCTACCTCCGGTTCCAGCGCCGGCTGCGGAAAGCTTTGGACGGACATCCAAGATCAAGCGCTACTACTGGCGGGAACTGTACTTCCAGACAACACTACGTCGGGCAAAGTGGTCTGAGACACATCCCGATGCTTCACCAGATGATCTCAAGGCCGCTAGTGCGGCTATAGAAGCAGAGGTTCTGAACGAAATAAAAGCCAAGCATGCCGCCTCGCCGAAATATAACTTTTCAGAACCTTCGCAAGAAGACGTACTTAAACGTTACGATGTCGATGTCCATGCCGTTGACGCTGCCTATAGCGACCAGCCGACGAAGGGAAAATTGATCCGCCTTGGCGATGAGACCGTATCGCCAGAAGCCTACGTCACACATCTGTACCGAAGTCAGGGATGGTCTGTATTGCCGTTAGAGAGCATGCCGTTGCACGCACTCTTCGGAGTCATGATGTGGCTATTGATCCAGGATGGTAGCGACCCACGTGTCCGCATGGTGGGTTTCGGCGACCGCCACACCTATGAAGCGAGCGGCGAGAAAGAGCCTATCTGGACATTGCTGCCCGACGATTTCGGCGGCAGGGGCTACCCGAAACGGCGCAAGAAGCAGATTGCCAAACATTTCGAGCTCTTCCCCGAAGACCGTGAAGGCATGCTGTGGCTATTCGACTACTGGCGACCGATGAGCTCGGATCTCCGCCAATATCTTTGGGCCCATCGAGAGACGGATGTGGATCGGGCCCGCCGGATTGTCACGATGCTCGAACCCACCCACATTGTTTCGATTTTGCGCTATCTCGTCTCTGACTATTGGGGGCACTATCTTGGCTGGCCGGACCTCCTCCTTCAGCGTGACGATGAGGTCCTGTTCATTGAGGTCAAATCATCGAGTGATCGATTGAGCGGCGACCAGAAACGTTGGATCGCTGACAACCATGAGCACCTCAAGCTCCCCTTCCGACTGGTCAAACTGCACCGAAAACCACCCGGATCCCAAGTTGGTTCGGCAGGCAAATAATCGTCGTCCAGCAAGAAGCCGAATGGGGTTGGGTATCTGCACGAGTTCAATTTCCGATGTGGTGCCAGCCAAGTTCCTCTTGAAAGCGCTTGCGATACGCCGTAGCGATCTGCACCGGGGCTCGACGAACATACTCTTCGGCAAGCGCCCGTGTTTCTCCAGAGAGACCGGCTAGATAGGCTAACGCCTCTTCCAATGAAGCGACGGGAGCTTCTCTATCGAAAAACTTGGGCGGTAGGGCAGTCCATACAACTGCGGTAACACCATGCTCCCTCGCCCACGCTTCCAATCCCAGAATACACTCTGGCTCGGAAGTGCCCGGAATCCAGCTGCCGATATGGATTTCGCGATTCTTTCTAGGAATCTTCTCACGCAGCCCCAGATGCTCCCGCGCCGCTGCGAGATCCTCACCACTGAAGCGGGCCCATAACGAAGGCAATGGATCTGCCTCCGGAGTGAGGACCAACGTGAGACGTCGGTTACTGGATTGACGGACGAACTCCACTCTTACCCCTGGCCCATCGTCGCGCCAATCGTGCGTAAGCGGTAGGTCGCCCGGCTCCCATACCAATGAGCCCCAAGCCAGATACACAATCATTGCATAAGCCCTCTTTCGACGTCTAACCCTGGTCGGCGAACGGCTGATGCTGCGTCAACGGCCAAACAATACTTTCCTGTTCCAGCTTTCCGGGAATCCGCGTTATGCGATCACCCAGGGCATCCCAGCCTACTTTGATACACCACTCTTTCATAGTGGACGCCTGCGTAGGCGTCGCCTCATACAGCACTAGGTGGCCTCCACCAGCGATCGCCGCAGCCTTTTCTCCTGGATGACATGGGAAATCCGAGTCACCGTCGGGGCAAGCGATTTAGTGAGCTGGCTGGCCACTCCTTCGGCGACATAGGAGATGGGCGTCAGCCCCTTGAAGTCGGAGGGCATTTCCACGTCTTTGTTGCGCGGGAGGAGAAGCAAGGTGCGTCCGCGCCCCAGCCGAGACATGAAGAAGCCAAGTTCGAAGATAACGTTATCGCGCGGAACATGATGCTCTTTGTTACGCGAAAGCCGCAGATCATCCGGCTCGGCTAGCACGACCCCGAAGTCTGCCTTGGCCACCTCTGCTTCCAGCGATTCCAACGGGTACTGACCCGGCGCAAAGATCTCTTCGTCGCTCCAGAGAAGCACATCGCAATTGTCGTACTCCAGCCCCAGCTCCAGGCACTTAGCAATCGGCAAGGCCTCCTTCGAGCAGATGATGAAGACGCGCGGCTTGAGGTTAAGGCGATTGATCAACGCGTTGCGTTGCTCCAGGCGCCCACTGAGCACCACAGCCAACCGCTTCCAGATGTCCGTAAAACGAACTCCGATGTCAGCCAAGTGGCGGTGAGAGACTTTCCACGCCACCGTCGGTTCGGTGGCCTCCACGGTCGCCGAGCGCAGAATCGCGCCATTCATCGCGGACATCTCGCCCACGGTTTCGCCCGCGTTGCGGCCGTACCCCAGTCGGTAGCCATTGATGATCAACGTCGTCTTGCCGGCGAGCAGGAAGTACATGTCGCGATCTGCGGCGCCTTGTTCGATCAGCACCTGGCCATCGGTGTAGGAAACGAGTTCGCCGCCCTGGGCAAACGCCCGTGCCAGTTCGTCCGAGCCTTCCAGCAGGCGTTGCGCCTTGAGCGCATCGATCAGATCTTCACTGTTTTGAAAGCGGGACTTGATATCGGCTGACATGAGATTCTCGTCATTTGATGAAAGGTAGGCGCTGATACAGGCGAACAGCCCATGAGGCGCGAGGCGGGATGTGTAGCTCAATCAGCTGAGCAGGCTGCTGCGGTTGAAACAGATACGCCTGTCCGACGACTTGCCGTTGTCGGAGCTTGGCGATGATTAGGACCGCGAATTGCCGGTCTGCTCCTGGTTCTTCGACAATATCCTGCATGGAGCAAAGATCCGTGCTGCTGGGCGCGGTACTGAAAGAAGGATGGGAGTGCCATTCCCCCAGATAGTTGAACCTGGCGTAGTCGTAGCCGGTGCGCTCAAAGAATGAGCGAACAAAATCCGTGTGTTCATCAACGCCGCGGACAAAACACCCGGTATCACCGCCACTGGTTTGCACCGACAGATCGACGATTTGGAAATGGTTGTCCTGACAGTGCTCGCCCATCAGCAAGCCGCCGATCTCGCGATGGCCTGCTTCTCGCAAAGCGCCATAAAGGCGAGCGACCAACTCAGGTGCCAGACTCAGCTTGAGCATCTTCGGACTGCTGCAGTAGGGCGAGGAGGCGAGAGACGCCGGCTTCCACCAACTCCGTGGAATCACGTGCGGCCTCTTCCGGCGCGCCAAGGTCGATCGGCGTCGTGTCGAACGGTTGACTGAACACCCAGCCCGCCTTGAGGCCCACGGCATATGCCGAGTACGGAAACTGGCTGACCTCAGGAGCGACCATGTGATCGATGGCCATACGCGCCAGATGTGCGGCGATGACGCTGACATCGGCATCGTCTGCGATTTCCGGTCGTTCCCCATCTAGGCAGTACGGCGTTTTACTTCGTTCCGGTGGCTCCGCGTCCTGCAGCTCACACCAATGAAGCACGCGAGCGCGCGCCAGGTCCGGCGCCGGATCAAGCCCCGGACGAGAACGACATATCAGCCCACCCAAGCCACCGGCAAAGACTTCCGCCCAGAACACAGGACGGCCTTCTCCACGAGCCGCCGCGGCGACATAGCGAAATGCCGTCGCACTTGCGGTCGCATCGATGAGGAGGTCGCACTGGGAAAGCAAACGCACGACTGCTGCCGCACCCGAGGAGGACTCCTGTCCGCCCAGACGATGCGCCCGCGCCTGCGTCTTGGTGCCGGGTCGAATCAGACTCAAGCGCTGCGCCAGCGCGTGTGCCTTGCCCTCACCTACCCCGGTCCAATCCAGATCGTGTCGAACCAGATTCTCGGGTTGCAGGGTATCGTCATCCACCAATACGAAGTCTCGCGCACCCGCACGTGCGAGCATCGCGGCGACCTTGGAGCCCAACGACCCGCACCCCACCACACCAACCCGCTTGCTGGCCAGGACGCCGTAGCTTTCCGGAAGACGCTGCGCCGGATCCGGATCGATCAGCGCACCGCACTCCAACACCTTGTCCTGGTACAGGTAGAACATGCGTGCTTCATGCCCGCCTCCCAGCAGGATGACCGTCGTATCTTCGGCCACATCCGGATCAGGCCAGACATCGGGAAAGGCACGTCGAAACGCCGACGGCAAGCTCGTATCGATGACCTCGCCTCGATGGCGAATAAAGAAGCCCGACCTGGTATAGGTGTGCTCCTCTCCAGCCGTCGGAACATCCGGGTTGAGATGCATGTGCCCGTCCTGTTCCCAGGCCAACGCATACCAGACCCACGATTGCCCATGCAGGCGCATCGCAAACTGCCCCGGCGTGAAAACACCAAAAGCGTCCCAGTGCGCCATCAGCGCAGGCGTCCTGATGAACCGCATCATCTGGAATCGCAGCGCCTGCCCGCGCGTCAACTCATGTCGACTGGGCACCGGTATGGCAGGGGTATCGGGGGCGGCTGCCTCGCTCTCCAAGAGCCGATGGGCGCTGCGCAGCATATCGGCGCCCGTCAGCGTGCTGATCCAATTGTCCGGACCATGTTCCAGGCACAACTCGCCACCGGTGCCGTACTGATGCGCGGACCAGCGTTCCTTGACGCGTGGAATGACGGAAGGCGGCACATCCGGATAGCCTTCGTTGTAGCGCAGCGCTACCGGATAGGTACGAGCCGGGGTCGTGATCTCCGCCTCGCACTGCAAGTGCCCCTGATGGATCGACCAACCTTCGATCTCGAGCCAGGAGACCTCCTGTTGGAGTGCCTCCACAGCCCGGAATTCGGCCTCGTATCGCTCTGGTTCGCGGATGAACCAGATCACGCAAAGCCCTGCGGTTTGGTGGGTACGCCCGAATGTGCGGGGAACGCCAAGGACGCACTCGCGGCGGCGGCCGCACTTGCGGCAACCGGCCGTAGCAGGCTTGGCGCTGTTGCCGACTTGGCCAAGCCTTTTTCGGCCTGCGTGCGCCGCGCCACCACTTCCTCGTAGGTCACGCCGGCCTGACGCCGCGTCGTACCAAACCACGTCCGCGCCCATTCCGGCGCGTGCCCGTAGGCCACGGGCCCCAATGCCGTTTGGCGACCCGAACAGCGCAGTTGCTGCTTCTCGGATGCCAACACGCCCCTGCCGACGGCACAGCGAATGAGATCACCCTTGATGCCCAAGCGGGTGATCACCAGCGGGCCGTATTCGATGCCAATAGCCAGGCCCAAATCGCAAGCGATCCCCTGCTCGGCCAAGACGGACTTGGCCAACTCGAAGCTGCTGCGGAGCGCACCGGCACAGGCAATCGCATTGGAGGTGGTCAGCGGCGCATCGGTAGTTTGCGCTGTGCCCTCGACCAACGCGCCATGGATGCAGTCGCCGATGAAGCGAATCTTTGCGCCCTGGAAATCCGACGTCAGGACCGCGTCGAGTTCACTGCGCAGCACATGCAGGACACGCACGACATCTTCGGCGTCAGCATCGCTGTCGATATGGTCGGCTACGTACTGGGTGAAGCCGTCGATGTCGGCATAGAGGGACAACGCATCCTGCCGTCGTGCATGACTGGGCCCCAACGCGTCCAGGTCCAATGTGGCATAAGGCGGAGTGTGTGCGCTGAACTCAAAGCGGCCGATGGGATTCTTTTCCAGATCATCGACCCAGGCGTCCCAAATGTCGTCTGCAGTGACATCCAGGTCGGCTTCGACCTGGGATGCCTCGATCTGCACTGCGGTCAGCGCGGTGGCGTCCTCGTCTTCGACGGCATCCCAACCGAGCATCGCGCGGACATTGTCCGTGACATAGATTCCGGCTGCATTGCCGGCAGCACGCTTGGCGGCGAGATTGGCGGCTGGTCCAAGGAAGAGAGGTTCGCGAGCCCCCGGCCGACCGTTGTTTACCGCCAGCGCCTCGCCCGAATCGATACCTACCCGAATCTTCGCGGCAGGCAACGCGTCATCGCCCTGCTCCGCCTGGCGACCCAACACGTCGATGATCAACTGCGCCATGGCCACGGCGCGATGCAGACGTTCGACCTCATCGTCGTAGGGTTTAGCTACGACGGCATGCAGCCGCTGGTTATGAAAATCCACGTGGATGGCATCGACCTGCGCGAGGATGCGTGCCACTGCGCGGTACAACAGGTTGAGGAAGCGCAACGTGCGCTGGTGGGTCCGCGTGCCCTCCACGTCCGTGCTGGCCACGATGGACTCCATGTTCAGGATGTCCACATAGACGTGGACGCCGTCCACGCGATACGCCGTGTTCCTTGGGATCCGCTCCAGATCGGTCACCCGGACGTAGTCCTTGACGGTGAGATCTTTGACTTCCGCCAGCCGGGCCTCGATGCGGGCCTTCGCCGTCTGGGCATTCCACTTACGCTGGGTCATATGCACATTCCTGAATGGACGAATGAAAACTGAGCCCTGACACACAGTTTTCAAGCCCCCCGGCGCGTCCCAAGGCTATAGCCGCTATCCGGAGCCAGCCGGATGCTACGATTCCGACTAGTTTCACTTGACGGAATCGACAATAACGCCACTTGTCGACTCCGTCAAGTACGCTTACGCCCCGAACACTTTGGACGCCCCGCCATGAGCTCCGACTTTCCCTCCCGTCTCAAAGAATCCCGAGAACGGCGTGGTCTCACCCAAGCCGAGCTGGGCAAGGAAGCCGGCCTCCCCTCGACCACCCTTTCCCATTTCGAGAGCGGATCGAGAAAGCCTTCCTTCGACAACTTGCGTCGCCTGACCCGGGTTCTAGGCGTCAGCACGGACTATCTGATGGGGATCGTCGACACCCCTGAGGCCACAGGCGCTGCAAGCCGCATCGCCCGCCATTTGCAAAACGCCACCGAAGATGAGATCCAGATGCTCGAGGACGTGGCGAAATCCCTAGCCAATAGGAGACAGGGGGGCGATGGATAGCTATCGCAGACAGCAAATCCAGGCGCAGGCCTGGGCATTGCTGCAGGACGCCGGAGTGAGCGCATTGCCGGTGCGGCCATTGGAGATTGCCCAGCACCTGCAGATCCACGTCGAAGCCAAACCTGCCTCAATCGCGGGCGCTTCCGGATGGCTGATTCGCAATGGCGACGACTACGCGATCGTCTATGCCACACACATCGATAGCCTTGGCTTCCAGAACTTCAGCATTGCCCACGAACTTGGGCACTACAGCCTCGCCGGGCATCCCGAACATATCTTCCTGAGCGGAGACCAGCACGCTTCGCGCGCAGGCTTCAGCTCCCCCGATGCATTCGAACAGGAAGCGGATTACTTCGCCGCGTGCCTGCTGATGCCGAAGCCTCTATGCCTACCGTTGATACATCGCAACGTCGACGGCATGAGCGCCGTACGCGACTTGGCTGATTCCTGTCAGACCTCGCTGGTCGCATCCGCATTGCGCTACGCCGAAATCGGCCCCGTGCCTGCAGGGGTCATTCAGTGCCAACGAGGGCGCGTGGAGTTTTGCGCCACCTATCCGTTGCTTTCCCGCGTCGGCTGGGCCAAGGCACTGGCCCGCAACGCGAAAGTGCCCGATCACAGCGCAACCTGGCGGCTGGCAGAAGACCACGCGGCCGTCGTGGCCGGCGGAGAGGACAGCGACACGGCGCCTGCAAACGAATGGTTCTCCGGTGCCAGCGGGCGCTACGAACTCGTAGAGGAAGTCATCGGCTTGGGCACGTTCGGGCGAACACTGACGCTATTGACGGTCACGGAAGCCGACGAAGACAACGACGACGATGAAGAATGGAGCCCACCCAGGTTCCGGTAAATTATCCCGTATGGAGACGTTCCGAGTACAACCCATCAGCGAAAACGCCGTGGATGAAATCATGACGAGAGCGGGAGGCTCGCGTGCGCACCCAGACGCCGATCGCCGCGATAAACCGGGAGCCGACTACGTACTGGGCGATGCGCTGATCGAACTCAAGGCGCTAGACGACGAGGGAATGTCCAAACCGGAGCGACAGCGGAAGCTGGCCGATCTGTTTCGCAAATATGGAGACACACGCCCTGTTGTGGTCGTCGATCGGAACAGACTGCCCGAAGAAGGACAGCGCGAGTTCGACAGGATTCTGGACCGACCCATCAATGGGATCGTCAAGAAGGCGAGAAGCCAACTACTGCAGTCGCGTAGCGAGATCGAGCACACCGCATGCTCGATCCTGATGGTATTGAACAATGGTTACACGGCGCTTGATCACGATGCGCTTGTCGAACTTGTGGCTCATCGCGCCCGGCAAGACACCCGGGAGATCGATGGCGTCGTCGTGGGCGGGTGTTACCACCACGGCGACGGATTCGACAGCGTTTTCCTATGGCCGCTGGACTACATCCCGATCAACGCGAACTCACCATTCTGCTCGTTTGAAGCGTTGAAGCAAGCTTGGCATGGCCATGCCGAAAGGACCATGACCGCTCTCATCCGCGGGGAGACACCCGTGACCGCCGGGAAAGGACCTGTGGTTGATAGCCAGTTCGATGTCGATGGAATCACCTACGTGAAGCCAGCGCCGCCGATGGGCGCCAAATCCGAGTTTTACGTTCGAGGACGACCTCGCAAGGGTGGTTACGATGGCACGAACCTTCCTCCCGTTGCCCTCACCTTTCCCGATATGTCGGGAAGCGAATGGAGGAAATTCCACGAAGAATCTCCTTCAGACCCTGTGCTCTGCGGTAGCTATCGGGAGTGGAGGAAACATCGACAACATGGGATAGAGGCAGGCTCGCCGCTCAAGCCTTTTATCCCCATGCAGGTCACCAGGAACGGCTGGGCGCAATGGTGCGAAGACCATCAACTTCCGAGGAACGGCAGGACCGTCAGGCAGTATGCGAATGAACTGTTTTCCCAGCGCCTAAGAGCGCTGCTGCACGCCGCCAGGGAGCGCAAGTCGGATTCGGTAGTCCCGTCGCGCTACGTACTCCTGATCACCGAAGAGATTGGGCAAGACCAGACTAATGACCTAATACGAATCGGCCTGCTGCAGGCTGGGGTGCCAGATGACCTCGTTGTCAGAGAGCTCCTACTTTCCACCAGAACTTTTCACGAGCATGGAGTGGCGCTTGCAGGCGCCTATGCGCTGTCAGAAGGTATTGACTGCGTAATGTGGCAGAAAGACAAGCGTTATGCGTGGGCCTGATAGCGCGAATCTGGCCAGTCACTTCGGAAGGTTTATGCAGGCCGAATTAGGTCAATCACGCCTTTGTAGACATGAGGAACGGTTAAGGGACTTCCCTACCCTACCCCCGATAAATCGATCTAATCTCTGACAAGCACTGCGCGTGGTAGGGTCGCCACGCATCTCCATGGCGGAGTAGCGACTAGGTTATCGCCGCGAACTTCCTGGCCAACTCTTCGATGTATTCGCGAAACGATTCCTCATTCATTCTATTGTGTCTCGCGTCATAAGTGCCTGGATCCGCGTTGTAGAATGATCTGGTGCTAAAGAAAACAAAGGCTCCCTTCAGGAAGCGCGTAACGGGCCTTGCCATCGCCGGCAGCGGGGCATCCCGGTACTCCCCTGCATCCCAGTGCTCGTAAGGAACGTATTCACCGGGGGCAATCTCTGTCAGCGCCTCAGCTGCCCCATCGGAGTCAATTGCACGCGGGATCCCTGTTGGTTTTACTGGCGCAGCCTCAAGCCGAAAGTAGCTCCAGCGAGAGTCGGTGCCGAAGGACTCATAAGATAACTTCGCGGGCTTGAGAATCTCGGCGTTTTTATCCCCGATGTGCAGTTCGATCATGCCTTTTTCAGCAGCCCTCGATACGCCGGTGATGGTGTTGCCCCCTCCGGTTGGATAAAACATATGGTTAAGCGAGGGCACCTTCGCGACTTCACCGAGCACAAGGCAGATATCATCGATATCGGACCACGCGGCTCGAGTTGGCACGACCAGCGGAAACAGCTTGCGAGTGAGCTCGTTCCACTCCTTGAGATTACGGATGTGGAAATCGGCGATAGTTTCCAGCCACTCTTCCAATCGCTTGATAACCACGGCCATTGGCGGCCTGCGCATTGGATCACTATCAGTACACTCAACCAGGAGCTGGTCCAGAGTCGTTGTGTATGTCTCCGGCAGATGATTGTGCAACGAGAGGACGGAGGATGTGTTGTATTGGCCATCGAAACCGAGCTCTTGGCCCGACAGGACGATCCATAATGACTTGGCGAAGGAGTACACATCTGCAGGCAGGCCATCGGCGGCTGATGCATGACGTCGCATCTCCGGTGCCATGGTGAACTTGGCTCCCACATCCCTTTTTTCTGGCGTGAGATCTTGGCGCCCCGGATACTTGACAAGTCCGAAATCTGAAAGGCAAATCCGACTGTTGAGATATAGGAGGTTCGCGGGCTTGATGTCCCGATGAGAGATTCCCTGTCGATGCAGCCGATCAATCGTCTGCGCTAGCACTAGCAAATCGCGCACTCGGTCGACAGGATCCCTGGGAGCGTGGTCGCCGAAGGGAACAGCAAGAGGCATAACGAACCATGGCTTGTCCTTCTTCGGATCGTCAGGAAGGTGCTTCTCGATTATGGGGACAATGCCCTCCATGTCACCGAGCTTCTCCAAGGCCGCGATCTCAAACTTAAAACGGGTGTACGCTTCCGTCTCAATCTTCCTAAGAAGCTTGATGGCATAACATTCGCCATCGCTACCAGACGCCTTCCAAACATCGCCATTGCCGCCTCCTCCGATGCACTCCACGAGCGTCCACTCGCCAACTACTGCGCCCGGCACGAGGCTTGTCTTTCGGACCTCACTCACTCAAGCCCCCAATCGTCTGTAGGTGTTATATGGAAGAGTGGCATAGGAACTGCAGGTCTTCTTGCAGCACTTGGGTGAGTGTCACGGCCTGGCGCCCGCCGACGGGTGCAGCGCACCGTGGTCTAACACCGAACTTGAATCAAGCATCTGGGGTGCTCGATCTAAGTCAGCCTGAACGTTCTCGTCGGATTCGGCCTCGGATGGACAAGTTCCGTACCTTCGATAAACATCCCTGATCGCCACCTCTCAGAGAAGATCTCCGATTACATAGGCGGGTCTAATCCCGATACACCGCATGGGGGTCAGGGGGCAGATCCAGCTCAGGCGTCGTGGCCTCAAGTATCCGGATCGCCTCATCTGCCCGACGTCGCGACTCGGCTACCTCTTGGCGCGTTGGCTCCGTACGTCGCACTGGTGCCGCTTCCCGTGTCAAGTGTCGTGGAGCCCTCGCCATCGCGACTTCCCCAGAGTCGCTTCCTGTCGGCGCAGGAGGTGTCGAGACTGGAGGCGCATGGCTCACGGCCGGCTGCGTCGATTTGGAACGATAGCTGCATTGCCAAAGCACCAGGACGACAAGGAACGCAAGCGCGATAAGGCCCTTGGTGCCGTCCTGACTCCCACGGCGGGCGCTATCGGTACGCACGCTGGATGGCGCCGGGCGCGAAGGAGGTCCTGATAGTGGCCAGTCGGGCACCTGTCGGGCCAGCGAAGCGCCGCCGATCGCAGCTTCTGGTACCGCATATTCTGGAAGCATATCGCGCAGCTGGTCGCCATCGACAAGCTGCAGTCGCTCCTCTTTTCTCGCAGCTGCAATGGCATGGGGCGTGAACTCCCCGGAATTGACGACGATCGCTCGATCCGCCTTCTCGGTCAGCAGCAGACCAAGGAGCTCGTGGCACACGTTGTGCGTGACCTGCAGTGCGTTCTCGCGCTTGCACTGCACGATGGTGTATTCGCCATCGCGGTGCAGCTTCAGATCAATGCCGCCATCGAACCGGCTTCGTCCGCCGCCAGTACCGCAATGTTCGACAGCGAAGCCTTGGCCCCGGTAATAGTCGGCAACCACTCGTTCGAACTCCCGCCAATCCAGGTTCGCCAGGCGGTCGTTACGTCGATTGCGGACTGCGGGCCGACCCCAGCCGCGACCTCCAGGCTTGCTCATGACGCGTCAGGCCTCCAGCGAGTGCGGCCAGAGAAAGTACGGACCAAATCGCTGGCTCATCCTGAACTCGCCGCCGGTGGCCTTGCCGGCCTCCGTAAGGTAGTGCTTGTCGTCCTTGATCTCGAGGAGCCCCTTGGCGACCAGCTTGTCGAGCAGTTCGGCCGTTTTCATGCCGTACTTCTTGGCAAGCTTTGACGAAGTCAGCTTGCCCGCATCGCCTGCGTCCTCCTGCCCACCGTCTTGGTCCGCATCGCCCTGCTCTTCTGGCACGGTGACCCGCTCCATCGAGATCCGGACCTCATCGCTGATGCGGATGATGCGCTGCGCCTCCTCGTAGGCGTCGCGATAGAGCTCGGCGTCGTCCTGGCGGCGGATCAGGATGCCCATCTCGTTGTTGTTGACCTGGCTGAACTCGTAGAGGTTGAGGCTGGTGACGATGCACAGCTCCTCGTTGAGATAGCACTTGGCATGCAGGCTCTTGCAGAAGCTGGTGCGGATGTAGGTCTGCTCGCGAAGCCAGCTGATCTCCGCCGGCTGGAGCTCGCTCTTTCCGTAGACGATACGGACGTCGATCTTCAGACGATTCTTGTCCGCCAGGAGCTCCTTCACCCGGTCATTGAGCTTCAGGTATGGACTGATCAGGATCAGTCGGTCCTTGGCATCCTTGATCAGCTCTTCAAGGAAGTAGTTGGTCGCGCTGGTGTTGAGAAACTTGGCCAACGAAGTGGACTCCTTCTGTTTCAATAACGGATCGAATGGCTGGCACTATTCATTGAAGCAGTACCCTGCCCTTTGGTGATCGACACTCCAGCTCGGGCGTATCCGTAAAGCCCGAACGCCTATGCCGCCGCCCGGCGATTGATTTCCTCGACCACCCCCACGATCGCATCCGCATCTGCGTCACCGAATGCGCCATCCAGTCCCTGGTAGTGCAGTCCCGTAAACGGCGGCTCATACAGCTGCCCCGGTTCCATCACCCCGCCCTGCGTCAGCCGGTCGATGATCATCTCGACGAAGCGGATCTGCTGGCTTGTGTAGCGGTTCTCGTCCAGGAACTGGCCGAAGGCTTCCTTGGCCGCGTTGCGGTCCAGGCCGACCAGCGAGCGGATGAAGACGGTCAACGGCCTGTCGATGCCGAAGCTGTCCTCGAAGCGCTTGCGGCTTTCCACCACTTCGGATCCATAGACGAAGCGCTCCAGCTCCTGAAGATCCGTCGGGGTCAACGGCTTGTTGTGCTTCAGCTTGGCAATCGCGACGTGGCTCTCGCTGGCGCGGATGAAGGCCTCGACCTTGCGCTTGTACTGGGCCAGGTTGATGCCGGTGCTGAAGTCCTTCAGCCCGACGTCCTTCGACTCGCCCTTCTCGTCGGTGAGCACCGTGTAGACCGGCTTGACCGCCTTGCGCTCGATGAACTTCACCAGGTCGCGCAGGCCACGGCGCACCGATTCGATCATCGGCAGGGTGATGTCCTTCCAGAAGGCCTCGGTCTGCACATCCTGGATCAGCGCCAGGTTCGCCTTGACCGCGGGGATCGCATCCATGGCTTCCAGCGCGGTTGCCAGCTCGATGATCCTGTCACGATGGCCGATGAAGTCCTGGGTCATGTTGACCAGCGCCAGCTGCAGGTTGAGGCAGATCAGGTCGAACAGCTTCGCGGTGATGTGCTCGGCTTCGCGCTCGCTGGGCAGGCCGGCGACATGTTCACGCAGGTCGATCAATGCGGCCTCGTCGATGTCGTCCCAGGCTTCACGCCGGCTGAATCGGCCGACATGCTCGCCCTGCGGACGCACAATGAAGTTGTCCGGGTTCATCGCCGCGACCTCGCCGTGCAGCTCGTCGATGACCTCGGCGCGCAGCTCGGCCAGCGCGTCGTACGCGCCCCGCCCTTCGCTGGTGTTGCCCGCGGCGGGAGCCGCGGCCGGAAGCGCGCCCAGCAGCTCCAGTCGCCGTTTGAACAGGCGCTTGCCCAGAGGCTCGCTCAAGCTGCCGGCGGCGCCCGCCGGATGCTCCTCGAAATACTCGAAGTTGGCGCAGAAATCGAAGATGAAGAACTCGGTCTTGTCCTGCCCCGGGCCGAACAGGTCCGGGCACAGGCGCGTCCCGCGCCCGATCATCTGCAGGAACTTCACCTTCGAACGCACCGCCTTGAAGAACACCAGGTTGACGATCTCCGGCACGTCGATGCCCGTGTCCAGCATGTCCACCGAGATCGCGATCTGCGGCAGGTTGGCGGCGATGCTGAAGTCGTCGATCAGGGACTGGGCGTAATTCACCGCATGGGTGACCACGCGGGCGAAGCCGCCCTTGTAGTGCGGGTAGTGGTGGTCGAAGCGCCGGGCGATGAACTGCGCGTGCTGCTGGTTGACGGCGAAGATGATGGTCTTGCCCAGCTTGTCGCCGCCGTCCACCTTCAGTCCGTGCTCCATCAGGTGCTGCAGCATCAGGTCGACGGTGTGCTCGTTGAACAGCCGCTTGTTGACCTCGGAGGCGTGGATCTCGTCGGGCGGATCGCCCTCCCCGTCACGGTCGCCCCAGTCCAGCGATTCCCAGTGCTCGCGTTCCTCTGGCGGCAGCTCGTCGTAGCGGATGCCCTCGCGCACGAACTTCACCGGCACCGACTGCGCCCGCGGCGGCACCAGGTAGCCGTCGGCCACCGCCTCCTCCAGCCCGTAGGCATCGGTGGGCACGCCGGTTTCCAGCCCGAACAGGTGGTAGGTGTCGCGGTCCACCTCGTCGCGCGGGGTGGCGGTCAGGCCGACCAGGTAGCTGTCGAAATAGCGGAAGATCGCGCCGTACTTCTGGTACACGCTGCGGTGCGCCTCGTCGATGATGACCAGGTCGAAGTGGCCCACGCCGTACCTGCGGCGGTCCCCCTCCATGTCCTCGATCAGGCCCATCATCGTCGGGTAGGTGGACAGGAACACCCTCCCCTGCCCGTCCTTGTCGGTGACCAGGTTCACCGGGCTGGAATCGGGAAGATGTGACTTGAAGGCGTTGGTCGCCTGCCGGACCAGCGCCACCCGGTCGGCGAGGAACAGCACCCGCTTCACCCAGTTGGCGCGCATCAGCAGGTCCACCAGCGCGATCGCGGTGCGGGTCTTGCCGGTGCCGGTGGCCATGGTCAGCAGGCCGGCGCGGCGGCCGGACGCCAGCGCTTCGGCCATCGCCCGGATGGCACGGATCTGGTACGGGCGCCCGGCAATCGCGTGGTCGATCGTCAGGGTGCGCGGGTCCGTCTCCAACTCCCGGCGCTGGATCGCCAGCGCCAGTTCGTCACGGGTGTAGAAGCCCTGCACCTCGCGCGGCGGCGCGCGCCGGTCGTCCCAAAGCCAGGTGTGGTGGCCGTTGCTGTAGAAGATCAGCGGCCGCTGGCCCTTCATCTGCTCCAGGCAGTCGGCATACAGCTTGGCCTGCTGGCGGCCGACGTCCGGGTCCTTCAGGGTGCGCTTGGCCTCCACCACGGCCAGCGGCTGGCCGTCGGCGCCCCACAGCACGTAATCGACAAAGCCCTCGCCCTTCCCGTTGGGCATGCCGGTCACCGGCACCTCCACCGCGGCGTTGCCACCGACCTCCCAGCCGGCCTCGCGCAGCAGCACGTCGATCAGGAAGCGGCGGGTGTCGGCCTCGTGGTAGTCGTGGTTGTCCGGTACTGCGATGTTGGCGGCCTTGGCTTCAGCCAGCTCCGCACGTAGCGCGGCCAGTTCGGCATTGACCTGCGCCAGCACGGCCTCGCGCTCGGCCAGGCTCGCAGCGGTCTCGGCGATGCTGGCCTCGCGCGCCTCGATCTGCGCGTGCTGGGCGTCGATCTTCTGCCGGAACTTGTCTTCCTGCTTCTTCAGCTCGTCCCGGGTGAAGGTCACCGCCTCGTCGGCCCGCACCAGGTGCGGCACGCGCTTGTCGTCCCACTCGGCGACGATGCTTTTCGGATCGCTGGCACGGGTGTAGGTGCGCGCCAGCCAGAACAGCAGGTGGAACAGCTCGCGCACCAGGCGCAGCGCATCGCCGCTGCCGATACGCTGGTTGCCGTGTACGGCTTGGTTGCCCAGCTTCTGGATCAGCCGCGCCTTCTGGTGGATGTGCGGCGGCAGCAGTTGCTCGAATTCCGGCTGGGTCAGCAGCACGCCCAGGCCGTTGTCGTACGGCATCCGCAGGTCGCGGTCGTTGGCGTACAGCCAGTGCACCGCCTGCTCCAGCGCATGGCGGGTGCGCATGCAGCAGGCGCGCGGATCGGAGTGGACCAGCTGCTCCGCGCCCCTGGCCGGCTCGTAGAGCGGCCTGAACTCGGCCCGCAGAAACTCGAAGTTGCCCATCCCTGCCCCCTACAGGACGTCCCAGCGCCCGCCCTTCTTCGGGCCAATGTAGCGGAGTCTGTCCTCCGCCTTCAGCTTCGCGGCCGCCCGCTCCACTGTGCGCAGCGAACGGCCGATGGCCTGGGCGACTTCGTCCAACGTCAGTTCCGGCTGGCTGCGGAGCGTCGACAGGATCGCCTCAGGGGTCCGCTCCCGCTTTTCTACCGTCGTTTTTACCGGCATCTGTACCGGCGCGATCATGCGGTGGGTGAGCTGGAAGGGCAGCTGGTAGGCGGGCATGGGTTAGAGGCGCAGGTGAAAGAGGGATGCCATGAACACGACGACAGAGCACCCCGTCGAACCGAGTGAACAAAACCTTTTGCTGCTCACGCTCATACGGCAATACTCCGAAGCTTTTCTACGCTTTCGCTGTGCTGGGCCTTAATGAGCTTGAGGTCCATTTCCAACTTTTGAATTCTTTGCTTCTGATCCATGAGCTGCTTAATGGCCTTGCCTTCCAGGGACCTAGCATCCAGCAACGGTACTTCGAGCTCTTTGAGACGCTCGGTGTTCAATGACTTGTTTGTCGCACCGCGCATCAAGGGAACAAGAAGCTCATCCTTATGCGCCAAGAGATAATAATAAATCTCATTCACGGGAATCGTGCTGTTCTTGGGCGTCAGAACAGCAGTGATGGTTGCGGCATCAAATTTGCCTTCGGCCAGATGAATCCCCTTAATTGACGCATGTCCATGTCCAGTAGATGAAACAATAGGAATGCAAATGGCCGGGCCGGTATAGGGCGCCAAGCCTGATCGTTTGGGTACTACGGATGAAGTAAACAGAGGAAAGGGACCTTCATCGAGGGCAGCGGCAGCGGCCGAATTCCCCTTTGTGATGTCGAAGATGTCCCCAAGCCGAGCTGTGCTGACATTGACTGGGTATCTGTGGCCACTTAAATACAGCGGCGGACAAAGGTCGTAGCCGTTCTTTCGAATTTCATCAACAGAAACCATGCGATGTTTGCGCTGATCGACCGATTTCTCACGCTCTTTCGGCTTCTGCCATAGACGGAGAACTTCGGGGAGCTCGGATCCGCTGACGGACGTCTTTTGCGCATCATCCGCGAATCCATCATTCTCAACCCGATAGAACCAAACCTTGTCTGTTTTACCGCCTTTGGAGAACACAATTATCGATGTGTCCACGCTTGCGTATGGCTTGAAAACCCAATGCGGCAATTTCACAACGGCTTCTAGCTTAAGCTTTTCGACAAGCATTTCTCGGATCGTTGTCAATGACTTTTCATCGGATTCAAGCACGCCTGCCGGCACCACGACCGCCGCCCTCCCACCTTGCTTTAACAGGCGATAGAACAACGCCAAGAACAAAACCTCGGTCTTCTTCGTCTTGACAACACTCAGCAAATCCTTCGCACAGCTTTCGTAGTCAAGAGACCCAGAAAACGGCGGATTGGCAAGGATCAAAGTGAATTTGTCTTCGATGAGTGCGTGGTTTTCGGCCAAGGAATCACGATTCTCAATGGCCGGGTTTTCCACCCCGTGCAGCAGCATGTTCATCGACCCGACGCGCAGCATGGTGCTGTCGAAGTCGAAGCCGTGGAAGGTGTCGCGGTTGAAACGCCGGGCCGCCTTCTTGTCGGCGTAGATCTCCTGCTGGTGGTGCTGCTGCAGGTACTCGGCGGCGGCGACCAGGAAGCCGGCGGTGCCGCAGGCCGGGTCGCAGATGGTGTCGGATGGCTTGGGCGCCATCATCTCCACCATCAGCCTGATGATGTGCCGCGGGGTGCGGAACTGCCCGTTCTGCCCGGCCGAGGCGATCTTGCCGAGCATGTACTCGTACAGGTCACCCTTCGTGTCGCGGTCGTCCATGGGGATCGCGTCGAGCATGTCCACCACCTTGGCCAGCAGCGCCGGCGTGGGGATGGTGAAGCGCGCGTCCTTCATGTGGGTGGCGTAGGTGGAGTCGCCCTTGGCGCCGCCGAGGGTCTTGATGAAGGGAAAGACCTCGTCGGCCACCAGCGCATACATCGCCGCCGGGTCGCCCAGCGACTTGAACTTCGACCAGCGCAGCTTCTGCTGGCGGCTGTTGAAGATGAGATTTTCGACCGGCTTCTTCGTGCGGTTGGCCTTCTTCTCCTCGACCGTCTGCAGCTCGTCCAGCCGCTTGATGAACAGGAGGTAGGTCATCTGCTCGATGACCTCCATGGGGTTGGAGATGCCGCCGCTCCAGAACGCGTTCCAGATGTTGTCGACCTGGGTTTTGATGCTGCCTGTGATCATGGTGCTCCGGTACCCTTGCCCACCGCGGGCTCCCGGCACCATGCGGCGCCGAGCCACTCCCGGTTCTCCGGGTGCAGGTTCGCGTTGGATCTGCGGGCAAGCTGGTTGTCGATGGATCGCTCGATATTGTCGTGGACTTCTCGCGTCGCGTCACGGTCGACCTTCCAGTGGTCGGTCTCCATCGGCTCAAGGAAGCAGGACACCAGCCCCGGCGGGTTGGCGTGCAGCTGGCCCTCGCCATCCACGGCCACCGCCAAGAACTCCTGCCGCAGCCGCTGGCCACGCTCGTCCTGCCAGCACAGCATGGCGGTCACCACATGGCCGAACCCCGACAGCGTGGTTCCTGCGCTCAGCCCCTGGAAATCATAGCTCCGCGCACGGGCCAGCAGGTCCTGGACGAAGGGATGGTCCAGATCGAGCACCTCCGTCTCGGCTGCCTGGTGCCGCAGCTCCCGGGTGAAGGTGACCCGGCCCTCGCGGCCGAGCCTTGGGAGCCGGGCATCCGCCGGCACCTCGATCCGCCAGGCCACACCGGGGAAGCGTCGGCTCTCGTGGATCGCGCCCTTCAGCACGGCGACCATACCGAACACGAAGGCCTTGAGGTGCGGTGCGCCGACCCGGAAGCCCGCCCGCAGCTCGTCCGCGTCATAGCTGACCGCATGCTGGAACAGGTCGCGCTGCAGCTCCGCGGTTTCCCGGGCCCGCCGCATCGCTTCCTCGATGCTTTCCTCGGTGCGGCGCACGCCAGCGGTTGCCGCCTGCTCCAGGATATCCTCCACGTCCAGCAGGCTGGCCAGCTCACCGACGATGTCGCTGACCAGGTTCTCGGAAGACCGCTGGTCGACGCCGGCCATGTCCGCGGCCACCTGTTGCAGCCGGTCATACATCTTGCTGACGACCTGGTCGTCGGCGGATTCCACGCCCTGCAGGTTGATCGCCACCACGTGGTGCTGCTGCCCGTAGCGATATAGGCGGCCGATCCGCTGCGCCAGCCGCATGGGATTCCACGGCAGGTCGTAGTTGACGAGGATGTGGCAGCGCCGGTGCAGGTTCAGGCCCTCGCCACCGGCTTCAGTGGAGACCAGGAACTGCCCGGCGGCCTCGAACCTGGCGATAGCCGCGCGGCGTTCCTCGACATCCATGCTGCCGTTGATGACGTCCACCTTGTCCGCCCCATACCGGACGGACAGCTGCTCGACGATATAGTGCTGCGTGCCGCGGTACTCGGTGAAGACCAGGACGCGCTCGCCGCTGTTGTCGCGGGTGATGGGTGCGATCACGCGGTCGAGGAAGGCGCTCATCTTGTCGTCCTCCTCGCAGGCCACGCGACATTCCTCGATCAGGGTCTTGAGCTTTTCCGTCTCGCCGGAGAAAAATTCCTCCCGCGCCTCGTCGATCCCGACCCGGGCTTCTTCGTATTCACCCTCGAACCGCTCATCCCCGAGGTCTTCGAGGAAGCGGACCGATGCCGCTTCTGACGTCAGCCTGGACAGGCGGCGCGTCAGGGCCAGCTGCAGGGTGCGGATGGAGGAGGCGGCAAGCTTGCGGTAGACCGTCATAACGAAGCCGATGGCGCTTCCGCGCCGCCGCCCCACCCGCTCGGCGGCCTGGTATCCGAGCTTGAGGTAAGCCTGCAGCTGCGCCTCCAGCTCCCGCAGTTCGGGGCTGGAATCCACCTGCACCATCCTGGAAGTCTGGCCATGGAAGACGAAGTTGCCGTCGATGTCGGTGACGTCGGACTTCCGGTTGCGGAACACCATCTTCGCCAGCACGCTGGAGTCCACGTCCAGCGCCGCGAACCGGTCCCTCAGCTCCGGGCGCAGCAGTTCCAGCAGGGCCTGGAACTGGCTCTGGTTGCCCTGGTGCGGCGTGGCGGTGAGCATCACGACGTTGCGGGTCTTTTCGCGCAGCGCCTCGGCCAGACGGAAGCGATCGCTTTTTTCGAACTTCATTCCGTACTGCCGACGGCTCAGGCGATGGGCCTCGTCGAAAATGACCAGGTCCCAGTCCTCGGCTTCCATCAGCCTGGGCAAGTGGGCCTCGCCCTTGGCTTTGTCGAGGGAGGTGATGACGCGGTCGTACAGCTTCCAGTGGGCGGGATCGCTGATGGTGAAGTCGGAACCGTAGATCAGGAAGTCGTCGAGGCCGAACTTGTACTTGAGGTCCTCCTGCCACTGGCGGGTCAGGCCGGCTGGAACGACAAGGAGGATGCGGCGCGCGATGCCGCGCTGGCGCAGCGCAGCGATCAGGAGGCCGGCTTCGATGGTCTTGCCGAGGCCGACGTCGTCGGCGATCAGCCAGTTGAGGTTTCCGGAGCCGAGGATGTGATGGACCAAGTGGATCTGGTGCGGCAGCGGATCGATGTCGAAATGCGACAGGGCGCCGGTGTTCTCGTTCCAGAGCGCGAGGGCATGTGCCAGGCTGCGCAGGCGGAAGCGCTCAGCCGCGTCCGGGCCACCCTGGTCTCCCGTGCGAAAGCGGAAGCGCGCATCCTTGATGAACCGCAAGCGCTGCCACGGGATCCAGATGCGCTGCCCCTCGGCCACGAAATCGACCAGGGCCTGGGTCCGCTTCCCGAGCGTGCGGATGGATTCCACCACGCCGTAGCCCAGCGACTTCTCGAAGGTGGATGCGGGAACATGCAGGACCGCGTAGCCGGGGCGCAACCCGCATTCCACGGTGTGTAGCGGGATCACTTCACTGGCTCCGCTGCCGGCCCACGTCACCGTGAGCGATATCCCTTTCGGAGATCTGTGGGATGCCTGCACCACGCCAGGAAGCCGAGGATCAGATGAGCCGGAAGACAGCACCCAGGCGCCGTTGGTCGGAATCAGCGTGTCCTCCGTCAAAACAACTCCTCCGTGTCCGGAGACAGCCAGTCCGCGATCCGGGCCGGATCGCAGATGGCACCAAACATCTGTCTGACATCGCGCGCGCCGCCGTCGAGGGGTTCATCCCACCAGGACGACAAGTACAGCGGGTTCCTTGTTCCATCGAAGGATCGCGTATCGTCCGGATCCAGGTTGCTCTGCCAGATCCCGTCGCTCACCTGGGTCCGCGGCGACAGGCGGTACTCGAACAGATAGTTCTTGAACGTGGCGAGCTGGCCCGAATCCCGGCGCAGTCCATGCCAGACTTCCTGTTCCGAAGACAGGAAGTCCGCGATCAGATCGAACTCAATATCGTGACCGAGGAAGTCCAACAGCTGCGCAGCCTCAAGCCAGGTCAGGCGCTTGCCGCCGTGCCAGCGCTCGGGCGCGAGCGTGTCGCTCTCGACGCAATGCAACCAGGCGTCGGTGAGCTGGAACATGCGATGGATCTGGGCAACGCCATACCCGGCCCGAATGAGTCCGCGGACCTGGGTCTGCACGCTGCTCCAGCCGCGCTGCCGGATGATGTCGGCCAGCAGATCGAGGTGAAGTTCAGAGTACAGACCCTCATCCCGAAGGAATCCCAGCGCGAACTGCATCGCCCGCTCGTCGGATGAAACGCCTGTCCGTGAAACCTCTCGAGCGACCTCCTCGTCGTCCGCTTCTGGTACTTCCATGTACCAGAGCTGGTCCAACGGATCATCTGGAGCGGGCTGGGTGTCCTCTTCGTCGAAATCGAGGACTTCCAACGAGAAGACGTCACCAGCATCTGGAAGCGACCCGGTTACTATTTCGTGCGCAGCCACCGGTGTTCCGGCATCTGCGACCGTCGATACGACGACCTCTCCGGCATTCTGGACGGCGCACGCGGGCACGCTGGGAGCCGCAGTCAGAGGCGCAGCATCCTCCACGGTGTCACCTGCCGACCCGGTAGCTGCGGATACGCTATCCAAGCCTGACGGCAGGAGCAGCCCGTCCCCGGATGTTTCCGGCGCAGCCCCGGCAAAGGGCGATCCGGCATCACCGGGGCAGACGGCTGCGGCTGAAATGCCCAGCTCCATCAGGTCATGGATGGAGATCCGGTCGTGATCGTACTCATCCGGCGCCGTTCGCGCCGCGGACTCCGGAAATCGGTCGGAGCGCCCTTCTCCCGATATCAGATCGGCCATGGATCCCCCCCAGGATCAGCTGACAACCGGGAGTATCCACCTTGCGGTCTCACCAGTTGAGACGCCTTGTAAGGCACGTCAAAGGTGCTCATGTATATGGTTACAGCGCCGTCAATGCCCAGCACCTTGGTCTTGGCCTGCATTCCGGCGTCGACCGACAAGGACGCCGTCAGGAACTGACGCACTTTGGCTTTGTGGGTGCGTGAGGCGTGCAGGACGATATTGCCTCCAGCCAGGCCGACAATGCCAAGTGTGCCCAGTACTGGTGCTACCAGGACGAACTCCATGTTTTCCCCAGTTGACGTCCTTCGACATCTTGTCGCATGCAATTTTCGTGCCAGCAGGTGTGTTTGCAGGTAGGCGCGCGGACGCTAAGGTCCGAATCCTGGCTGCGAACAGACTTGTCCATCCATCGAGTGAAGCACGTCAGCCACGTCCGCAATGCTGAGTTCAACCCGACGCAGGGCTCACAGTGGTTCGCCAATTGATTTCCTTAAGCGTGCGCGTTGTCGCGAAGCGCGGCGAGCAACGCGTTCGGCACGTCGCCAAGGATCCTTGGCCCGGCCGATGATGAAATCGGGGACTACCGCGTGGCAGCCCCAGCCGAATCCGTTGCCTACCTATCGCTCACTACCCCCGATAACCCGCCCTTACCACCGCGTCCCGCGCCCCACGTCAAGCTTGAGCTAGCGCTCATCCAACCCGCCCGTTCCTCAACTCGATCTGGCCAGACCGTCGGACTCAATTTTTCACCCGAGAAGAATGACCACTTCACATTCCGGCTGTCCTACGAAGACGTGATGGACGAGGAGACGCTCACCGAGTTCGAGGGGTGGAAGCTGTCGTTCGGTGTGCGCTACTAGCGACAGGCGCGGATCCTGCAGGCCCGGAAATTTCAGGAGACGTGACATGAACTGGGTGTTTGTCCTGGCCCTGGTGATCGGGGGAATGGTGTTGCCCCGGCTGCACCCTGTGCCGCAGTCCCGCGAGCAGATCGAGGCCACGTACGGCAGCACGGACGTTGTGGGATTGGAGGAGAAAGGCGTGCAGCGGCCGTTTCCTTGGCTTCCGGTCCTGGCGGCACTCGCCGTGGTCACGGCGATGTTCGTGGCAATGTTGCCTGGCAGGATTACGGCAGCCGGTCACAGGCAACGGCCATGATCGCGGAACTGTCCTCAGCAAGGCTGTCCATCGAGGAGGCACTCGCGCAGACCGAAAGCGAACCGGTCCAGATCGCGCTCACGCAAGCCAGGCAGGACCTGGAAAAGGCCACTCAGGCGCTCAGGGCCGACCCGCGCGAGCAGCCCACGTCTGCCGCGTTCCGGCAGTTCACCTCCACCTTGGCGAGGCCCCCAAGCGGGTGGGCGCTACCACCGACGAGGACGATCGGACACGGGTCCGACATGCGGCGATCAACTGGCGGAGCTGCAGCTGAAGTCCGAAGCCACCCGCGATCAGAACGACTCTTTTCCGCTGACAGCGGACGAACCCGACGCCCCGCAGCGTTTCAACATTGCTGATCGTGGTGGGCGAAATATTCCTGGCCGTGTCGTTGGGAGTCTATGGTCTTGTGGTCTGGCGACACAGTTCGGAGACGCCGCTCCAGTTCCGCAAGCGCCTGCACGCCATGCTCAGCCGGTGGCGGCCCTGAACGCGATTGCGCTGGGCATCTGCCTGGTCGTGAGCCCAGGCATGGCGGAGGAAATGGCCACCTGGAGCGCGGGCATCGCCGGCTCCGGCATTGGTTACTATCGGCTCGGCGGTGAAATAAGCGTACCGCCGCTCAGAGCTTGTCGCGTCGGATCGGCCTGACAAGCTTTCGGGTAACCTCGGGCTCGATGAACTCGATGGCCTGCTCGCGCATCAACCGCCGCAGCAGCGCCTTGTCATCCACGGAGTCCGGGGCCTCGAAACTGTAGAGGTTGCGCATCTCCTCGACGGGATGGTCCGGTGCCAGCTGATGGAAGCGCTTGATCCGAGGCGTGCACGCCTCGGCCAGGATTTCCCGCAGGTCGACGTCGCTGACGCCATCACGCACCTTGAGCTGGAACTTCATGGCTGGCTGCCTCGCATCTAGCGCAGCAGCCGCTTGAGGTTAAGCAGGCCCGCGCCGTATGCATGACTATACCCCGCTCCCTTCTGGGCCGGCAATTTGACCGCGGTGGACTGCAGCTTCTTGAACGCCTGGGCCGCGGTCAGCTTCGGGTTCTTCGCCAGCAGTAGGTTGGCGGCGGCCGCGACGATGGGGCTGGCCATGGAGGTGCCGTCGTAGCTGGTGAACTCGACGTCCTCGCAATACTTCGACTTCTTCATCGGGACGGTGGACAGAATGCAAACTCCAGGGGCAACCAGGCCGATGTGACGGCCGGTGTTGGAGAACTTGGCGCGCTTTCCTACGCCGTCCACGGCGCCAACCGCCAGAACGCCCGGGTAGGCACCTGGGTATTCGATCGGGTTACCGCTTTCGTACTCGTTGCCCATGGCGGCAACGACGACGATCCCGCGTTCGTGCAGCAGATTGAACACGAAGGCTTCCTGCGCCGACTTCTGGGTGCCGCCGATGCTCAGGTTCACCACCCGCGCGTCCGACATTAACACCTGGGACAATGACGAGAGGTAGGCTTCGAAATCCACGTAGAACTCGCCGGTGGTCGGCTCGGGCTTGTCGTCAAAGATCTTCCACACGAGCAGCTTGGCGTTGCCTACGCCCCTGAAGCCACTGGCTGGGTGGTACTTGCCGGAAATGATGCCGGCCACGTGCGTGCCGTGCCCCAGCAGATCCTTCTGGCTGAACCCGTTCGTCTCGTAAGCCGCTATCCGGTCCGCCAGGCTCGGATGGGTGCTGTCGATCCCGGTGTCCAGCACCGCGATCTTCCTGCCGGGCGTGCTCGGCATCTTCGCCACATGCCAGTCGATGGCCGCCAGGGAGGGCCGCAGTTTTGCGAACGAGCTGGCCAGCAGCCATCGTGCCGGCATCAGCTCGACCGATTGAACGGCCGATGACTTCTTGAGCGTCCGTATGGCCTCCTGGCGCTGGCCGGAATCCACGTCTAGCACGGTGATTCCGGACATCCGACGCGCCGGGTCCTCGGTGCGCCTTGCGGCATTCGCGCTCTTGCCCAGGTGCCGCCACACCGCCGGGCCAGCGCTACCCTGCACGTCATGGGCGAACATCACTGACCGGGCCTGGGTCAGGCCTGCGTTCGCCCGGAGCGCCCTCATCGGCTGGGAGATTTCATCCGGCACGCCATCGAGCATCTCGATGGGCACGCTCTCGCTCGGGAGCGCCGCCAGGCTGATGCTTTCCATGGCGTCGGTCCTGAAACGCACGATGACCTTGCCCGGGATGAAATCAAGGCGCTTGCGATCCGCCTTGTAGGGTGAACCTTCGCGTAGCTTTGATCCGGTCATGACAAATCTCCCCGTCAAGCCTTGATCAGCTGCCGAAGCGGCTCAGACGCAAGCGCTTCGAGTGCCTTGGCGGGTTGGGAGGTCGCGCTCTTCAAGCCGGCCCGCGTCTTGCCCTTTCCACCGGCGGCAAGGAAGGCCGCACGCACACCGGCATCGGTGGCGACGTAAAACTCAACCTCGTCCATGAGGGTTGGGCGGCTCGGGGCCTGATTCTTCACCTTCGCCTGGCCACGCCCTTTCGCCCGGTCGCCAAGGATGGCCGTCGTGGCCTTCGCAAGTTGCTGCAACGTCAGCTCAGGGAAGTACTTCTGGAGTCGATCGATAGCCTGAATTCCCTGCGCGTTGGCCGGGGTCGCCATGCCGGTTTTTCTGGACGCCGCACCCAGCGCGGGCAGCGACGTCTCCAGCAGCTTCGTGGCATTGAGCACGCCCGGGCCGTAAGCCGAGGCGTCCCAGCCGGGAACCTCGGTAACGCTGGCCTTAAGCAGCGACAGGAAAACCGCCGCCAGACGTCCACCATACCTGGCCTGCAGCTCCGCCACGCCGTGGTGCTCGAGCCACAAAGCGCAGACGCCCGCCGTGGTGGCGACCGCGTAGGAAGTTCCCGAGCTGCGCTTTACCGGGTACTTTTCCGCGCCTTTTTTGTTCGTCATCGCTCTCCATACCGAATCACCAGGCGCGGTGATGTCCACCGCAGGCCCGGCGGCCGAGCTGCGCCACGGCTTGAAGCCAGGTCCGCAGGCGGCCACCGCGACAACGTTGTCGAACAGAGCCGGGTACACCACCCAGGGCCACTTGTTGCCCGCGGCGGCCAACAGGATCAGACCATCCGCGATGACGGTGTCAACGGCGCGCCCCAGCGACCTCCCCGCCCAAGGTCCCCCCAGGCTCATCGATACCAAGTGGCACTTCCGGTCGCGCGCCCGATAGAGCGCCTGAGCGACGTTGGAGAAGTTGAAATGCACCACCGAGTCCGAAACGCGCAACGGCACCAGCTTCACCGCCGGCGCGACTCCGAAGACGCGCGGCGAGTTCGTCGAGTTGGCCATGATGACGCTCGCGGTGGCCGCGCCGTGCCCGGTTCCCGAACCCTTGAGCGGGTCGAGCGGGTCTGCGGAGTCCTCCTCGAAGTTGTAGCCCTCCGCGACCAGCAGGCGGGAATCGAGTATCTCGGGGTGCCTGGTGTATCCGGTGTCCGGATGCCCAACCTTCACGCCTTTTCCGGAAACGCTGAACTGGCTCCATGCGGAGCGGGCATGCACCAGGTCGACGCTCCATTCCTGCTTCTCCGAACCCGGCGCGTCATGGTTGCTCCCGCCGCTCTTGAGGGTCGCGGGCAGGGGGGGCTCCTGCTCCGACGGCACCTGCACCGCGGGCTCGCAGTCGGTGACGAGCTCGTGCGCCATCAACGCGTGCACCGCACCCCAAGCTTCCGCGATGGACTTGCTCTTGCGGGGATTGATGGGCACGAGGATGTCATCGGCGCCCTTCCCCAACAGGCTGGCCCGGACGTCCTTCGACACCAAGGCCGCGAACTCCGGAACATCTTTCCTCAGCTGGGTGACGATGCTCGAAATTTGCCTGAGGCTGGGCGAATAGCCCACGTTGATGATCAGCCCGGTGACTTGGTACTTGGACGCTGCCTTTCTGCTCGCCATGACCGGCCCCCTTGGCCGAAGTTGAGTGCTCTGTCAGTTCTCTGAACCTGCCGATACGGTCCGCCAGGTTGATTCACGTTAGCGCAGTCACCGAGAGCGAGATGCTGCCCTTGTTGTTCCAGTAGGCGTTCGCCACATCATTCGCGAACACATGCAGGGTTCCGCTCTCCGGGCAGGTCCAGGGCTGCAGGCCGTCCACGTGGGCGCTCAGGTCAAGTAGCCCTTGCCCAGCGTGATTGAGCGCGGCACGGTCCGGCAATGGGTCCAGCGCGATGAACCCAACGAGGGCGAACCAGTTCGCGGAGGGAAGCCGGCGGCGGCGTTCGAATGGCTTGAGGTAGATCGGGGATCGGAATCCCCTGGCGTCCGTCCTGATGAACCAGTCGACCCACTCGCCGTTGGCGAGGAGTCGGTAAACGCGCCCTGCTTGGAGCATCGAGATGCAGGTGTTTCGGTCGCGAGCATGGACCAGTGTCGCGCTTGGCATTGTGGGCATTCCTATCCGGGCGTTTGATTTGCACTGGCTGTACAAATGCAACGACGGCAGCAGTGCGGACCGGACAGCCGCAGAACCATTCGTTTGGTCCGCATCGGTGGCTGGTGACACCACCGCCCGCGTTGGCCATGACGGAGGGAAGCAACGTCCACGTCAACATCCAGGCGCCCCACACCGAACCGGAGAGGAAAGAAGCAGTCTGCCCCCCGATAACGCTCCATAATCCTCTGCACTGCCGATGTCCGCTAGCGGCCCAGAAGATCAGTATTAGTGGGGGTTGAGAACGCCTAGATGCGGGCCGGGTCAAGCCCTCAGTTTGGATCTGACCCACGAAGACACGCACCAAGCAGACCTGGTTGCCAGCGTGGATCCCCGCTCTGCCAAGCTCATGGCCGTGCTCGACAAAGCCAGCGCGAAGTTCGGCCGGGGAACGATGGGCTTCGCTTCCGCCCACCGTGCCCGTCCGGCCCAATCGCGCTTGCGTCAGGAGCATCTGTCGCCGTCCTACACCACCCGGTGGGACCCGTTTGCTCAAGGTGCGCTAGTCGGAGTGTCCACCGGCTATGGCGTCGGAGGCTCAAATTAGGTCTCCCCGGTCTAGCCACGATAATGCCCCCTAATCCCCTCAACGGCAGTGGCACTTCCCTCGCATGCCCAGTTCACCGTTACTGATGGTTGCAAGCGGTGTGGGGCCAACACAAAGACATCCAAGCTCAGTACGGTGAGCAGGCTCTCTCTCCAGGACGTCGGGACCACCATGTGAAGTTTCAGGACGCGCATGCCTGAGTCGGGAGGGTCGATGGAATAGAGAGGTGTTTCAACAGCAGTCAGGGCTCGTTGACAACCCCCCTGGAGGGCGTAAGGTAAATGGCCAGTTAGCAGCGAAGACGTAGATCAGCGGTTGCAGCAAGCCAGCAAACAAAGCGCCTCGCGACGTATTGCCGCCAACACTGCGCACCCGGGCGAGCGCTTCTACGCAACGGACGGACAAGCCAGCCTTGCTTCCGAGTCAGACCCGCAGTCCGCCGCCACGCCTAGGTCCTACTGTTCATCGGCTGCATTGAGGTCTGGTTATGCGAACACTTCCGTTGGACAACAGCAGATGCGCAACAGCGCGCTGATTGGCTTTGCGATTCACCGCCGCGGCATCATCGACGCTCATTGAATAAAGGCGGAATCACGCAACCTCCATGCGCCACCCGCCGTCCGGGAATGGAATTGGATACACACAGATGAAATGGAGCTGAGTCATGCACCCTCGAGTCCTCGCTGCAAGCCTGGTGATCGGCCTCCTGGTCAGCGGCGCCGCATGGGCCGACAACGATTGTGTTGCGCCCGCGGGAGAGTGGCAGTCGCGTGAGGCTTTGCGGCAGCAGATCGAGCAACGGGGCTGGAGGGTGCAGCGCATCAAGGTGGATGACGGCTGCTACGAGGTCCGAGGCACGGACCGACTCGGAAACAGGTTCAAGGCCAAGTACCAGCCTGACTCGTTGCGTATCCGGGAACTGGAGATCAAGTTCAGCGAAGGCGGTGAAGCGTCCGACTATCTCGATCGCGGCGGAAAACGCGAATAACGGTCCAAACCAGGCGCAGGCCAGGCAATCATGGAATCAATCCGGAGATCCATCATGAACAAGGCAGCGGCTTCACTTCTTCTGGCCGGCGTTCTTGCAATGCCAGCCATGGTCGATGCGCGTCCAGTGACCTTGACCACCCAAATGAAAAGTTACGGTGGTGACGGCGCGTACCTGGCGTTCTATGTGACCGACGCCAAGGGGCAATACAAGAAGACGCTCTGGGTTTCAGGCAAGAAGGCCAAGTACTACAAGAGTCTGCGTGACTGGGCTCGCGGCAGCGGCTTGAAGGCTGCCGAATTCGACGGAGTAAGCGGCGCCAGCGTTGGCAGCGGAAGCACGCTGAAAGTGACGGTGGAACTGGCCGATACGCTGATCGATGCAGGGTATGAAATCCGCGTGGACAGTGCCGTCGAAGACCAGCGTGACAATCCCGCCGACGTGCGTGCGCCGCTGACCACCCAGGGCGCAGGCAAGCCGGTGGCGGGTCGCGGCTACATCAAGTCCTTCACATACGACCTGTGATTTCGGACCGACGGGCAGGCATTCCGCTTCGATGATACGTCAGCTGCATTCGCTGCTTGGCGTGCTTTCCGCCGTATTGATCGTGGTGCTGGCGATCAGCGGCGCCATCCTGTCACTCGATCCGGCACTGGAAAGACTCGGTGCAACAGCCCCCGCGGCCGGCCAGGTCAGCGTTGCGACGCTGGCTGGCCGGGTAGCCGCCCATTACCCCGAAGCCGAGCAGATACGGCGCACCCCTTCGGGCTCGGTCATCGTCTATTACAGCCGTGACGGCGAGGTCGGAATCGATCGTATCGACCCGCTTACCGGGCAGGGCACTGTCCCCTATTCGCCCTCGGCATTCTCGCGCTGGCTGAAGAACCTCCATCGGTCCTTCCTCCTGGATACGCCCGGCCGTGCAGCGGCGGGCATCCTGGCCGTGATCATGCTGGTGCTGGCGTTCTCCGGTGCCGTGTTGCTGGTGAAAAGGGTCGGTGGCTGGCGGCAGGTCACCGGTCCATTGCGAGGCACCCCGGTCCAGCGCTGGCACGCGCAGGTGGGCCGGATCGTGATGTGCGGGCTGCTGCTGTCCGCACTGACGGGCATCTACATGTCCGCGGTCACCTTCGAGTTCCTGTCCGATGGCGGGCAGGTCGATCCGGACTTTCCCGCCAACGTGGCAACCGGTGCCGCGGCCCCGGTCACGGCGCTGCCAGCGTTGCAGGCCGTCGACCTGAATGACTTCCGCGAACTGGTCTACCCCTATCCGGACGACCCTGCAGCCGTATATTCGCTGTCAACCGCGCAGGGCGATGGGTACGTCGACCAGGTGAGTGGCGCCCTTCTGTCCTACCAGACACATGGCGGCATGCGCCGCGCCTATGAGTTGGTCTATCAACTGCACACCGGCGAGGGCCTGTGGTGGCTCGGCGTGTTGCTGGGCATATGTGCACTGAGCGTGCCCCTGATGAGCGTCACCGGGATCCTGACATGGTGGCAGCGGCGTCGGTCGATGCCTCGAATCGCCGGCAACAGCGGGGCACAGGCCGCCGACGCCATCATCCTGGTTGGCAGCGAGAACAACAGCACCTGGGGCTTTGCCAATGCCCTGCATGAAGCGCTGACACAGCTTGGGCTGCGCGTGCATACCGGGCCGATGAGCCAGGTGGCCAGGGAGTACCGCCAGGCAAGACATCTGTTCATTCTCACCGCAACCTATGGTGACGGCGACGCGCCCAGTTCCGCGCAGCAGTTCCTGGCGCGCCTGTCCTCGCTCAAGGTCAACCCGGCGACCGGCTTTGCCGTCCTGGGGTTTGGTGACCGGCAGTTCCCGCAGTTCTGCAAGTTCGCCCATGACGCGGACGCCGCGCTGGCCGCCCAGGGGTGGCGCCGGTCGATGCCGCTGGACACGATCGACCGGCAGTCGGCGCAGTCGTTCACACGTTGGGGCAACGCTGTCGGCCAGTTGATCGGCCACGAACTGGATCTGGTGCATACGCCGAAGCGTCCGCGAACGCAGGCCTTCGAGTTGATGGAGCGCGTTGACTACGGCGAAGCGGTGAACGCGCCCACCAGCATCCTGCGCTTCACCTCGGTGCCTCGTGACAGCATCGCAGGCAGGTTGATGCGCGCGGTCGGAGGCAAGGGCCTGCCCAAGTTCGAAGTCGGCGACCTGGCCGGGATCCTGCCGCCCGGCAGTCCGATCCCGCGGTTCTATTCGCTGGCCAGCAAGTCGGCTGACGGATTTCTCGAGATCTGCGTGCGCAAGCTGCCCGAAGGCCTGTGCTCCGAGTATCTGCATGGCTTGAAGCCGGGCGATCGCATCGATGCCTTCATCCAGCTGCATCCCGACTTCCGCCCCACGTCCAGCAAGGCGGCCGTCATCCTCATCGGCTCGGGCACCGGAATCGGGCCATTGGCCGGATTCATCCGCAACAACACCGCCAAGCACCCGATGTACCTGTACTGGGGAGGGCGCGATCCGGCGTCCGATTTTCTCTATGAACCGGAACTCGGCGCGTACCTGGCCGATGGCCGGCTGACCGGACTGCACGCGGCGTTTTCCCGGGTCAAGGACGGCGCGTATGTCCAGGACAAAGTGCTGGGCGACGCGACGCAGCTGCGCCAGTTGATCGAGAGCGGCGGCCAGGTGCTGGTCTGTGGCAGTCGCGGCATGGCAAAAAGCATCAGCCAGGCACTGGATGAAATCCTTGCCCCGCTCAAGCTCGACGTACAGACACTCAGGGCGCAGGGTCGGTATCGTGAAGATGTCTTCTGAACCACCGGGATCGCCTGCCCTGCCCCTTCAGCGCCACACCCTCAGCGGCGAAACGATGGGCACCCGCTACAGCGCCATATTTTTCGCCCCCGACGGAATCGATGAATCGGCCATAGGCGCCGCGCTGCTTGCCGCAGCAGACAAGGTGGACCGGCAGATGTCCACCTGGAAATCCGATTCGGACCTGAGCCGTCTCAACGCCACGCCCGCGCAGCAATGGGTTGAAGTGCCGGCGGAACTCATGACGGTACTCGACACCGCTTTGCGGACAGGTGTCGAGTCCGGAGGCGCGTTTGATATCGGGGTCGGGGACCTGGTCAATGCGTGGGGCTTTGGCCCTGCCGGACCAACCCCGGATGAGAAGCAGACAAGCGCGCTGAAAAGGCATGTGCACAAGCCAGCCTTCGAAGTACTCGAGATCGATCACGTTGGAAAGCGGGTCCGCAAGAGAGCAGCCATTGCGCTGGATCTGTCGGGCATTGCCAAAGGCTATGGCGTGGATGCGCTGGCGCGTTGTCTGGACGGTTTTGGAATCACCCGTTACCTGGTTGGCATCGACGGGGAAATGCGCGCAAAGGGCCACAAGCCGGATGGCCAGGCGTGGGCCGTTGCCATCGAAAAACCGCTGCGCCACGTGCGCGAAGTCATGGGCGTGATGGAACTGGAAGATGCCGCAATCGCCACCTCGGGTGACTACCGACACTGGGTGGAAGTCGATGGCATGCAACATTCCCACACCATGAGCCCAAGCGGCCGTCAGCCTGCGCGCAACCGGCTCGCGGCGGTCACGGTGGTGATGAATGACTGCATGCTTGCCGATGCCTGGGCGACGGCCTTGCTGGTGCTGGGAGATGTCACTGGCGTCGAGCTGGCGCAAAAGCGGGGAATGGATGTCTTGTTCGTATTGCGCGATGGCGATGGTTTCCGGGAAGTATCCATCGTGGACGGCCAACGCCAGCCTTAGGTGTGTCCCGGTGGCAGGGCGGCAGGCGACGGACCCTCTGGCCATCAGCGCCCAGCGGGGGCGCAGTAGATCCCGTGCAAGGTCTGGATGATGTCGAAGGCTGGCCCCGGTTGAAGGGCGTAATGGATCGATTGCGCCTCGCGCCGGGTCCGCACCAAGCCCTCTTCCCGCAACACCGCCAGATGTTGGGAGAGCGCTGACTGGCTCAGGTCGACCATCGCATTGATCTCCCCGACCGTCCGCTCGCCCCCGGCGAGCAGGCAAAGCACCTGCAGACGGGTCTCATTGGCCAAGACCTTCAGCAGCCGCGCGGCATCGCCGGCGTGTCCGCGCATGGCCGCAGCATCGAAGATGAAGGAGGGATCGGTGGGGGCGCTGCTCACAGGGTGGGGCTCCTTTTGGCGCCGACTCGTACGGATGCGCCTGCATGGGGGACGGCGTATATTCTCACACTCTTGATTAGTTGACACGCATATAAGAGTTTGCTAATTTTCCGACGAGTCAAGGAGCATCCGTTCGACCGGAGAGGAGGTGAGCCATGCCACGCATCGTCGTACTGGGCGCGGGACTGGGCGGCATGAGCGCCGCCTACGAACTCCGCGACACACTAGGCCCCGCAGCGGAGATCCTCGTGATCGGCGAGGGAGATCTGTTCTCGTTCACACCTTCCAACCCTTGGGTCGCCGTGGGCTGGCGGTCCTCCGACGACATCCAGCTGCAGGCCGCCACCTGCCTGGCGAAGCGGAACATCGGCTTCGAAGGCGTCGGCGCCGAGCGCGTGGATCCCGCGGCGAACCGTGTCCTGCTCCGCGACGGCCGCCACCTGGCCTACGACTACCTGGTAATTGCCACGGGTCCGCGGCTGGCCTTCGATGAGGTTCCGGGCCTCGGCCCTGCGGGACACACCCACTCTGTCTGCACCACGCCGCACGCCAGTGCCGCGTACGCCGCCTACCAGGCCTTCCTCGACGACCCGGGACCGGTCGTGGTGGGTGCGGCGGCTGGCGCCAGCTGCTTCGGCCCGGCCTACGAGTTCGCGATGATCCTCGACCGCGACCTGCGCAAACGCAAGCTGCGCGACCGCGTGCCGATGACCTACGTGACCCCGGAACCGTACATCGGCCACATGGGGCTGGGCGGCGTCGGCGATTCCAAGGGCCTGATGGAATCCGAACTGCGCCAGCGCCACATCCGCTGGATCACAAACGCCAGCATCACAGGCGTGCGCGACGGCGAGATGGACGTGGCCGAAATGGACGAGGACGGCCAGCCAAAAAAGACCCACACGCTGCCGTTCCGGTATTCGATGGTCCTGCCCGCCTTCACCGGCGTGGACGCGGTGCGCGGCGTGGAGGGCCTGGGCAACCCGCGCGGTTTCATTCTGATCGACCGACAGCAGCGCAATGCGGCGTATCCCAACGTCTACGCACTGGGTGTGTGCGTGGCGATCCCGCCGGTGGAGGTCACGCCCGTGCCGACCGGCGCGCCCAAGACCGGTTTCATGATCGAGTCGATGGTGACCGCGGTGGCGCGCAACATCCTGGCCGACATCGAAGGCACCCGAGGCACTGCGGAGGCGACCTGGAACGCGATCTGCCTGGCGGACATGGGCGACACCGGCGTCGCGTTCGTGGCTCTGCCGCAGATCCCGCCGCGCAACGTCACGTGGGCAAGGGCTGGCAAATGGGTCCACGTGGCCAAGATCGCATTCGAGAAGTACTTCCTGATGAAGATGAAATCCGGCCATACCGAGCCGATCTACGAAAAATACGTGCTCAAGCTGCTGGGCATCATGCGCACCCGCTGAGCTCCCCTCCCCTGTACAACCCGTAAGGAGACCCACATGAACCTCGACCGCGCCATCTTCGCCTTCGCCGGCGTGATGATCCTCGCCAGCCTCGCGCTGGGATATTTCGTTTCGCCCTGGTTCCACCTGCTGACCGCCTTCGTCGGCCTGAACCTGCTGCAGTCCAGCTTCACCGGCTTCTGCCCGGCGGCCCGGCTGTTCGCCCGGTTCGGCGTGCGCAGCGGCTGCGCGTTCAAGTAAGGGGCACGACGTGCAAGACGGCACCCCAGCGTTGTTCCCGCGCACCCTGGCCCGCATTGGCGGCATTGCGCTGCTGGCGGGCGTGCTCGCGGCATGCGGCGGCGCGGGCGATGCTGCCCCTGCGCCGGACTCGATCGAAGGCCTGGACACGCTGGTCGTTCCCGCCGGCGAGGCCGCCGGGGGTCGCGACTGGGACGGCGTGGTGGAAGCGGTGCGCCACGCCACGCTGGCCGCGCAGACCAGCGGCCGCGTCGCGGAGGTGCGGCGCGACGTCGGCGAGCACGTGGCCGAGGGCGAGTTGCTGCTTCGCCTGACCGCCGTGGAGCAGCAGGCCGGCGTCGATGCCGCGCGCGCCGCGTTGCACGCCGCCGAGGCCGTGGCCCGGGAGGCCGACGCCAACTACCAGCGCTACCTGTCGCTGTCGCAAGGGCAGTACGTGTCGCGTGCGCAGCTGGAGCAGGCGCACGCGGTGCGCAATTCGGCGCGCGCCGCACGCGACGCCGCGCGCGCGCAGCTGTCCAATGTCGGCCAGCAGGCCGCCTACACCACCATCCGCGCGCCCTATGCCGGGATCGTCGCCTCCCGCGACGTCGAGCAGGGCGAAAGCGTCGGCGTCGGCCAGCCGTTGATCAGCGTGTTCGCGCCGGATGCGTTGCGGATCGAGGTCAGCGTGCCGCAGTCGGCGGCCGAGTCGATCCGCGCCCACCCGGTCGCACGCGTGCGCTTCCACGACGGACGCAGCGCGGATGCCGCCGGCGTGACCGTGTTCCCCGCCGGCGACGCCGCGACCCACGCGGTGCGCATCCGCATCGACCTGCCGGCGCTCGACCCGGTGCCGGCGCCGGGCAGCACCGCCAAGGTGGCGTTCCCGGCGGTGGCAGGTGCCGCGTTCCCGCGCATTCCGACCTCGGCGGTGGCCACGCGCGGCGAGGTCGCCGCCGCCTACGTGCTGGCCGACGGCCGGCTGTCGCTGCGCCAGCTGCGCCTGGGCGAAACCTCCGCCGGCCAGGCCGACGTGATCGCCGGCCTGCGCGCCGGCGAGACCATCGCCACCGACCCGGTCGCGGCGCGCCAGGCGCTGGTCGCCGCGCGCGGGGGCGACTGAGATGGCGACGCCCGACACCCCGCGGCTGGGCATTTCCGGCCGCCTCGCGCGCACCTTCCAGGCCAATCCGCTGACGCCGATCCTGGCCCTGCTCGGCCTGCTGCTGGGCGTGGTCGCGGTGATGATCACGCCGCAGGAGGAAGAGCCGCAGATCGACGTGACCATGGCCAACGTGATCGTGCCCTTCCCCGGCGCCGACGCGCGCCAGGTGGAGCAGATGGTGGCCTACCCGCTGGAGCAGACGCTCGCGGAGATCGAGGAGGTCAAGCACACCTATTCGGTCAGTCGCCCGGGGATGGCGGTGCTGACCGTGGAGTTCGAGGTCGGCGTGAAGCGCCAGCCGGCGCTGGTGCGCCTGTACGACAAGGTGTTCTCCAACCAGGACTGGATGCCCCGTGGCCTGGGCGTCGGCCAGCCGATCATCAAGCCCAAGGGCATCGACGACGTGCCGGTGATGGCGCTGACGCTGTGGACCGACGATCCGGACCGCGGCCCGCTCGAGCTGGCGCAGATCGCACACACGCTGGAAACCGAACTCAAGCGCATTCCCGGCACCCGCGACGTATTCACCATCGGCGCGCCCGAGCGCGCGCTGATGGTCGAACTCGACGCCACACGCCTGGCCAGCCACGGCCTGGCGGTCGAGGACCTCGCCGGCGCGCTGCAGGCCGCCAACCTCGCGCGCCAGGCCGGCGAGCGCGTCGGTGCCGAAGGCGTGGTGCAGGTGACCTCGGGTACCTTCCTCGCCGGGCACGAGGACGTGGCCGGGCTGGTGCTGGGCGTGGATGGCGGCCAGCCGGTGCGGCTGGGCGACGTGGCCCGGATCAGCGACGCCACCGACACCCCGTCAAGCTACGTCTGGCACGGCGCGCCGGCCGGCCGCGCGGGCCCGGACTCCGGCGTCGCGCCCGCGGTGACGCTGGCGATCGCCAAGAAGCCGGGCAGCAACGCCGCCGATATCACCACCACCGTGCTCGAGCGCATCGATGCGCTGCGCGGCCAGGTGATCCCCGAGGGCGTACATGTCGAGGTCAGCCGCGACTACGGCCTGACCGCGAGCGACAAGGCGAAGACGCTGATCAAGAAGCTGTTCTTCGCCACCTCGGCGGTGGTGCTGCTGGTGCTGTTCGCGCTCGGCCGCCGCGAGGCGCTGGTGATCGGCACCGCCGTGGTGCTGACCCTGTCGCTGACCCTGTTCGCGTCCTGGGCGATGGGCTTCACCCTCAACCGGGTGTCGCTGTTCGCGCTGATCTTCTCGATCGGCATCCTGGTCGACGACGCGATCGTGGTGGTCGAGAACATCCACCGGCACATGGCGCTAGGCGGGAAGAGCCTGCGCGAGGCGATCCCGCCGGCGGTCGACGAGGTCGGCGGCCCGACCATCTTGGCCACCTTCACCGTGATCGCGGCGCTGCTGCCGATGGCCTTCGTCAGCGGGCTGATGGGTCCGTACATGCGCCCGATCCCGATCAACGCCTCGGTCGGCATGCTGCTGTCGCTGGCGATCGCGCTGGTGGTGACGCCGTGGCTGTCGCTGAAGCTGCTGAAGCGGCACGGCGAAAGCGACGCTGCCGGGCCTGGCGGACCCATCGCGCACCACGGCGCGGCAGACGCGCCCGCCCCCGACGCGCGATCCGGCCATGCGCACGGGTCCATTGCCGCCCGCCTGCACCGCTTCTTCGACTGGCTGATGACGCCGTTCCTCGACCCCGCCCGCGGCGCGCGCCGCCGCCACCTGCTGTTCGCCTCCATGGCCGGGCTGGTGCTGCTGGCCGTGAGCCTGGCCGGCTTCAAGCTGGTGGTAATGAAGATGCTGCCCTTCGACAACAAGTCGGAGCTGCAGGTGGTGGTCGACCTGCCCGAGGGCCGCACGCTCGAGGACACCGGTGCGCTGCTCACCGAGCTGGCCGCGGTCATCGACCGGGTGCCCGAGGTGCTGCACTACCAGGGCTACGCCGGTACCGCCGCGCCGATCAACTTCAACGGCCTGGTGCGCCAGTACGACCTGCGCGCCGACGCCAACGTCGGCGACCTGCAGGTCAACCTGGTCGACCACCGCGAGCGCGATCGCAAGAGCCACGACATCGCCGTCGCCCTGCGCCCGCAGCTGGCCGAGGTCGGTCGCCGTCACGGTGCTTCGGTGAAGGTGGTAGAGGTGCCGCCGGGGCCGCCGGTGCTGTCGCCGATCGTGGCCGAGGTCTACGGGCCCGACTACGCACGCCAGCGCCGGATCGGCCTGGCGCTGGAGCAGCGCTTCCTCGCCACCGAGGGCATCGTGGACGTCGACACCAGCGTCGAGGCCAATGCCGCGCGCGAGGTGCTGGTGATCGACCGCGAGCGCGCCGCGCGCCTGGGCGTGTCGCAGTCGGCGATCGCCGACACCATCGCCGCGGGGCTGTCGGGCCATGACGCCACGTACATCATCGACGGCAGCTCCCGATACCCGCGCCCCATCCGCCTGCGCCTGCCCACCGCCGACCAGGCCACGCTCGACGGCGTGCTGTCGCTGCGCGTGCGCGGCGGCGACGGCCAGCTGGTGCCGCTGTCGGAGCTGGTCGAGGCGCGCGCGGACGCCTGGGACGGCGCCATCCACCACAAGGACCTGCTGCCGGTGGTGTACGTGATGGGCGACGAGAGCGGCCGCATCGACAGCCCGCTGTACGGCATGTTCGACCTGGTCGGCCAGGTGGCCGACAACGCCATCGACGGCCAGCGCCTGCAGCAGACCTTCATTGGCCAGCCGGAAGACACCGCCGGCTTTTCGATCAAATGGGACGGCGAGTGGCAGATCACCTACGAGACCTTCCGCGACATGGGCATCGCCTACGCCGCCGGCCTGGTGCTGATCTACCTGCTGGTGGTGGCCTACTTCGGCAACTACCTGGTGCCGCTGGTGATCATGGCGCCGATCCCGCTGACCGTGATCGGAGTGATGCCCGGGCACGCGCTGATGGGCATGCAGTTCACCGCCACCAGCATGATCGGCATGATCGCGCTGGCCGGGATCATCGTGCGCAACTCGATCCTGCTGGTGGACTTCATCAACCACCTGCTGGCACAGGGCCGCACGCCAGCGCAGGCGGTGATCGACGCCTGCGCGGTGCGCGCGCAGCCGATCGCGCTGACCGCGCTGGCGGCGATGGCCGGCGCGGGGTTCATCATCGACGATCCGATCTTCAACGGCCTCGGGATATCACTGCTGTTCGGCATCCTGGTGTCGACCGTGCTGACGCTGCTGGTCATCCCGCTGCTGTACTACGCACTGATCACGCGCAAGCCGCCGCAACCTGAGGTTTCCACGCCATGAGCATTGACAGCCCGATCCGCACCAGCCGCACCAGCCGCTTCGAGGCCGGCGCATGAGCACGCACCTCAAGGTCGCCTGCCCGCATTGCAGCGCGCTCAACCGCGTGCCGGACGAGCGCCTGGCCGACGGGCCGACCTGCGGCCGCTGCGGCAAGCCGCTGTTTACCGCCGCGCCTCTCGTGCTCGATGCGGGCAACTTCGACCTGCACTCCACGCGCTCGGACCTGCCGCTGCTGGTGGATTTCTGGGCACCCTGGTGCGGGCCGTGCCGGATGATGGCGCCCCACTTCGAGGCCGCCGCCGCGCAGCTGGAGCCGCGGATGCGCCTGGGCAAGCTCGACACCCAGGCCGAGCCCGCGCTGGGCACGCGCTTCGGCATCCGCAGCATTCCCACGCTGGCGCTGTTCCACGGCGGCCGCGAGATCGCGCGCACGTCCGGCGCGATGCAGGCCGCGGACATCGTGCGTTGGGCCACTTCGCAGCAGGCGCGCCCATGAAGCACATCGCCATCCTCGGCAGCGGCTTCGCCGCGCTCACCACCATCCGCAGGCTGCGTGCCCTGGGCGTGCGCGACGCGATCACCGTGGTGTCGCCGCGCAATGAACTGGTCTACCTGCCCAGCCTGATCTGGCTGCCCTCGGGCCAGCGCAGTGGCGACGACCTGCGCATCCCGCTGGCCCGCTTCTTCGAGCGCCAGGGCGTGCGCTGGCACCGCGGCAGCGTGCTGCAGGTGCTTGACGGCGGGCGCCGCGTGGCCACCGACCAAGGCGATATCCACAACGATGTGCTCGTGATCGCCACCGGCGGTCGCTACCTGCGCACGCTTCCCGGCATCGAGCACGCGGTCATCCCCTGCGAAGGCATCGCCGCTGCGGAATCGATCCGCGACCGGCTCGCGTCCATGGACGGCGGCACCATCGCGGTCGGGTTTTCCAGCAATCCGAAGGAGCCCGGCGCGGTGCGCGGCGGGCCGATGTTCGAGTTCCTGTTCGGCATCGACACCCTGCTGCGCCGGCAGGGGCGGCGCGAGCGCTTCAAGCTGATGTTCTTCAATCCGGCCGAGCAGCCCGGGCAGCGGCTCGGGCCGGCAGTGGTGGCGAAGATGCTGGCGCGCATGCAGGCGCTGGGCATCGACACCCACCTGGGCCACAAGCCGCTGCGCTTCGAGCCCGGCCGGGTGGTGACCGATGGCGGCGGGTTCGACGCCGACCTGATCCTGTTCATGCCCGGCCTGACCGGCCCGGCCTGGCTGGAAGGCAGTGCGCTGCCTCAGTCGGACGGCGGCTTCGTGGCCGCCGACGAAAGCTGCCGCGTGCGCGGCATGGAGCAGGTGTACGTGGCTGGCGACGCGGGCAGCTATCCCGGGCCCGAGTGGATGGCCAAACAGGCCCACCAGGCGGACCTGCAGGCCGGGGCCGTCGCGAAGAACATCGCAGCCGAAATACGCGGCGAGCCCACGCGTCATGGCTTCAAGACCGAACTGGTGTGTATCGTCGACGCGCTCGACAGCGGCATGCTTGTCTACCGCCGTGGCAGGCGGAATCTCGCATTGCCGCGAACGCGCGGCTTCCACTGGCTCAAGCAGTACTTCGAGGCGCGGTACCTCAAGGCTTACCGTTGACCCCCCGCTCCTGTCCTTCGGGAGACACGAAGTTCAGAGGGTGCTCAATTCATCCATCAATAGGCAGTTGGTCCGCGCTCTGTGGAGCGACTCCCCCACCGCCACCGCAGCATGCATTATTGATCTGGATCAATTAATCGGGCTGGATGTCAGTGCATCCTCGGCATGTCCCAATTCTCCCTGAGGTGCGCTATGCGGTCTTCAGAAGAGACCTCCCCTGCCACGGAGCCTCGCCACTGGATCGAGCGTCTGAGCGATGGCTGCCACGTCATCATTCGGCCGCTGTGCCGCTCCGATGAAGACGCAGAACGCGCATTCATCAAAAGCCTGTCCCCCGAGTCGCGCCGCGCCCGGTTCCTTGGCCATGTTTCGGAGCGGGACGATGCGCTCATCACGAAGCTCCTGGACATCGATCAGGTCAACGACGTAGCGGTTGCGGCCTTCTCGCCGGATATGTCAGGCGAGCGCATCGTAGGCGTCAGCCGCTACTCGGTTGGGCCGGACAAGGAGCGGTGCGAATGCGCAGTTGTCGTGGCGGATGACTGGCAGCGCAAAGGTCTGGGCTCCGCACTCATGGGCCGGTTGATCGAAATCGCGAAGCGCAGTGGGCTGCGGTCGATGGATTCGTTCGACCTCGCGAACAACCGCGACATGCATGATCTTGCCAAAAGACTTGGGTTCAGCGTGCGCTCCGATACCAACGATCCCCGCCAAGTGATCTATACGTTGCGGCTGGACGACTCCCTCGGGGCACAGCGTCACGTGCCATCGTGGGGCAACCGGGCTTGACTACCTCGCTGCGCCGATTCTTCCGGCGCACGACGCGAATGCGCCCCGCCGCAGCGCCGGCCGGCAGAACTATTCACTCGTTCGAATCAAGCCAGGCTTGCGCGGAGGCCGAAGTTCCAGCCATAGGCTGTAGGCGGCGGTGAGCGCGGGCAGCAGGTTCTGCAGCACGCCGACTGCGTCCTGCTTCTCCGAGAAGATGAAGTACGACAGCGTCAGCCCGCTGCCGCAGAGGCTGATGATCCAGAAGCTGCGCGGCACCACGGCACGGCCGGCGCGCCGCGACGCTCCGAACTGCACCAGCCAGCGCGCCCCGAACAGCATCGCGCCGGACAGCCCGATCAGCTTCCACGGCGTCATGGCGACGCCCGTCCACGCCAAGGCGGCGATGGTCTCGTTCACGGCAGAACCTCCAGGTCACGCGTGATGCGTTCATCGGCCACGGCGCAGGCACTGCGCCGCAGCAGCCACAGCATGCCGCGCAGGTCGCTGATTCCCACCAGTGCGCGGCTGAGGTTGTCGTACTTGCTCCGGCCGTGCAGCCGCGGGCGATGGTTGACCGGCACGCTCAGCGTCCGCCAGCCCGCGCGTTGCATCAGCGCCGGCAGATAGCGGTGCATGTGGTCGAAGGCGGGTAGCTCGAGGAAGGCTTCGCGCTCGAACAGCTTGATGCCGCATCCGGTGTCGGGGGTGGCATCGTGTAGCAGGCGCGCACGCAAGGTGTTGGCGAAACGCGAAGCCCAGCGCTTGCCGGCGGAGTCCTCGCGCTTCACGCGCCAGCCGGCCAACAGCCGTACGTCGGCCCCGGCCTCGGCGCGCGCCCGCAGCAGCCGGGGCAGGTCGGCGGGATCGTTCTGGCCGTCGCCGTCGAGCGTGGCGATCCACTCCGCGCGTGCCGCCTTGACACCGCTTCGCAGCGCCGCGCTTTGCCCACTGCGTAGGCGGTGGCGGAGCACGCGGAGGTGCGGCCGGGTGGCGCCGCAGGCCGCGAGAACGGCATCGGTGCCGTCGTCCGAGGCGTCGTCGACGCAGATGATTTCGTGATCGACGTCGCGCAGTGCGTCGTCGATCTCGTCCAGCAGCGCCGGCAGGTTGCCAGCCTCGTTATATGCCGGAACAACAATGCTGAGTTCGGACGACCAGGGGCCGCTTTGGCGGTGACTGTTCATGGCCATGCGCAGCATCCGGATAAGCCATCTTGGCTGCCGTTGTAGAGCACGTGCACACCTCATGTCCGCTACCGGGTGAAGGTGTCCAAATCGGATCCGCTGGAGCTGTATACAACAGGGGGTGATGGTACAAGCCGTTCGCGGCAAGCGACTCGTCGTTCTCGGATACTTGGCCCACGCTCTCTCTCATTTGCACGGGCAGCGTGCAGGCCAACAGCGGACGGCGCCGCTAGTCGTCCGCCATAGGAAGCACGTCTGCACCGGCGGCCGCTCCGCGAAGCAGCGGGAGCCGCACGATGAACTCACTTCCCCTGCCCGGTCCCTCGCTTGTTGCCTCCACCGTGCCTCCATGCAGCTCGACCAATCTCTGTACCAGAGCGAGCCCGACCCCCAGGCCACCGGATCTCTGGCCTCCAGCGCTATCCGCCTGAGTGAACAGCTCGAAGACCCGAGACAGCATGTCCCTCGAAATCCCCGATCCGTCATCACGAATCCGGATGGTGGCTACCCCACCCTCCTTGGCAGCCGAAAGCCAAACGTTTCCCCCCTCTGGAGTATATCTGGCCGCATTTGTGAGCAGGTTCACCACAACCTGGACCAGACGCGTGGGATCAGCACTTACCCACAATGGCTCGACACCCTGGCTGACGTCCATGTGGTGCTCACGGCTCTCTACGAGGGGTTGCGCCATTTCGATCGCATCTGCAAACACTGTGCGCAGGTCCACAAGTTCCTGACGTAGCATGAGGGTGCCGTTCCGGACTCGGGCCAAATCGAGCAAATCTTCGATCAGGCGGGCCATGTATGCGGTCTGGCGCTCAAGAGTGCAGAGAGTTCGTTCTGTAAGCTGGTCATCAATTTGAGGGCGCCTGAGGATCTGGGCGGCGAGACTGAGCACGGCCAAGGGAGTACGCAGCTCGTGTGCGACCGCACAGAGAAACTCGTCCTTTTGCCGGTCGGCTTGTTCAAGTTCGCGAGAGCGCCGGCGCAGTTCCTGCTCAAGTTGCCGGTGAGACGTGACGTCGCGGATGGTACTGGCGAAAAGACGTCCCCTTTCAGGGGGCAGCGGGCTGATGGAAACGTCGATCGGAAACTCGCTGCCATCCTTCCGCAAGCCATACAGATCGAGGCCGCTTCCCATTGGGCGCGGGCGGGGATCGGCACTGTAGGCACGCGCTTTTACAGCGTGTCGGTCACGGTACCTCTCCGGCATGAGCATCCCCAATGATCGACCCATGAGGTCCTCCCTCGAGTATCCGAACAGTTCCTCGACTTGCCTGTTGACCCGCACAATCGTCCCGCTGTCGTCGGTGATTACAACCGCGTCCGGAGCAGCCTCGAGGAAGTTGTGAAAGGGCTCCCCGGGCTCCCCCCCCTGGGGAGTCGGATTCGACGCTCGGGTCAACCTTTCCAGATTTCATCGCACTCCCCATCACGGTCGCCCCACCGAATCTGCATCAGACGACGAACCCCTGGCTTGGGCCCTTGACACACCGAAGTCGGTTACGGATGGCCCCTCGCCGCGCTATGAAGTGACATCCGATGGGAGGCTGACCGGTGACAGCGGGACGACGCTAGAGTTTCAGCACGACACGCCCCTCCACGCGTCCCCCGCGAAGGCGGTCCAGCACTTCGTTCACCGCCGACAATGGCTCCACGGTGAACCTGGTCGCCACCTTGCCCTCCGTTGCAAACTCGATGGCTTCAGCGAGATCCTGCCGCGTGCCGACGATCGAGCCGCGGATGGTGATGCGCTTCAGGACCACGGGAAAGATCGGTGTCGGAAAATCGCCGGGTGGCAGGCCGACGAGCGCGACCGTGCCGCCGCGTCGGACGCAGCCGATGGACTGGGCGAACGCCGCGGGGGAGACCGCCGTGACCAGGACTCCGTGCGCCCCGCCATCCGTCAGCTTCAGGACGTCTTGCGCAGCGCCTTCGCCGGAGCAGTTCACACACGCATCGGCACCCAATTCCCGGGCGAGCTTGAGCTTTTCATCGGACACATCCAGCGCGACCACGTGCAGACCCATCGCTTTCGCATACTGCACGGCCAGGTGACCCAGACCGCCGATACCCGAGATGGCGGCCCATTGCCCCGGCCGCACCTCGGTCTCCTTGAGCCCCTTGTAGCTCGTCACACCGGCACACAGGATCGGCGCCAGCGCCGCGAAGTCAGGGTTTGCCGGCAGGCGTCCCACGAACGCGGCTTGAGCGAGTGCGTATTCCGCGTAGGTCCCGTTCACGCTGTAGCCGGAGTTGTGCTGGGACTCGCACAGCGTTTCCCATCCCGTCCGGCAGTACTCGCAGACGCCGCAGGCGTCATGCAGCCATGGGATGCCGACGGCATCCCCTTCGCGGATCCCGGTGACGCCAGCACCAAGCGCAGCGACATAGCCCACGCCCTCGTGCCCCGGGATCAGGGGGAGCGTCGGCTTGACCGGCCAGTCACCATCGATTGCGTGCAGGTCGGTGTGGCACACGCCTGACGCTTCTATCCTGACAAGAACCTGGCCCGGGCCCGGGGAGGGGATGGGCATGTCCTCCAACCCCAAGGGCGCCCGCAGTTGCCGAGCCACCGCCGCCCGCATCGTGCTCATTCGGCTTGCCTCCTGTGTCTGCTGCCCCTGCTTACTGCTCCCAGGAACGCAAGGGCATTGCTATGGCTACGAAGAAAGCAATCGGGGCAGGCCAACTCCCGGGGACCATCCTGCGGCTAGCGGCTGGCCAGGTCCACGATTCAACGCGGATACTGCCTGCCGGGCCACCGTCAGCAGCGCAGTACCAAGGCGACGGCAGGGGCACATGCAGTTGCCAGCAATACCAGGGGCCAGAGGTTTCCGTCACGGAAGCGGTACGCCGCTCGGAGCTCAGACCATGCCTTTCCCTGCACCAGTCCCAGCCCGCATTCGAACGCGATGGTCATCAGCAGCCAGCCTGCCCCGACGGCCGCGGCCTGGGCGCCGGTCCGGAGGCCCATCCAGGAGGCTGCCAAACAGGCCACCCAGATGACGATGGCGGCCAACAGGATTCCGCTCGCAGCGAAGGCCATCCGCTTCCCAAGCAGCGGCAGCAACAGGGCCTCACGAAGCGCACCATTGGCGAAGGCCAACACCAGGATTCCCGCCCATACTGCCAGGGCAAGCGTCGCGAGCTCACTCATCCGGATCTCCAGTCAAACGACGTGGTGAGGCCACGCGCCTCGAGGCCGATCATGGCTTCCCGGCTTCATTGCCGGCTGACTTGGCGTAGATTGTTCCCGCATAGTTCGTGGCAGTCGCAGCGTGGACATCTCAAGGAGGCCCTGATGCTGCCATCCCCTGGTCCCACCCTCCAGTTTCTCGGCGCCACGGGTACCGTCACCGGGTCGCGCTACCTGGTCGAAAGTGGTGGCACCCGCGTCCTTGTCGACTGTGGCCTGTTCCAGGGCTACAAGGTACTTCGCGAGCGCAACTGGCGGCCGTTTCCGGTTCCGGCGGATTCCATCGACGCGGTCGTGCTGACGCATGCGCACCTCGATCATTCCGGCTATCTGCCCCGCCTGGTCCGCGAAGGCTTTCGCGGGCCGGTGTACTGCACGCGCGCGTCGCGCGATCTCTGCGGCCTGCTGCTTCCCGACAGCGGCCGGCTGCTTGAAGAGGAGGCCCGGTTCGCGGCGCTGAAGGGCTATTCGCGGCATGCCAGACCGGAGCCCCTGTACGACGAGGAGGCCGCGCGCGCCGCGCTCCGGCAGCTGCGCCCCATCGAATTCGGGCGGCAGTTCGAGCTGCCGGGCGGCATGTCCGCCAGCTTCATCGTCGCCGGGCATATCCTCGGCGCCGCGCAGGTGACGCTCACGGTAGCCGGCCGTCGACTGCACTTCACCGGCGACCTTGGCCGTCCGGCGGACGCCCTGCTCCCTCCGCCGGCGCCACTTCCGCCCTGCGATGTCCTGGTCTGCGAGTCCACCTACGGCGACCGCAGCCATCCCCATGTGGACGGCGAGACGGAAATCGCGACGGTGATCCGGCGCGTGGCCGCGCGTGGTGGTGTCGCCGTCGTCCCCGCCTTCGCGGTGGGTCGCGCGCAGGAGCTGCTGCTCCACCTTGCACGTCTCCAGCAGGGTGGCACGATCCCGCGCGTGCCCGTTTACCTGAACAGCCCGATGGCGTCGAAGGCCACGTCGCTGTATCGGAGCCATATCGGCGAACACCGGCTGTCGGCGCAGGACTGTGACGCGCTGTTCGGCATTGCAACGATCATCGAGGACGTCGAGGCCTCCAAGGCGCTGAACCGTCGCCGCGGACCTATGGTCATCATCTCCGCCAGCGGCATGCTGACGGGGGGCCGGGTGCTGCACCACGTCGAGGCCTTCGGCCCGGACCCGCGCAATGCGATCCTGCTGTCGGGCTACCAGGCCGGCGGCACCCGCGGCGCCGCGCTGCGGGATGGCCAACGAACGCTTCGGATGTTTGGTCGCAACGTCGACATCCGTGCCGAGGTCGTGCAGTTGCAGTCGTTTTCCGCACATGCCGACGCGGACGAGATCCTGGCCTGGCTGGCCCGGTCCGCAACACCGCCGTCCAGCATCTACGTCACCCACGGCGAGCCGACCGCCGCGGATACCCTGCGCGCCCGCATGCGGCGGGAGCTCGGCTGGAATGCCCGGGTTCCGGACCAGATGGAGCGGGTGGACCTTGGCGTTGCGGCCGATGCAGCACGAGATTGATCCTGCACTCCTGACGACCGCCCAGGGTGGCCTCTCCACTGCCGAGGCCGCTGCACGCCTGGCGCAGCATGGCGCCAACGACATCCTGCCGCCGATGCGCGGCGGTGTCTGGCGCCTGCTCGCTGCCAGCCTTGCCGACCCGATGCTGTGGTTCCTGCTGGTCAGTTCCGGCTTGTTCGTGCTGGTGGGGCAACGCAACGAGGCCCTGGTGCTGCTGGCGGCGATCGTGCCGCTGTTCGGCATGGACGCCTTCCTGCACGGGCGCACGCAGACCAGTACCGCCGCACTCGCGGCGCGGCTTGCCGACCACGCGGACGTCATCCGCGACGGCGTCCGCCGCACCATCGACAGCCGCGGGCTGGTTCCCGGCGACCGCGTCATTGTCAGCGCCGGCAACTGGGTTCCCGCGGATGGCGTGCTGAGCACCGGCGAGGGCGTCCAGATCGACGAGTCCGCGCTGACCGGCGAATCCTTCCCGGTGCGCAAGCAGCCGGTGCCCGAGGGTGCGATCGACCGCACCATCTCCAATGATCACTGGCTGTCCGCCGGCACGCGCCTGCTGACCGGTGAGGCCGCGCTGCTGGTCGCCGCGACCGGCCCGGGCACGCTGTACGGAGAGCTCGCGCGCTCCGCACAGGCGGTGGCGCAGGAGGCGACGCCGCTGCAGCGCTCGATCAGGCGACTCACCGCCGTGCTCCTGGCCGTCGCCGTGGGCCTGTGCGTGCTGCTTGCCGTGGTGCGCCTCTGGCAGGGCTTCGGCTTCATCGATGCGCTGCTTGCCGCGATCACCCTGGCGGTGGCCGCACTGCCCGAGGAGTTTCCACTCGTGTTCGCAGCCTTCCTCGGCGTCGGCGTCTACCGTCTCGCGCGCCGGCGCGCCCTGGTGCGGCGCGCGGTGGCGGTCGAGAACATCGGCCGTATCACCTGCATCTGCACCGACAAGACGGGCACGCTCACCGAGGGCCGGGTGCAGCTTTCGCATCTCGTTCCTGCCGAGGGCGTCTCGCGTGAGCGCCTGCTGCACGCGGCCGCGGGTGCCTCGGGACCCGACAGCCGCGACCCGGTCGACGAGGCCATCGTCGCGCTGGCAGGAACCGTGGTGGCGGCGCTGACGTTTCCCTTCAGCGAGGCACGCCGACGGCAGGTGGGTCTGGTCGACGACGCCGACGGCCGCCTTGCGGTCATGAAGGGTGCACCCGAAACGGTGCTGGGCCACTGCAGCCTGGAGCCTGGTGCGGCCAGGGAGTGGCTGGAACGTGTGGGCACGCTGGCCGCTGAAGGCCACAAGATGCTGGCCTGCGCCGAGCGGCGCGTCGCCAGCGAAGCCACCGCCGAACCCGACGACGGCTACACCTTCCTCGGCTTGCTGGCCTTCGAGGATCCGCTGCGCCCAGGCGTGGCCGACGCCGTGGCTGCGGCGCGTCGCCACGGCATCCGCGTGATCATGCTCACCGGCGACCATCCGGCGACCGCGGTCGCGATTGCCACCGAACTCGGGCTTGGCGATGGCCACCCGAGTGTGCGCCAGGGCGATGAGGTGGTTGCCGACAAGGCGCCCCTGCCCGACGTCGTCGCGCGCTGCCTTCCCGGGCAGAAGCTGGTGCTCGTGCAGCGCCTGCAGCGCCAGGGCGAACGCGTGGCGGTGACCGGCGACGGCATCAACGACGTCCCCGCGTTGCGGGCCGCCGATGTCGGCATCGCGATGGGCGGCCGCGGCACCCGTGCAGCACGCGACGCCGCGGCCATCGTGTTGCTCGACGACGATTTCTCCACGCTGGTGCGCGCCATTGCCGAGGGCCGGCAGTTGTTCACCAACCTGCGCGCGAGCTTCGCGTTCCTGCTGCTCGTGCACATTCCGCTGGTGCTGACCGCGGCCGTGCTGCCGCTTGCCGGGCAGCCGCTGCCCTATCTCCCGATGGTGATCGTGCTGCTGGAACTGGCGATTCACCCGCTTGCATTGCTGGCGTTCCAGCAAGGGGCCGACGACGTCCCGACGGCCCTTGCACCCGCTGGCGCACGGATCTTCCACCGCGGCCAGGTGGTGTGGCTGCTGGTTGGCGGCGTGCTCGCGACCCTGGCGGTGATGGCCGGATGGTTCATGTGGATCGACGAGGACGTCGGCCTGGCGCGGTCGATGGTGGCCGGCCTGCTGATCGCAGTCGCCGTTGGCAGCGCCGCAGGACTGTCCGGCCTGCGCGGCGCCCTTGCCCGCCGTGTGGTCGCGGCGGTGGCGGTGGGCGGCTTCGGCATGCTGCTGTGGCCGCCGGCCGCGGCCTTGCTGGACCTCACGGTGCCACCCTTGGGTGCAATCGTCCCGTTCGCGGCGATGCTGCTCGCGGCAGCCGCGCTCGGGTCGGTGCTGCGTGGGCGGCACTCGCCTCCACAACCGGCTCGCCCACCCGCGTGACCACATCAGCCCGACGCCCGCCGCAACTTCCACAGCAACAGTCCGGTCATCCAGACAGGCGGGCAGCACGACCGCCCCTCAGTGGGACCCCATGGCAAAGATCTCCGGATGGGCCGAGGCATACGCGAGTCCGAAGTCCAGCCCACCCCGGGTGCCCGCCTGCACGACAAGCAGTTCGTCGCCACGCTTCACGCGGTCACCCACGCGCCAGACGCAGCGCACGCCTGCCGTCGGATCGCGCGGCGCACCCGCCAGCTTCGCGACACGCGCCAGATGGCGGTCGTGGATGGACAGGATGGCGCCATCGCCTTGGGCACGAAACGATCCCACGTACCGCACGGCCGGCGGCTCGCTGAATCCGCCCTGGGCCTCGCAGATGGCCAGGAACTTCTGCAGTGCCTGCCCCGACTGCAGCACGTCGAGGGCCCGCGCGCGCCCTGCCCCGGGCTGTGATCCGGGCAGGAGGTCCAGGACCGCCCCGGCCACATCGAGCGAGCGTTCCCGGAGGTCCGCTGGCGCATCCGCCTCGTTGCGCAGAACCGCCAGCACGTCGCGCGCTTCCAGCGTCGGGCCGATGCCCCACCCCACCGGCTGTCGGTCATCGGACAGGTGGATACCGACCCGCAGGCCCACGCCCTCGCCGACGAAGGCCAGCCGGCGTGCGATGGCGTCCGCCGCCGCGTGTGTCCGGACCTTGGCCGTCGGACCGACCGGGATGTCGATCAGCACATGGGTCGAGCCGGCCGCGGCCTTCTTCGACAGGATGCTCGCGACCATCTGGCCGTCGCTGTCGAAGTCGAGGGGCCGTTCGACCTGGATCAGCAGGTCGTCGGCGAGACTGAGATGCATCCGCCCCCCGGAGGCCAGGCAGCCCCCATGCGCCTCCACGACGCGCCGCATCAGGTCGAGGCCGAGGTCGACACGGGTCATCGTCGCCATGACGTCCGCCGTGCCTGCCGGGGAGGTGATGGCGGGGGAGGAGGTCTTCGGAACCCGGTACCCGAGTGCCGCGACGATGGGGACGACAATCGGTGAGGTCCTGTTCCCGGGCAGTCCACCGACGCAGTGCTTGTCGAGGACGAAGCCGTCGCCCCAGTCGAGCCGCTCGCCGACCGCGATCATCGCCCGCGTCAGGGCGACCGTTTCATCGAGATCCAGCCGATCACCCGCGCAGGCGGTGGCGAACGCGGCGATCTCAAGGTCCGACAACCGCGATGCGAGCAGGTCGTGCAGGATCGCGTCGAAGTCCGCTTCGACAAGGCGGATGTCGAAGACCTTCGCCCTGACATGGTCGGTGGACCCGGCGGCCGCGGCGTGCGCACTCATGGTGGGTTAGGTAACGCGTAGAACGCTGCTTCGGTGCGGACGAGGTCAGGAGCTCACATCGTCCCGGCATCTTGCGACCCCAAGTCGATTTGGCCGTCCAGATGCTGACGGGGATCAAGAACCGGTCCATCACGACCTAGAGTGCTGCCCAGCGCGGCACCGATCTCTCCGAACGAAGTCCTAACTTCGGGCTAATCAGGGGGTAATCCGGCGCTCGCAGCATGCGCTCCCATGGATACCCCATCTGCAATTCGTCACCCCCGCCCCTGGGCCCGCTGCGAATGCGTTGAGCCTGGCGACCCTGCACGCGACGAGGTCGAACACTTCATCGGCCACGCGTACCGCGTCCGCTATGGCGCCCTGCTGCGCAGCTTTTTGCCGCATCTGCTGGCCTTCCGCGACGATGCCGGGCGACTGCAGGCCGCGGTGGGCCTGCGCCTCGGTTCCGAGGGCCCGCTGTTTGTCGAGCAGTACCTCGACGGCCCGGCCGAGGCCGCGATCGCCGCCCATGGCCGTGAAGTCGCGCGGCGGTGCGAGCTGGTCGAGGTGGGCAATCTCGCGGCGTTGCGTGGCGGTGACGCGCGTGCGTTGATCGTGCACCTTGCCGGGACACTGCACGCGGCAGGGCTGCGCTGGGTCCTGTTCACCGCCACCCGGCAGTTGCGCAACGCGTTCGATCGCCTGCACCTGGATACCATCGTGCTTGCTGACGCGGACCGCTCGCGTTTGCATGGCGACGCCCGCGACTGGGGGCGGTACTACGATGTGCAGCCGCAAGTACTGTTCGGCGACCTGTCCGCGGCGCATGCGTTTCTGCAGGCACCGGCCAGGACGGCGCCGCAGCGCGTAAAGCAGCCGGATCCTGTCGTGATGGGGGCTCTCGGATGATGGGATTCGGCGACCTGCTCCAGTCGTTGGAGACGACGACGACCCGCGTGCTCGGCAGCGACGGCTGCCTTGACGGCGCGACGTTGCGCGCGCACGCGCTCGCCATTGCCGATGCGCTGCAGGCCCGTGGTGCACGCGTCATTGCAAGCCGACTCGACAATGGTCCGGACTGGCTCGCGCTCGATCTCGCACTGCGCGCGCTCGGGCTTGTGCACGTCCCGCTCCCCACGTTCTTCAGCCCATCGCAGGCCAGGCACGCACTTGCCCGCAGTGGTGCCGAGCTCCTGGTCCTGGCCGACGATGGGTCGTCTGCCGGCGACGCGGTGCGCCTGGTTCCCGGCCTGCGGGCGCGCTTTCTCGCCACGTGGCACACGCCGCTTCCCGTCGGCACCGCGTGCATTACCTTCACTTCCGGCACGACTGGCCAGCCCAAGGGAGTATGCATCGATGCACCCGCACTGCTGACGGTGGCAGGCGCGCTGGTCGGCGCGGCGCGGCCCCTCGCACCCACCCGCCATCTGTGCCTGATGCCGCTGTCCACGCTGCTGGAAAACATCTCCGGCCTGTACGGCGCCCTGCTGTCCGGTGCGGACATCGCAGTGCCACCGCTGGGCGACGTCGGTTACAGCGGCGCCGCGGGACTCGACGTGACGCGCCTGGTCGCGTCCCTGCATCGCTACGCGCCACACAGCGTCATCGTTTTCCCGCAACTGCTGTCGGCCCTGGTCATGGCCGCGGAGCAGGGAGTCGCGTTGCCTGCATCGCTGCGGTTTGTCGCAGTCGGCGGCGGCCGCGTCGGACCCGCACTGCTGTCGCGTGCGGCCGCGCTCGGGATGCCCGTGTTCGAAGGCTATGGCTTGAGCGAGTGTGTTTCGGTGGTTGCCCTGAACAGGCCAGGTGCGGTGCGGCCCGGCAGCGTCGGACGCCCGCTTCCGCACGCGAACGTGTCGGTCGTCGATGGCGAGCTGCACGTCGAGGGCGTGCGCTGCCTGTCGTACCTTGGCGAGGATGGCCCACCCTCCGGCCCGATCGCCACCGGCGATCTCGGCCATGTCGACGACGACGGGTTCGTCCACGTCACCGGCCGTCGCAAGCACATGTTCATCACCAGCTTCGGTCGCAACATCTCTCCCGAATGGGTTGAGGGCGAACTGCTGCAGCACCCCTTGTTCGCACAGGCGGTCGTCTTGGGCGAGGGCCGGCCGTTCAACGTCGCCGTTGCGTGGCTGCGAGATCCCGAAGCGGACGCCGCGACCGTCCAAAGCGCGCTGGACGCCGTCAATGCCGGCCTGCCGGACTACGCGCGGGTCGCCCACGTGATCCGGGCCCCGCGACCGTTCTCCTCCGCGGGCGGCTTCCTCACCGACAACGGCCGTCCGCGGCGCGATGTGATCGCGCGGGCTCACGTCGACGCCATTGCCCACGCCTATGACGAGCTCGACCCCACTCCACTTCCCATGGAACTGAACGCATGACCTTTCATGACCGCCTGCTGGCCGAAACCGCCGACGTGCGCGCTGTGCTCGTCACCTTGCCGATCATCCAGCGCGCACTCTCCGGCGACATCACGCGCGAGACCTACGTCGACTTCCTGACCCAGGCCTACCACCACGTGCGCCACACCGTGCCGCTCCTGATGGCATGCGGCGCACGCCTCCCGGCGCGGCTGGAATGGCTGCGGACCGCCATCGGCGAATACATCGAGGAGGAGATGGGCCACCAGGAATGGGTACTCGACGACATCGCCGCCTGCGATGCCGACCGCGCGGCCGCTGCTGCCTCGGAACCGTCGCTGGCCACCGAGCTGATGGTCGCGTACGCCTACGACACCATCGCGCGTGGCAACCCCGTCGGCTTCTTCGGCATGGTGCTGGTGCTGGAGGGCACCAGCGTCGCGCTGGCGACGCACGCGGCCACCAGCATCGAAAGCTCGCTAGGCCTCCCGCGCACAGCCTTCAGCTACCTGCTGTCCCATGGCGACCTCGACATCGAACACGCCGGCTTCTTCCAGAGCCTGATGAACCGCCTGAACGACCGGGACGACCAGGCTGCGGTGGTCCGCGCGGCGCGGCGCTTCTATGTGCTGTACGCCGACGTGTTCCGCACGCTGCACGCGCCCGGCCTTGACGTGCGCCGCGCGGAGGCCGCGTGATGGAGCTCCAGGACACAACCGTGCTGCTGACCGGCGCCACCGGCGGCATCGGTGTGGCGCTGGTGGCCACGCTGGTCGCGCGCGGTGCGCACGTGCTGGCGGTCGCGCGGGATGCGGCCCGGTTGTCGGCGCTGGCGCGGGCTCACCCGGCAGGCGCGGTCACTCCGTTCGCCGCCGATCTCACCGAGGCCGTTGATCGCGCGGCCCTGCTGGCGCGCGTACGCACGCTGGTGCCCTCGCCATCGGTGCTGCTGCTCGCTCACGCCCGGCCCGCGTTCGGCCTGTTCCCGACCCAGGACGACGCCGAGCTCGCGGCCCTGGTGGAGACCAATCTCATCGCGCCCATGCAGTTGATCCGTGGCCTGCTGCCCGTATTGCAATCGCATCCCCAGGCCGCAGTGGTTGCCATCGGCTCCACTTTCGGCAGCCTTGCCTTTCCGGGATTCTCAGCCTACAGCGCGTGCAAGTTCGGGCTGCGCGGGCTGATTGAGGGCCTGGGGCGGGAGTACGCGGACACCCCGGTGCGCTTCCAGTACCTGGCGCCGCGCGCGACGAACACCGCGTTCAACTCGCCGGCCGTGAATGCGCTGAACCACGCACTCGGCACACGCGTCGATGCGCCGGCTGCGGTCGCCGAGACGCTGGTGCGCGCGATCGAGCACGGCACCCGGCGCCGTCAGCTCGGCTGGCCCGAAGCGCTGTTCGCACGCCTCAATGGCGTGATGCCCGCCCTTGTCGACCGCAGCCTCGCGCGGCAACTGCCGCTGATTCGCCACCACGCCGGTGGCTTCGCCTCCGCCGCCTTCCAGGAGCATCGTCATGATCCACTCGCACTTTGAGCGATTCGCCGCTATTGCCCTTGCCGTCTGCCTCGCCGTTTCCGCTCTTGCATCGGCCGCGGAGCCGGCCGCGTCGGTCGTCGCCATTCGTGATCAGTGGGCACAGACCATGTACGTCACGCCGAAGCCCGAACGCGAGGCAGCGCTGACTGCCCTCGCCGCCACAGCCGAAGCCGTGGTCGCAGCGCGACCGCGCGATCCCGACGCGCTGATCTGGGACGGTATCGTGCGTTCCAGCCTGGCCGGCGAACGCGGGGGTCTTGGCGCGCTGTCGCTCGCCAAGCAGGCACGGCGGGATTTCGAGGCTGCGATCGCGCTCGACTCTGCAGCCCTCGGCGGCGCAGCGCATACCAGCCTGGGGGCGCTGTACTACCAGGTGCCTGGCTGGCCGCTGGGGTTTGGCAACGAGGCCAAGGCACGCGAGCACCTGCAGCGCGCGCTCGTGATCGATGCCACCGATATCGATGCGAACTACTTCTACGGCGATTTTCTCCGGGACCAGGGCGATTGGGCCGGCGCCGCGACGGTGTTCGAGAAGGCAATCGCCGCGCCGCCCCGTGCCGGAAGGGACGTCGCCGACCGCGGTCGCCGCAGCGAGGCCGCACGCAAGCTCGCCGAGGTGCGCAGGCATCTTGCCAGCCGCTGAGCTTGGTCACAGACTGACCCAATGCGCATCTTGCTGGTAGAGGATGATCCGTCGTTGGGTGAAGGGTTGCGCACGGCGTTGCGGCGCGCGGCCTACGCAGTCGACTGGCTCCAGGATGGCAGCAGCGCGCTCGCAGCCATCAAGGCCGGCGGCATCGATCTCGTGGTCCTCGATCTGGGGCTTCCGCGTCTGGACGGCCTCGATGTCATCCGCGAGGCGAGGCGCGCCGGCGCCACCGTGCCCATCCTTGTGTTGAGCGCCCGCGAGCGCGCCGCTGACCGCATGATGGGCCTGGATCTTGGCGCAGACGACTATGTCGGCAAGCCCTTCGACAGCGGCGAACTCCTTGCTCGGGTCCGGGCGCTCCTCAGGCGCAGCAGCGGGCAGGCGCGTCCCGCGTTCTCGTTCGGAGGACTCGCGCTGGATCCTGCCACGTTGACCGTCACCTGGCATGGGCGCGTCGTCGATCTCCCGCGACGCGAGGTCTCTCTCCTTCGACTGCTGATGGAGCATCCGGGGCGCATCGTGTCCCGGGAGACGGCCCAAAGGCGTCTCTACGGCTGGGACGACGACGTGGCCAGTAACGCGATCGACGTGCATGTCCACCATCTCCGCAAGCGCCTGCATCCGGGCCTGATCCGGACCGTGAGAGGTGTCGGCTACGGGCTCGAAGACGTGGACAGGACCGACGCATGAGATCGATCCGCCGCCTTCTGCTGGTCGGACTCATCGGCGTGATGTCGCTTGTCATGCTCATCGCCGGTGCATTCAGTTACCGCGCCGGTTTGCAGGAAGCCGGTGAGATGTTCGATGCCAAACTCGCCCACTCTTCGCGCGTGCTGATGAGCCTGGTCGATGCGCCGCTTGGCGATCTCGGGAACAACGGCGCCAATGGCGATCCGCTGGTCATCGCCGTCTGGCAGGGCGCTGCGGAAGGCGTCGGCGACGCCCTTGCGTTTCCCACCGGGCATGCGTACGAAACCAAGCTCGCCTTCCAGGTCCGCGATGCGGCAGGGCACATCCTGTTGCGCTCGGACAGCGGTCCGGAGACGCCGCTGGCGCCGCTGGTGCCTGGGTTCGCGAATGTCGTGATCGACGACGCGCACTGGCGCACGTTCACGCTTCGTTCGCCAGGCGGATACTGGTATCAGTCCGGGGAACGCGCCGACATCCGCGCAGAGTTGGCCGGAGACCTTGCCGAAGGCACCTTGCTTCCCCTGCTCCTGGCCATCCCCTTGATGGCGATACTGGTCTGGGTGCTGGTCGGCTGGAGCCTGCGTGGCCTGCTGCGGGTATCGGACCAGGTTGAAGCACGCGCGGCCCACCATCTGCGCCCGCTGAAGCCAGACGGTGTTCCGCGTGAGGTACACGGGCTCATCACTGCGATCAACCGGCTCCTCGTGCGCCTGGATGCCTCGTTCCAGCGCGAGCGACGCTTCACTGCCGATGCAGCGCACGAGCTGCGCACCCCCGTCGCCGCGGTCAAGCTGCATGCCGACAATCTGAAGGCCTCGACCGATCCGGCAGATCGTGTGACGACGCAGCAGCAGCTCGATGTCGCCGTATCGCGCATCGAACGCCTGGTGGAGCAGTTGCTCCAGCTGAGCCGCGTCGAACCGGGAGCGCGAACCTGGTCTCCGCACCACGTCGACCTGCACGCGCTTGCCGAAGCGCACCTGGCCGACAGGCGTGCACTTGATGCCGCACGCGGGACTTTCATCAGCCTCGAGGGTGCAGCTTGCGATGTCGTCGGCGATGAGGCTGCGCTTGATGCCCTGGTGGGGAACCTCGTGGACAACGCCTGCCGCCATGCCCCCGTCGGAGGTGCGGTACGAGTGCGCGTGGCGCGCGAGGACGGTGGAGCGAGACTCGTCGTCGAGGATAGCGGCCCCGGAATTCCCGCACATGCGCGCGAGCGCGTGTTCGACCGTTTCCACCGGGAACTGGGTGCCGGCGTGGCCGGAAGCGGGCTGGGTCTCTCGATCGTACGCCAAGTGCTGGACCTGCACGGAGGGAGCATCGCGCTCGACAGCTCGCCGACGTTGGGCGGGCTTCGTGTGACGGTGAGCCTACCCTCTGCCGGCGCAACCGAGGCTTCGTGAGTGCCAACTGAGGCATTCCACGCAGTCCGTGCAACCCTCCCGTGGGACAGGTTGCAAGAAGGCGCGATTTCGCTGCAGTCAGCTCTTGGCCCTAGATGGAAAAGCCACCCGTCGGTCCTTGTCGCCCTTCCCCAAACTTGCCTGTGCGGCCTCCTCGACCTTTCCAATACGGTCGTTGCCGTGAACCCAGCGCGCCGCCTGCTTGTTGATTGTGTAGCTTGCAGAGCCAGTACTACTGTCGAGAGCGCGAGCATCAGTACTGGGGATCAACGGCATAGCGAGGTCGGGCGCCACCCTGGCGACGTCCGCTTGCGGCAAATAGCGGACACTCAGGATTCTGTCCGGCGATCTATGAAGCACAGACCCACACGACGTCCCCCTGCACGCAGCACAGTAGTTGCGAAGCACCGGTCAGCAGTCGCGCGTCGATGTGCTCCAGCGCGGGCGGGCAAGGACTTCTTCATGGATTTCGGAAGCACGACGCCGCCGAGGATCCGCCTGACGGCAGCCGCCTTGCCGTATCGTCAATGGCCATCTCCGAGCTGGTTGAGCGGAAGCCGCAGGTAGCGGACGCCGTTGATATCGGGAGGCGGCAGTTCGCCGGCACGAATGTTCACCTGCAGCGCCGGCAGGATCAGTTTCGGCGGCGCGAGCGTCGCGTCACGCCGGGTACGCATCTTCACGAACGTGTCCTCGCCGACGTTCCGACCCCCATGGATGCTGTCCTGGACCTGCGTGATGCCACGGCCGATCGCGACCTTCGCCCCGGTTCCCCGCCTGAGGTGGGCGGCGGCCGTAAGGTGGTCGGCATGTGCGTGTGTCTCGAGGATCCAGTCCACGGGCAGGTCATGGGAGCGCGCGAATTCGAGCACGCGTTCGGCTGACCCGGTCGAGGTGCGGGCGCTGGCGGGATCGTAGTCGAGCACCGGATCGATTACGGCCGCATGGCCACCGTCGCGGTCATAAAGCACTTAGGTGAAGGAGGATGTCGCCGGATCGAAGAAGTTGGTCACCCGCGGAATCACTTCGGGCTCCTTGCAATTTTATGTTAGATAACTCTACATTAGTTTATCTAATATTACTGTCAAGAGTTCTCTAAAGTATCTGCCATGACCCGTTCACCGAAGACGATTTCCGGCACTCCGCCCTCCCCCTTCGACATGGCGAAGCACGCCGATGAAGCCGCCGCACTGCTGAAGGCGTTGGCGCATCCTGCCCGCCTGCTCGTGCTTTGCCAGCTCGCAGAAGGCGAACGTTCGGTCGGTGAGCTCCAGCCCATCACCTCGCTGAGCATGTCCGCGCTTTCGCAGCACTTGGCCATCCTGCGGGACATGGAGCTGGTGAATACGCGGCGCGAAGCCCAAACCATCATCTATTCGCTCGCCGAGGACCCTGCCGCTTGGGTGCTCGACGTCCTGTATGCCGCCTACTGCCGGAGCGTGGAGGACAAAGCGTGACCATCCTTGAACTCCTGTTCGGAGCGCTGGCGGGCAGTGCCGTTGGATTCACGCTGGGGCTCGTGGGAGGGGGTGGATCGATCTTGGCAGTTCCCTTGATGGTCTATTTCGTCGGAGTGGACGATCCACACGTGGCGATCGGAACCAGCGCGCTCGCCGTTGCAGCGAACGCGCTGATCGGCCTCGGCAGCCACGCCCGCAAGCGCAATGTGAAGTGGCGGTGTGCCGCGACCTTCGCTACCGCCGGTGTGGCCGGCGCGTGGACGGGTGCGATGCTCGGCAGGGCAATGGACGGGCAGATGCTGCTCGCCCTGTTCGCGTTGCTCATGCTGCTCGTCGCAGGTCTCATGTTCCGCTCGCGCGGGCGCCCGGGCAATCCGGCGGTGGTGCTGAATCGCGGTAACGCGCTGAAGCTCTTGGGCTCGGGCGCCGGGACTGGTCTGCTCTCGGGCTTCTTCGGGATTGGCGGCGGCTTTCTCGTGGTCCCCGGGCTCATCGCCTCGACCGGCATGCCGATTCTTTTCGCGGTCGGTTCGTCACTTGTGGCAGTGGCGGCTTTCGGATTGACGACCGCGCTGAGTTACGCCAGTGCCGGGCTCGTCGATTGGCCAATCGCAGCGGTGTTCATTGCAGGCGGTGCGATCGGCAGCCTGTCCGGCACGCGGCTGGCGACGCGCCTCGCTGACCGCAAAGGCGTGCTCACTCTGGTCCTTGCCGGCCTGATCATCTTCGTCGCGCTCTACATGCTTTATCGAACGGCCGGTGAGCTTGGCTGGACCTGAGGCCCAGCCGACGGGTCGGCTGATCGGGGCAGCCTTCGCCGGAAGCACGTGCACGTTCATTGCAGAACGCGTGGGAGAGACGCTGGTCAACGTCAAGATCAAGCCAGGCGTTCGCGGCGTCCGTCTCCGTCCTGTCTCAGAGGGAGCACCAGCTCTGCGACCGCCCCATTGGCCTCGCCCGACTTCAACGTGACCTGCCCACCATATCGGGTCGCGATGGCGTCGACGATCGCCAAGCCCAAGCCGCTTCCACCGCCACCCTGCCCGCGCCAGAACCGCTGCATGGCGTGCTCGGCATCACCCGGATCAAGCCCCCGTCCCTGGTCGATCACCCGGAAACGGACACTCGTGCCATCGCTATGGGTGACCACCTCCACGGAGCTTCCCGTGGGCGAGTAGCGCAAGGCGTTGTCGATCAGATTGCGCAGTGCCGCCACGGCCAGCGCCGGCGGAACATCCGGCAGCGATGCACCGCCAGTGCCGCTGCGGACAAGACGCCCCAGGGCGTTCGCCGCGTTCGCCTCGATGGCCCGGCCCACCACTTCGTCAGCGTCGATCAGGTCGCCCTCGTCGAACGGGAGCCGGCCCTCGACGCGCGCCAGCATCAGCAGCTGGTCCAGCGTCGAACGCATGCGGCGTACGCCCTCGTCGGCATCGGCGAGCGCCTGCTGCGCTTCCGCCCCCGTGGTCAGCCGCGCTACCTGGAGATGGGTGTCGATCGCAGTCAACGGGGTGCGCAGTTCGTGCGCGGCATCGTTGGTGAAGCTGCGTTCGCGCTGCATCGCCTGCCCGATGCGCTGCAACAGGCGGTTCAAGCCGTTGATCAGCGGGCGGAGTTCGGTGGGCGGTGAGCGGACCTCGACCGGCGCGATGCTGTCGGGCTCGCGCTGCGCCAGCGTCCTGCGCAGCTGCTCGAGCGGTGCCAGGCCACGGCTTGCCCCAATCCAGAGTGCAAGCAGGCCGCCCACGGCGGCAATCAGGAACGGCAGTCCGGCTGCGAGCGCGATTCCGCGGCGCAGGGACAGGCGCTCGTCCAGGCTGTCGGCGGTGGTGATGCTGTACCCGTCGCTTTGCAGCGTGTAGGTGCGCCACTCCACTCCATCCACCGCCTGAGTGCGATAGCCGGGTGCAGCTGCGGACATCGCCAGCGCAGGGGCGCCGCGGGTCACCGCCACCACTTCGCCGCGCAGCGAACGGATCTGGCACGCCATGCCGCGGCTGCCGGGCACGGTGACCGCGTCGCGCACGCTCATCGCCGGCGCGTCGCCTTCGCCGATCGGTGACTGCGCCAGGAGTCCCGACACCATCCGTGCCGACATCGACAGGCGCTCATCCAGCGTCTGCTGCAGGTGCCGGTCCAGGTCGCGCAGCATCCACACCGCCGCCCCGCTCCACAGCACCGCCAGCGCGATGCCGATGGTGAGCACCAGGCGCAGTCGCAGGCTCATCGGCCGGCCTTGCCAAAGCGATAGCCAAGCCCGCGCACGGTGTCCACGACACCGGCACCGAGCTTCCGGCGCAGATTGTGGATATGCACGTTGATCGCGTTGCTGCCCACGTCCTGCCCAAGGCCGTAGAGCTGGTCCTTGAGCTGTTCACCGGACAGGCAGCGCCCGCCGGCCTGCATCAGGCTTGCCAGCAGCTCGGTCTCGCGTCGGGACAGCTCCACCGGTGCTCCGTCGAGCCAGGCCTGGCCACTGGCCGGATCCAGGCGCAGCGTGCCGGCTTCGATCAGGTTCACGCTGCGGCCGGCAGCGCGGCGGACCAGGGCATGCAGGCGGGCCACCAGCTCGCCCAGGTCGAAAGGCTTCACCAGGTAGTCGTCTGCGCCGCCGTGCAGGCCGGCGATGCGGTCTTCGATGGCGTCGCGCGCGGTCAGGAGCAGGACCGGCAAGGTGTCGCCTTGCCGGCGCATGCGGGCCAGCACCTGCATGCCATCCTCGTCGGGCAGGCCCAGGTCCAGCACCATCGCATCGAACTGCCCGGCGCCCAGCGCAAGCGCCGCCTGCGCCGCGTTCGGCACGCTGTCGGCGGTCATGCCGTAGGCGCGCAGGCCGGACACGATGCCGCGCGCGATGAGTCCGTCGTCCTCGACGACCAGCACCCGCATCGGCGGCGCTCCAGGCAAAGGGGTGGCGCCACCGTAGCGCAGACATCCCTGGCGGACCACACGCCATGCACCGCGCCAACGCACTTAATTCCCACTTAACCCCAGGCACCGATGATGCCCCGCATGCAGATGCCGGGAAGTCGAATGTCGTTGCTGTTGCGCGTGCTGTGGGCGTTCGCGCTGTTCGTGCCTGCGGGTGCCCAGGCGCAGGACTGGCTGTCCTCGCTGGCCGGGCGCGCCGAGCCGGAGTTCCTCGATCCCGTCGATGTCTTCACCGTGCAGGCCTCGGCCGGCGAGGACGGCGGCACGCGCCTGCAGGGCGAGATCGCACCGGGCTACTACCTCTATCGCCATCGCCTGTCCGTCACTACAGGCGCCGGACCGTTGCCGCTCACCTTGCCCAAGGGCCTGGAGAAGACCGACGAGTTCTTCGGGCGCACCGAGGTCTATTACGACGCCGTCGACATGCGCGTCGATGGCGGCGGTGCCACGACCGCCACGCTGCACTGGCAGGGCTGTGCCGACGCCGGCATCTGCTATCCGCCGCAGACCCTCGACATCGAGCTGCCGCACGCCGGCGAAAGTGTCGCCGTCACGACCCCTATGATCGCTACCGCGCTGCCGGCCACTGCCGCGGGCGAAGACCAGCAGCTTGCCAGCCGCCTGGCCAACGGCAGCCTGGCGACCGCGATCGCAGTGTTCTTCGGCCTCGGGCTGCTGCTGGCGTTCACGCCCTGCACGCTGCCGATGATCCCGATCATCTCCAGCCTGATCGTCGGCGGCGAGCCACCGCCGCGGCGCGCGCTGGCGCTGTCCGCCGCCTACGTGCTGCCGATGGCGCTGACCTACGCCGCGCTCGGCGTCGCCGCGGGCCTGGCCGGCGCCAATCTGAGCGCCGCCCTGCAGAACCCCTGGCTGCTGGGCGGGTTCGCGGCCGTGTTCGTGATGCTGGCGCTGTCGATGTTCGGTGCCTTCGAGCTGCAGCTGCCGGCATGGGTCCGCCACCGGCTTGAGCGCGCCGGTCGCGGACGCCAGGGCGGCACGCTGGCCGGCGCCGCGGCGCTCGGCTTCCTGTCCGCGCTGTTGGTCGGGCCCTGCATGACGGCGCCACTGGCCGGCGCGCTGCTGTACATCGGGCAATCCGGCAGCGCGGTGACCGGTGGCCTGGCGCTGTTCGCGCTGGGATTGGGCATGGGGGTCCCTTTGCTGCTGATCGCGGTGTTCGGCGCGCGCATCCTGCCGCGGCCGGGCGCGTGGATGGACCGGGTCAAGGCGGTGTTCGGATACGGGCTGCTGGCGCTCGCGATCTCGATGCTGGCGCGCGTGCTGTCGCCCGCCATCGAACTGGCGCTGTGGGGTGTCTGGCTGCTTGCGGTCGCCGTCGGCCTGGTGGCGATGGTGGCGCCGGCCGGCAGCAGTCCGGTCCGCCGCTGGCTGCCGCGCTATCTCGCGGTGGTGTCGTCGGTGTGGGCGCTGGCGCTGATGGTCGGCGGCGCGTCCGGCGCCAGCGATCCCTGGCGTCCGCTGGCCGGCTTCGGCGCCGCCGGAGCGGCGCCCGTGGCCGCCGCGCCGGCAGTGGAATACGTGCAGGCCAAGACCGTGGATGACGTCGCAGACCGCATCGCCGAGGCCGGCACGCGCGGCCAGTGGACCCTGGTCGATTTCTACGCCGACTGGTGCGTGTCCTGCCACGTGATCGAGCGCGACGTGTTCGGCGACCCGCGCGTGGCCGAGGTGCTGGCGGGCATGCAGGTGCTGCGCCCCGACGTCACCGCCAACGATGCCGAGGACCAGGCGCTGCAGCGCGCCTGGCAGGTCGCAGGTCCGCCCACGCTGCTGCTGGTCGGGCCCGATGGCGAGGAACGGCGGGCGGAGCGCACGATCGGCGAGCTCGGAGCGGACGCGTTCCTGCAGCGCCTGCAGCGGGTCATGGATGGGGCCGGCTGATGGTCGGCATCGGACCGTTCCCGATCCAGCTGGCGGTGCTGCTCCTGGCGCTGGCCATTGCCGTGGTTGTTGGCTGGAGCACGGCGCGGACGTCCCCGGAGCCACGGGTGAAGGTCACGCCGGTGCTGGTCGACATGCTGTTCGTGGGCCTGCTCGCGGCGCGGGTCGGCTTCGTGCTGCAGTGGCTGCCGGAATACCTCGCCGATCCCTGGTCGATCATCCGCCTGGGTGACGGCGGCTTCTCGCTGTGGGCGGGCGCCTCCGCCGGCCTTGCGTTCGGCGCCTGGCAGGCGCGCAAGGCAAAGCCGCTGCGGCGCCCCCTGGCGATGGCCGCGGGTGCCGGGCTCGGATCCTGGGCGCTGCTGGCCGGCGCGCTGTTGCTGATGCAGGCCTCTGCCCTGAAACTGTCTACGACCGACCTCGCCATGCTCGACCGCGAGACGCCCGTCAGCCTGGCGGCGATGTCCGGCCAGCCGATGGTGGTCAACCTGTGGGCCACCTGGTGCCCGCCCTGCCGGCGCGAAATGCCGGTGCTGGCCGCCGCGCAGGAGCGGCGGCCCGACGTGACCTTCGCCTTCGTCAACCAGGGCGAATCCGAAGACGACATCCGCGCCTACCTGGACGGCGACGGCATGCGCCTGCGCAACGTGCTGCTCGATCCGTTCTCCGCCACGTCGCAGGAGGCCGGCGCGCGCGGCCTGCCGGCGACCCTGTTCTTCGATGCCGACGGCCGCCTGGTCGACACCCACATGGGCGAACTGTCGGAAGCCACCCTGGCCCGCGCGCTGCAGCGGTTCGGCCCCGCGTCGACCCCGTGGCCCGCTCCCGATCCTTCCAAGGAAACCGACTGATGTTGCGTACCCACCCCACCCTGTTCGCCCTGTTGTCGGCACTGCTGCTGGTCGTGTCCGGCTGCAGCCAGGCCGAAGACTCCGCCGACGCAGCTGCTGCCACCAGCGGCGCTGCCGCAGTGGACCGGCCGGCCGTCATCCAGGCCATCGAAGCACAGGGACTGGAAGTGCTGGGCGAGTTCGATGCGCCCTCCGGCCTGGGCGGCTTCGCCGGCGTGGCCGGCCAGCAGCCCGTGGCCGTGTATCTCACTCCCGACGGGCGCCATGCGCTGGTCGGCGTGATGCTCGACGCCAAAGGCAAGGATGTCGGCGCGGAGGCGCTGCAGCGCCTGGTATCCGGGCCACAGTCCAAGCGCACCTGGGGGCAGCTCGAATCCGCCGACTGGATCGTCGACGGCCGCCCGGACGCGCCGCGCGTGGTCTACACCTTCAGCGATCCGAACTGCCCCTTCTGCAACCGCTTCTGGGAAGCCGCGCGCCCCTGGGTCGATGCCGGAAAGGTGCAGATCCGGCATCTCCTGGTCGGCGTGATCAAGGCCGACAGCGCCAACAAGGTGGCCGCGATCTACGGTGCGGCATCGCCGGAAGACGCGCTGCAGCGCAACGAGCGCAACTTTGTGCAGGGCGGCATCGAACCGCTCGCCACCGTACCGGCCGCCGTGGCGCGCCGGCTGGAGACCAACCAGCGGCTGATGCTGCAGCTCGGCTTCCAGGGCACGCCGGGCATCCTGTTCCGCGACGCCGACGGCACGGTGCAGCGCCGTTCGGGAATGCCCCCTGCTTCGGATCTGACCACGGTGCTCGGCCCGCGGTGAGACCTGGGCTGCGATCGACTACGCCTGGGGCCTGACGGAATCCTCGGCAAAACGGCCAGGCGGCTGCCCGGACTTAAGCATCACCAAAGCCTGCGGTCCTACACTGGTGGCATCTTTCAGGAGGCCGCCGTGCGGGTACTGGTCGTCGATGACTCCGAACGCCTGCGCGAAGCCCTGCGCAGCGGTCTTGGCAGCGTGGGCCTGGCAGTGGACGTCGCAGCGGACGGCCGCGCAGCGCTGGCCTTCCTGGATGCTGGCGCATACGACGTGATCGTGCTTGACCTGCTGATGCCGCGCCTGGACGGGCGCGAAGTGCTGCGTGAGGTCCGCCGGCGAGGACTGGACGCCCGGGTGCTGGTGCTGTCGGCACTTGATTGCGTGGACGAACGCGTCAGCCGCCTCGACGACGGCGCGGACGACTACTTGGTCAAGCCGTTCTCCTTCGAGGAGTTGCGTGCGCGGGTGCTGGCCCTGGGCCGCCGTCGCCACGAGCAGCCGGTGCCGGTGCTCGAACACTGCGGGCTGCGCCTGGATACCTCACGCCGGACCGCCACCGGTCCCGGCGGCGGCATCGAACTCGGCCCCAAGGAGTACGCCCTGCTCGAAGTGCTGGTCCGGCATCCCGGTCGCGTGTACAGCAGGGCGCAGCTGTTCGAGCAGCTGTACTCGGCGGACAGCATCGCCTCGGACAAAGTGATCGAGGTGCTGATGAGCACGCTGCGCGCGAAGCTCGCGTGCGGCGGACTCGAGGACCTGATCGAGACCCGCCGGGGGTTCGGCTATGCCGCGCGCTAGAGCCGCCTCGCTGCAGCAGCGCGTCAGCCTCGGGGTGGCGGCGGCGCTGGCGCTGGCGCTGGGGGGGCTGTTCCTGACCCTGGACCTGGCGGTGGATCGGGAAATCTACCATCGCTTCGATGCCGGACTGTCCTCGCGCGCGAACGCGATCGCCACCTACCTGGGCGCGCAGGTGGAAGGTACGCGGCCGATCGAGCAGTGGATGCCCGAGTTCCGCGAGGAAGGCCACACCGATTTCTTCCAGGCCTGGGATGCGCACGGCGACGTGGTGGCACGTTCACGCTCGATGGAGTCCGGCAACCTGCCCCGCCCCGACACGAATGGCGCTACCGCCGCCACGTACTTCGACCTGCCGCTTCCCGACGGCCACGCCGGTCGCGCGATCGCCCGGCGCTATCCGCTCGGTCCCGGCGATCCGCGTGTCGCACTCGACCTGGTCGTGGCCGAGGAGCGCGAGCAGCTTGACGCGCTCGAACGCCGCCTGCACCTGATGCTGGCGGTCGCGATCGGCCTGGCACTGGCGATGGCCATGCTGCTGGCAGCCAGTGCCGCAAGCCTGGGACTGCGACCACTGGACCAGCTGGTGGGCCGCATCGCAACGATGCGCCTGCGGGAGCCGCGCGACCGCCTTGATGATGGCAACCTGCCGCGCGAACTGGCGCCGGTTGCACGACGCTTCGACGAAGTCATCGACACCCTGCTCGGAAACCTCGCGCGCGAGCGCCGCTTCGCCCAGGATCTTGCCCACGAGCTCCGCACTCCGGTGGCCGAACTGCGCGCGATTACCGAAACCAGCCTGATGCACGACGACCCCGCGCGCCTGCGGCAGTCGCTGGAGGAGCTGTCCCGGCTTGGCTCGGAGATGGACCAGACGGTCGCCGGCCTGCTCGCCCTCGCCCGCCACGAGGCCGGGCTGACGGTCGTGCAGCCGGAACCGCTGGACCTCTCCGACCTCGTGCGCACCACATGCACCCGGCTGGCCGGACGCCAGGCCGAACGCGGCCTGGCCTGCGCTCCCGGGCTTCCGGCAGAAGCCTGGGTCAGCGCCGATGCGGCGATGAGCGCGCGATTGCTGGCGATCCTCCTCGACAACGCGATCGAACACGCACCCGCCGACAGCATCGTGAATGTCGATCTCTTCGCCGTGCCGCTGCGTCTGGTGATCTCCAATGCCGCGCCGGCGCTGACGCCGGCGATGTTGCCCGAGCTGGGGCGGCGCTTCTTCCGTGCCGATGCCGTCGATGCGCCAGACGGGCGTGACAGCGTGCACGCCGGCCTCGGATTGGCACTGGCGCATGCGCTGGCGAGCGCACAGGGTTTGACGCTCTCGTTTCGCCTCGACAAGGGACGCCTGGGCGTCGAAGTCGCGGGCTGGCAGGGGCTGGAGGAGCCTGCGGTTTAAGCGAAACCAAAGCTTCCCCCTCGACACTGGCCACGAATCCCCACTCCGGAGAGCCCGTGTCCCGTCCCCGCACTGCGTCCCTACTGGTCCTCGCGCTTGCCGCGCTGCTCGTCCCCACGGCACAGGCCACCACACCGCTTCCGCTGCCCCTGGAGCCGGCCCAGGTCGAGGCCATGGCGCTGGCCTTCGCGCCGGCGGTCGACGCTGCCTGGATCCCCGTTGCGCGGATACCGGCCGAGGTCGAACTCGCCTCCGATGCGCAGTTCGCGCTGGTCGCGCCGTATCCCGGCACCCTGGCCGCAGTTCTGGCACAAGAGGGTCGCGATGTCGTTCGCGGGACGCCACTGCTCTCGATCGCCAGTCCTGCGTGGGCGGCGGCACTCGCCGACGCAGCGGGACGCTCGGCGCGGCGCGACGTGGCATCGCGCCAGGCCGTGCGCGGCCAAGCCCTGCTCGAGGCCGGCGTGATCGCTGCCCGCGAGGTCGAAACGCTTCGCGCGGAGGCGGCCGCGCTCGGCGCCGCGACGCGCGCCGACCAGGCCCTGGCCGGGAGCGCCTCGCTGTCCGCCGACGGCACGGTGCTGGTGCGCGCGCCGCGCGCCGGCCGCCTGCTCCAGCGCGCCAGCGGCCATGGCCGGATCATCCAGGCCGGCGGACTGCTGGCCCGGATCGGCCAGCGCGACGAGCGCGTCGTAACGGGCCGCGCACCGGCACGCCTGGCCGGCACGCTGGCCCCGGGCATGCGCGCCACGGTCGGTGGCGCGGTCGGCGAACTCGACTCGGTGGCCGGGGCGATCGATACCGACAGCCGTTCGCTCACCGTCTCGGCGCGGATGCCGGCCGGAGCCGGCCTGCCGGGCGCGCTGGTGGAGCTGGCGATCGACCGCGCCGCCCCCGCTGGCGCCCGACGGGTGCCGGTCAACGCCGTGGTCGCCCTGGCCGCGGGCGATGCAGTGTTCACCCGTCGCGGCGAAACCATCACGATGACGCCGGTGCAGGTGCATTACCGCGACGGCAGCTACGCCTGGGTCGGCGGCCTTCCTGCCGGCAGCGAGGTCGTCGTGCGCGGCGTGCTCGCGCTGAAGGCCGTGGCCGGATCCCTGCCCGCCGCCGGGGACCGCTGACGTGTTGTCGCGCCTGATTGCCTGGTCGCTGTCGCAGCGGCTGCTGGTCGCGCTGGCCGCGTTTGCCCTTGCCTTTGCCGGCGTGGTCGCTTGGCGCGGACTGCCCGTCGACGCCTTCCCCGACATCGCGCCCACCCAGGTCAAGCTGATCCTCAAGGCTCCGGGGATGACCCCCGGCGAGGTCGAACAGCGGGTCGTGGTACCGCTGGAAATGGAGTTGCTGGGCATCCCGCGGCAGACCATGATGCGCGCCTCGGCCAAGTACGGGCTGGCCGACATCACCCTCGACTTCGAGCAGGGCGCCGACATCTACTGGGCGCGGCAGCAGGTGGCCGAGCGCTTTGCCGCGGCCGCGGGCGACCTGCCGCCCGAGCTCGATGGCGGACTGGCGCCGATCGCGACGCCGCTGTCGGACATGTACATGTTCACCATCGAGGGCGAAGACTATTCGCTGGCCGAGCGCCGCGAGGTGCTCGACTGGGTGATCCGCCCTGCCCTGCGCACGGTGGCCGGCGTCGCCGATGTCAATGCGCTTGGCGGCCGCGTGCGCACGTGGGAAGTGGTCCCCGACCGCGCAGCGCTGGCCGCGGCCGGGCTGGGCATCAACGAACTTGAGACGGCGCTGGCCGGCAACAACCGAAACGACGGTGCCGGCCGCCTGGACGAGGGCGAGGAGTCACTGGTGGTGCGCGTAACCGGCGCCATCGCCGGTGGCGCCGATATCGAGGCAACCGTGATCGTCGAGCGCGACGGTCACACGTGGCGGGTCGGCGACGTCGCCACGGTGCGCGAGGGCGCGCTGACGCGGTACGGCCTGGTGACCCGCGACGGCGCCGGCGAGGCGGTGCAGGGCCTGGTGGTCGGACTGCGCGGGGCCAACGCCTCGGCGGTGGTGGACGGGGTCAAGACGCGGCTGGCCGAGCTCGCACCGAGCCTGCCGCCGGGCATGCGCGTCGAGCCTTTCTACGACCGCAGCGAGCTGATCGACCGCGCCACCGGCACGGTCGGCAAGGCGTTGGTCGAGGCAATGGTGCTGGTCGTGGTGCTGCTGCTGCTGTTCCTGGGCAACGTGCGCGCGGCGGTGGTGGTGGCGGTGACCCTGCCGCTGTCGGTGCTGACGACCTTCCTGCTGATGCGCCTGACCGGGCTGAGCGCGAACCTGATGAGCCTCGGCGGGCTGGCGATCGCCATCGGCATGCTGGTCGACGCCGCGGTGGTGGTGGTGGAGAACACCGAGGAGCAGCTCGCGGGCGCGCGCGATGACGACGGCGTGCCGCGCCTGCACCGGGTGTGGCACGCGGCCGCGGAAGTCGCCGCGCCGGTGACCTCCGGCATCCTGATCATCGCCCTGGTCTTCACCCCGCTGCTGACCCTGCAGGGGCTGGAGGGGCGGATGTTCAGCCCGGTGGCGCTGACTATCGTGTTTGCGCTGGGCGCCTCGTTGTTGTTGTCCCTGACGGTGGTGCCGGTGCTGGCCTCGTGGCTGCTGCGCAGTGGCCACCGGGAGCCCTGGCTGATGCGCCGCATCGCGCCGCCCTATGCAGCCGCGCTGCAGGCCACCCTGGCACACCCGCGGCGCGCGGTGCTGGCAGCGGGGGTTGCACTGGCCCTGGCGGCGCTGTCCTGGCTGGGCATCGGCAAGACCTTCATGCCGACCCTGGACGAGGGCGCGATCCTGGTACAGCTGGAGAAGTTGCCCTCGGCCAACCTAGACGCCAGCGGCGAGGTCGACCTGGCGGTGCAGCGCGCCATTCTGGCCGAGGTGCCGGAGGTGCGCAGCATCATCGCCCGCGCCGGCGCCGACGAACTCGGCTTCGATCCCATGGGGCTCAACCAAACCGACAGCTTCCTGGTGCTGGCGCCCAAGGACGAGTGGCGCCGGCCCGACAAGGACTGGCTGACCGAACAGTTGCGGGCCGTGCTCGAGCGCTTTCCGGGCACCGCGTACGCGTTCACCCAGCCGATCGAGATGCGTGTGTCGGAGATGCTGACCGGCGCCCGAGGCGACGTCGCGATCAAACTGTTCGGCCCCGACCTGGCGGAGCTGGAAGTGCTCTCGGCGCGCGTGGAGGACGCGGTGCGCGCGGTGCCCGGCGCCGAGGACGTGTACCGCCTGGCCAACGACGGCGTGCAGTACCTGGAGATCGAGGTGGACCGGCTCGCCGCCGGCCGCGCCGGCCTCGACGTGGCCACCCTGCAACGCGAGCTGCGTGCCCAGGTCGAGGGCGTCGCGGTCGGGGTGGTGGTCGAGGACGGCCGCCGCATTCCGCTGGTCGTCCGCGGCGACCAGGCGCTGCGCAGCGACCCGGCCCGCTTCGCCGACTTGGAGCTTGTCTCTCCGGGCGGCCAGCGCGTGCGCGTCGGTGACGTCGCGCAGGTGCAGCGCGTTGAAGGGCCGGTGAAGGTGGACCGCGAGGCCGGCTCGCGCTACGCGCTGATCCAGGCCAATGTCGCCGGTCGCGACCTGGTCAGCTTCGTCGATGACGCGCGCGCGGCGGTGGAGCAGGCCGTGCCGCTCGCGCCGGGCTACCGCCTTGAATGGGGCGGCCAGTTCGAGAACCAGCAACGCGCCTCGGCGCGGCTGGCGCTGGTGGTGCCGGTTGCGCTCGGACTGATCTTCGTGGTGCTGTTCTCCAGCCTCGGCGGCGCCCGGCCAGCCCTGCTGGTGCTGGCCAACATCCCCTTTGCCCTGGTCGGCGGCGTACTGGCGCTGTGGCTCTCCGGCGAGTACGTCTCGGTGCCGGCCTCGGTCGGCTTCATCGCCCTGCTCGGCATCGCGGTGCTCAACGGCACGGTGATGGCGAGCCACTTCAACGACCTGCGTGCGCGTGGCCTGCCGATGGCGCAGGTGGTGGTGGAGGGCGCGAAGCGGCGGCTGCGGCCGGTGCTGATGACCGCTTCGATCACCGCCCTTGGCCTGGTGCCGCTGCTGCTGGCCACCGGCCCCGGTTCGGAGATCCAGCGTCCGCTGGCGATCGTCGTGGTCGGCGGCCTGGTCACCGCAACCCCGCTCACCCTGCTGATGCTGCCGCTGCTGTTCCTGCATTTCGGCCAGCCGCGCCCCCGGAGCACGCCATGAACGATCCTTCCCTGGTCCAGCTGACGCTGGCCTTCCCCCCATCCGCGGAACGCCCCCTGCTGGCCTTGCTGTTCGAGATCGATCCAGAGCTGGGAGGCTTTTCGACCATGGCCGCCGCCGGCCATGGACATGGCTTTGAACATGCGTCGGTGCAGGAACTCGTGCGTGGCCACGCGGATCGGCGCCTGCTGTTGGCGGTGATGCCGCAGGCTGCGGCGGCGCGCCTTCTGGAGGGACTCCGCGATCGCATGTCGGCCGCCGGAATCACCTGGTGGCTGACCCCGGTGCTGGGCTTCGGGAGGCTGGCATGAGTCGGCCCAGGGCGGCCCTGCTCGCCCTCGCGCTGGCGTCGACGTGGGCCACGGGCGCGGCCCTGGCGCAGTCGGGCGAATTGCCGGCGGCGCTGCTGGGCACGCTGCCCGACAGCGCCCACGCGACCGCCGCGATCGACGCCCACCCGCGTGTCGAGCGTGCGCGCGGCGAACAGTCGGCGGCGCATGCCCGCGCGGGTGGCCGCCAGCGCGGACCGCATGACTGGATTGGCGGGGGACAATGGCAGCAACGCGATGCCGGCATCGGCGGTCGCTTCGACGAATGGGAGCTCAGCCTGCAGCGCGGGGTGCGCCTGCCCGGCAAGGCGGCGCTCGACCGCAACATGGCCGACCTGGAGATCGACGTCGGTGCGGACACTCTGGCAGACGCCCGCCACGTGACCGCGACCGGGCTGCTCCATGCATGGGTCGAATGGTTGGCCACGAGTGAACTGGCCACCCTGTCGTACGAGGCGGCCGCCTTGGCCGGTCACGATCTCGAGGCGACTGCACTGCGCTTGGCCGCAGGCCATGCCGCTGCCGCCGAACACGACGCGGCAGTGGCGGCCGAAGCGCGCGCGCGACGCGCGCTCGAGGATGGCAGGCTGCGGGAACAGGAAGCACGGCTGGCCCTGGCCCTGCGCTACCCGCAGCTGCGCCTGCCTGCGCAGGCGCCGTCCATCGCAGTACCCGGTGATGAACCCATCGACTGGAACGCATGGGCCACCAAGGTGGTCGATGTCAGCCACGACATCACCTTGGCCGAGGGACGCGCCGCGCTGGCCGACCTGCGTGCCCAACGCTCCCGGCTTGACCGTCGCGCCGACCCGAGCATCGGGGTGCGCGCGATGTCGGAGCGCGGCGGCGAGGAAACGATCCTGGGCGTTTTCTTCAGCATCCCGCTCGGGGCGGGGCCCCGTCGCGCCGTAGCCGACGAGGAAGCCGCCATGGCCGCTGCCGCATGGGCCGATGCGGCGGCATCGCAGGTCGAAGTGACGCTGCAGGCCCGCACTTTGGCGCGCCGCGCCGAGCTCCTGGGCAACGCCTGGACACTTGCCGACACGGCCGCGCGCGCCCAGGCCCGAGAGGCCGAACGCCTGACCCGGGGCCATGCGCTTGATGGTGTCGACCTGGCCGATTTGCTGACCGCCCGCCGGCGTGCATCCGAGGCTGCGATGGCCGAGGTCGAAGCCCGCGCCCTCGCTTTCTCCGCGGTCGCCGGCCTGCTTCTGGACGCCCATGCCTACTGGATCGACGACGACGGACACTCCCGCCGCGATGGGGGCCGTGGGGCGGTCATGCCCTCACCCATTTCAGGGGATCAGGAATGAAACTGCCGCCTCACCTATCGCGGCGGTTATGGAAATGCTCCACGAAAGGCCCTCTGAATTGCTGATGGCACCCCAGACAGGCCTGCTGCACCTCTGAAAACCTGCGGATGACCTCGAGCCCATCGTCACGGGCCGCCGCCTCAGCCATCGCGTTTGCCGCCTGCTCGACCTGGGCATCGAAGCCGCGGAACTTGCCGGCGTCAGTACCCACCCACCTGAGGATGCGCACTTTTTCCATGGCCGGTGGCTCCGCATGGCGGGCGATCCCGGGCGCGAGTTCCTCGACGAGCTCCCAGTCTTCCGTCGAGATTGCGCCGGTCACGGCCTGCATGTCCCGGCCGAGCTTCTCCATCAGGGTGCGCAGCCCCATGGGTGCTTGCCGGTCCTCCGCACGCGCATCGATGCCTGCGGCCGACACGAAGAGAAGCGCGGTCGCGGTAAATACCGGAACGAGGACGAACTTCATGTGTTTCATTACTGTTTCCTCTATGGCTAGATGGGAAGGCACGACCCGGGACGCTCAGTAATCCACGCTGAGCGCAACAGATCCGAACGCATGAGAGCCCGCCTGCTCCCTGAATTCTCGGGTTCGCCAGACGCGCATGAGCGCGAGCCGGACGCCGCGATCACCGATCAACCACTGACCGCTGAGGCCAATCGCTGCTTGCCCGACCCAAGGTTCGCGGCTGACACCATGGCTATCGCGGACCAGGTTGCCATCGAGCGAAAAGTCCCAGGCCACAGCCTTTGCCTCAAGGATGACGAATCCATGGATTCCCGCCTGCGGCGCGACCGGGGACAAGGGATTCGACGTTCGCATCGCGGCGGCCGACGACGGGGGACGGTTCTCCGCCCCGGCGCGAATGGGATAGCTTCCAAAGTCGTTGGGCACGTTCCACCCGAACCGTCCTTCGAGGCCGACGGTGGCAGCGGTCTCGATATTTCCGAACCGAAGGGCGTGGCTGGCGATGACGTCATGCCCCCAACCTGGCCGGACGGCACCCTCGGCCAGCCGCCGGTACTTGCGCTCGGTGACGAACTGGAGCGCCGGTTCATTACCCAGTTGGTGATCCCAGCCCCGGAAGCGGTCGATCCCGCGAATGTCGTGCACCAGATGCTGCGATCGCTCGGCCAGCGACCATGGTCCGATCACCCCCAGCGTGAGCTCGCGTACGTCCAGCAACTCGTAGCTGGCGCCGGTCGGGCGCAGTCGACGGTTCCATGCGACCCCAGCGTACAGCAGCCCGGCATAGGGACGATCGTCAGACACCAGATCGGTGCGGCTGCCATCCCCTGGCGTATACATCGCCTGGCCAATGCGAACCACTACGTTTCGCGATGCCTCCTCCCCTTCGCCATGGCGCCAGAAGCCCGGCTCGATCCAGGCCAGCAAACGGGTGTAGAGCCGGAGCGGTGTCCGCAGGCAGTCAATGCGCTGCGGGCCGTCAAGGTCATGGGACGCGATGGTCACGGCCGCTCCATTGGTGTAGTTGCGATCCGTCCCGGCAGGCATGTCGTTCTCCAGCCGCACCGTGCCACCGCGCCAGCGTGGACGGTCATCCACCGAACAGCCGGTTCCGATGGAAGATACGTGCGAGATACCCGGCTCGGCCGCCGAAGCTGCAATGGGCAACGACATGGTCAGCAGCAGAATGCAGGAACCTGGAACCCACCTGGCCAGCCGCGTCATCACCATGCTTACCCCGATTACGTGGGTGGAACCGGCGGTCTGCGCGTACCGTGGAATCGCTCCAGGGCGGCCACGACCTCCTCAGCCTCGTCGACGCATGTGAACAAGGTGGCGTCCTTGGGTTCGATGTAACCTTCGTCAACCAGATAATCGAAGTTGACGGCGCGGCTCCAGAACGAGCGTCCTACCAGAACAACTGGAATAGGCGCGATCTTCCCGGTCTGGATCAGGGTCAGCACCTCGAACAGTTCGTCCAAGGTCCCGTACCCCCCAGGGAAAGCAACGAGGCCACGGGCGTGCATCAGGAAATGCATCTTGCGTATTGCGAAATAGCGGAACCGGAACGCGAGCTCCGGACTGATCCAGGGGTTGGGCCCCTGTTCGTGCGGGAGCGTGATATTGAGTCCGATTGAGCGCGCACCGACTTCGCAGGCGCCCCGGTTTGCCGCTTCCATGATCCCCGGTCCACCACCGGTCACGACGACGAAGTCCTTTCGCTCTTCCCGCTGGAAGCGCAATGAAATCAGCTGCGCGAAGCGGCGCGCTTCCTCGTAATACCGTGCCTGGGAAGCACGACGCTTTGCCAATCCCAACGCGCGCGCCAGCGCCACGCTTCCCGGGTTCTCAAGTACGCCACGTTCCAGCGTGGCCACCCATGCCGCTGCGGTGTCTGGATCGGTGATCCGGGCACTCCCGAACACCACCACCGTGGAGCCAACGCCCTCGGCGCGGAGTGCACGCTCTGGCTTGAGAAGCTCCAGCTGCAGTCGCAATGCCCGTTGGGCGTCCTCGCCCAGCAGCGCGGGGTCTTCGTGCGCGAGTCGGTAAGTCGGCGATTGGATGATCGCCTGCAGGCGTTGTGCAAGGTCCGACGGCAGGCTCATCGAGCAACTTCCCGGAAGCCGATCGTGGCCTGCTCGCCCAACGCCGGGACCGTCACGCGCCACCCCGGCCTATCCCGCAATGCATCTGCCAACGCCTGGGATGCCTGGGCCTCACCATGGACCACGAAAGTCCGTGACGGCGGCCTGCGAAATCCGCCCGTCCACTCCAGCAGCGCAGCGCGGTCTGCATGCGCGGATAGACCGTCGACCTGGTGGATCGCGGCGCGGACCGGTAGATCCTGGCCGAGAATTCGCACTTGGCGCGCGCCATCGACCAAACGCCGACCGAGTGTGCCGTGCGCCTGGTAGCCGGGGATCAGCACACTGCACTCGCGGCGTGGCAGGTTATGCAGGAGATGGTGCCGGATCCGGCCGGCATCGCACATCCCGCTGGCAGAGATAATGATTGCGCCTCCGCGGATGCTGTTCAACGCGATCGATTCCTCGACGCTCGCCGTGAAATGAAGCCACGGGAGGTTCTGTCCCTTCGCATGCCAGTCGGCGAGCGCTTTGGCCTGCTCATCGAAGAGCCGCAGATGCTGTCGAGTGATGCGGGTCACTTCGGTGGCCATCGGTGAGTCGACGAACACCTTGAGGTGTTCCAGTCGTCCCTGGCGGACCAGCTGGTGGAGCTGGTAGATGATCTGTTGCGTGCGGCCGACCGCGAACGCAGGAATGATGACGTTTCCGCCCCGTTCGCCGAGAGTGCGCTTGACGATTGAGACCATCTCTTCCTCGACGCCGGCCAGATCGGAGTGCATGCGATTGCCGTAGGTCGACTCGATGACCAGGACATCGGCGTCTTCGATGGGCGTTGGATCACGCACTATCGGCCGTCCGGGCTGCCCAAGATCACCGCTGAAAACCAGCTTGGTCGCGCCATCACGTCCCTTGACCCAGATTTCGACGATGGCCGAGCCGATGATGTGGCCTGCATCCCGGAAGCGACAACGAACCTCGGCGCATGGGGCCAATTCGCTTTCATAGTCCACGGGCTGGACCTGCGCCAGGCAATCCACCACGTCGCGCTGGGTATAGATCGGCGTCGCGTCAACCCTGCTTGGCCGCCGAGACGCGCGCTTGGCGTCACTTTCCTGGATATGGGCGCTGTCAGGCAGCATCACCCCAAGCAAGTCCGCCGTGGCCGTAGTCGTGTAGATGGGGCCACGAAAGCCTTCTTTAACGAGTTTGGGCAGCAGGCCGCTATGGTCGATGTGGGCGTGGGTGAGCAGAACGAAGTCGATCGAATCCGGATTGAAAGCGAACCTGACGCGATTGCGCACGGCGGCTTCGCGTCCTCCCTGAACCATGCCGCAGTCCACGAGGAAGCGGGTTTTCGCTGCTTCCACCAGAAAGCACGAGCCGGTCACTTCGCCTGCGCCGCCGAGGAACTGGATCTTCATGCTGCCTCCCAGCCGCCACCAAGGGCCTTGTACAGGGCCACCAGGTGCACTGCGGCTGCGGTATGGGCGCGCGTTACCGCGGCCTGCGCCTCATGCAATTGACGCTGGGCGACGAGCAGTTCGCCCAATGCGATGACGCCCAGCGCATGTCGCTTCGCGGCGTGGTCGTAGCTACGCTGGTTGGCCTCAAGCGCAAGCTGGTGCTGTTGCAGCGCCTTCAGGCCCGCCTGGTAGTTGGCCAGGGCCGTTTCAGCATCGCCCAACGCCGCCAGCACTGCCTGTTCGTAGGCCAGTGCCGCCCGCCACTGGGCTGCCTCGCGCGCACGAATCTCCGCACGCACGCGCCCACCGTCGAACACGCGCCATGAGATCATCGGCAGCACGCCGTAGCGAAGACTGCCGGAATCGAACAGATCATCCGCGTCGAGCGCCTGGAAGCCACCTCCCACGCCGATCGAAAGCTTTGGAAACAGCTCAGCCGTTGCTACGCCGATGTCGGCGGTGGTCGCCGCGAGCTGCCGTTCAGCCACCAGCACGTCAGGCCGGCGGCGCAACAGGTCGGCACGCTCGCCTACCGGGATCTCGGCCAGCGGCGGCAGACCTGTCCCGCCTTCCACCAGTTGCGGGCCGCGTTCCGGCGGTTCGCCCAGCAGCACCGCCAGGGCCAGGCCGGCTGCGCGCTCACGGGCGCGAATGCCGGGAAGCGCGGCTTCAGCGCTGGCCAGTCGCTCCTGCGCGGCGTCCACGTCGGCGAGCGACACGTCGCCCGCTGCCTGGCGCACCTGAAGAAGTACCAACGCATGGCGCAACGCTTCCACCGCTGCCTGTTGCGCCCGCACCTCCTGCCTGGAACCGCTCGCCGTGAACCAGGTGCGGACCACTTCGGCGGCGATACGCATGCGGACGCCCTCTGCCTCAATGACGGCGGCGTGCAAGCGCGCGTCCGCACCTTCCAGCGCACGCCGATTCCCCCCGAACAGATCCAGCTCCCAGCTCGCGTCAAACCCGACGTCATGGATTGTTTGTGTGCTGTCCATCCCGGGAATCGCCCCGATCGGCAGGGAGCCGTTCTCGCTTTGCCGGCGGCGGCTGATGCTGGCCCCCGTCTCGACGACTGGCGCCAGGTCTCCGGCAATCCGGTCACGCACCGCCCTCGCCTCCTCGATACGCGCGGCCGCCTGGTAGATGTCTAGGTTCTCGGCAAGCGCGGCGTGCACCACGCGTTCGAGCATCGGGTCGCCCAAGGTGGACCACCAGTGCGCATAGTCGTCCGCCCCCGACCCTGTGACGACGGGCAGGCTCCAGCCGCTTCCGGTATCCACCGGTGGTGGTTCGCGATACTCCGGGCCAACGGTGCATGCGGTCAACACGGCACAGGCCAGCCCAAACGCCAGCGGCCAACGGAGCACCGCTCCGCGATGACGGGCCGCGGCTGCGAAAAGTGCGAAAACGCGAGATTTCAGGAGTGTCATTGCAGTCGTGCCCGGACAAAGATGGTGGCTGCGGTCAACGTCACCAGCGCGATTGCCGCCAGTGGCCACAGGTTGGACAGGATGTCGGACGGCGGCATCGCCTTGAGGACGCTGCCGTGCACGATCACGAGAAAATGGGTAAGCGGGATGGCCTGCGCCAGCCACTGCAGCGCAATCGGCATGTTTTCCACCGGAGTTGCGAAGCCGGACATCAGCACCGCCGGCACCCCAATGGCAAAGGCGCCCAGGATGGCTTGCTGCTGGGTCTTGCTGACCGCGGAAATCATCAGTCCGATGCCGACCACGGACAGGATGAAAAGCACCAGGCTGAGTATCAGCAGAAGGAACGACCCGGCGAACGGGATACCAAACACAAACGCACCGGCCGCGATCATCGCCAGGCCCAGGACGGTTCCGATGGCCAGCGCCGGCAGCGACTTGGACACGATGATCTCGAAGGTCGAAGTCGGTGAAACCAGCAGCTGGTCAAAGGTGCCAAGCTCCCGCTCGCGCGCAATCGACAGCGAGGTGAGCATCAGCGCACTGAAGAACGCGAGGATGCCGACCAGGCCAGGAACGATGAACCATCGATAGGTCAGGTTCGGGTTGAACCAGTGGCGGACCACCAATGGTGGAGCAAGCGTGGGATCGAGCTCGGCCCCGATCCCGGCGGCGATGGAGGACAGATAGCCCACGACGATCTGGCCGGCGTTGCTGCGCCGGCCATCGACCAGCACCTGGATCCGTCCACTGTCACCTGCGGCGATGGCGCGAGAGAAGTCCGCAGGGATGTTCAATCCGGCAATCACGTCACCGCGATCGATCAACTGGCGCAGCTCGCCCTCGCTGCGAACGGCATGCACTTCCGAGACGAACCCCGCCCCGTCCAGGCGTGCCACTAGTTCGTGCGACCAGCGACCCGTGTCCTGGTCGTGCACGGCCAGACCCACGTCGGTCACCTCGAGCGTGGCCGCGAATGCAAAGATGAACAGCTGGATCAGCGGCGGCGCAAAGACCACCATGCGGCTGCGCGGATCACGCAGGATGCTGAGTACTTCCTTGACCACCTGCGCGCGCAGGCGGGCCAACACCAGCGGGGAGCCTTGTCGCGCCATCGGTCAGAACTCCAGGTTCTTGCGCGTGGCCCGCTTGGCCAGCACGAAGAACACCACGCCGATGGCCGCCATTGCGAGCAGATCGGGCACGAACACGGCCCAGGTGTCGCCGGCCAGGAAGACGGTCTTCAACGAGGACACGAAGTAGCGCGCCGGGATCAGCCAGGTGATGGCCCGGATCGGTGCCGGCATCGAGTCGATCTCGAACAGGAAGCCTGAGAGCATGAACGCGGGCAGGAAGCCGGAGAACAGCGCGATCTGCGCGGCCAGGAACTGGTTGCGCGCCAAGGATGAGATCAGCAGGCCCTGCCCTAGGGCCGGCACCATGAACACCGCCGACAGCAGCATCAGCGCCGTGAGGGATCCGCGCAGGGGCACATCGAACACGAACACCGCCAGCGCCGTCGCCCCGAGCGTGGACACCATTCCCAGCACGAAGTACGGCAGCAGCTTGCCGACAAGGATTTCCACCACCGAGGCGGGCGTGGACATTACCGCTTCCATGGTCCCGCGCTCCCATTCCCGCGCGACCACCAGTGCGGTCAACATGGTGCCGATGATGGTCATGACGATGGCGATCGCGCCCGGGACCAGTGATCGTCGGCTCGCCAGCTCCGGGTTGAACCAGTAGCGGGGCTCGAGCACGATCGCTGACGATGGCATGCTCCCCGCCCTGCCCTCGCGCCAGGTCTGCACGACGCCCTGGGCATAGTTGGCAACAAAATTGGCCGTGTTGGGCTGGGAGCCGTCGGTAATCACCTGTACCAGCGGCTGGTTGCCGGGGGCAGCCAGGCGCTGTTCGAAATCCTGCGGTATGACCACGTACCCGCGGAGCCGCGAGGCCACCACTTGATCGCCAACCTCCCGGCGGTCGTGGGCAAAGGTCACGTCCAGGAAGCGGGTCGACGCGAAGGCCGCAGCCAGCTGCTGGGCGGACACGCCCGGTGATTCCACCACGACGCCGATGCGCACCTTGCGGATGTCCAGCGACACTGCGTAGGCGAACAGGAACAGCAGCACCGCCGGGAGCACGAATGCAATCAACAACGTGGACGGGTCCCGCAGCGCCTGCAGGCTTTCCTTGCGTACCAGCGCCGCAAGCCGACGCGCATCGAAGCTGCGCATGCCCGCAGGCGCCCTTGCAGACCGGCCGGACCCATCCGCACCGGTTCGTCGTTCCTGCGCACTCACGCCGCGACTCCAGGTGCGGCTTCGTCTTCCAGGTCGGCGGACTCCACCAGGTGGATGAAGGCGTCCTCCATCGTCGGATCAGGATTGTCATCGTCGGCCGCGCCGGACTTGAGGGCGTCCGGCGTGTCGAGGGCAATCAGCCGCGCCTGGTACAGCATCGCCACTCGGTCGCAGTACTCGGCCTCGTCCATGAAATGGGTGGTGACCATGATCGTGACCCCCTTGCGCGCCAGGCCGTTGATGTGGGTCCAGAACTCCCGGCGGGTGATCGGGTCGACGCCGGAGGTCGGCTCGTCAAGGAACAGCACCGGGGGCCGGTGCATCAGCGCGCACGCCAGGGCCAGACGCTGCCGGTATCCCAGCGGCAGTGATTCAGGCGCCGCCGCCAACGCGTGCTCCAGGTCGAAGGTCTCGATCATCTCGTCGATGCGGGCGCGCTTCGTTGCACCCTTAAGCCCGTACACGCCGGCCGAGAACTCCAGGTTCTGGCGCACGGACAACAGCCCATAGAGCGAAAATTTCTGCGCCATGTAGCCGAGTTGGCCCTTGGCGGCACCGGTCGCGCGACCCAGGTCCAGGCCGACTACATGCGCCTCGCCTTCGCTCGGCTTGAGCAGGCCGCACAGCATCTTGAACGTGGTGGATTTTCCGGCCCCGTTGGGGCCGAGCAGGCCAAAGATCTCGCCCTTGCGAACCTCGAAGCTCACCCGGTCCGTGGCGGTGAAGTCGCCGAAGCGCTTGGTCAGGTTCCGGCAGGAGACCGCGATGTCCGAGTCAAGCTGCACCGTCGGCATGCGCTCGGCCAGTGCCGAGGTGCCGCCGGGTCCGCCACCAAGCAGGTCGATGAATGCATCCTCGAAGCGGGCCGGCACGGGCACCAGGTGGGCACCGATGCGATGGGCCAGTTCCTGGACCTCCTCCGTCATGGTGTCCTCCCGGAGCACCAGCCGAACGCCGGCGCCCTGGATCACTCCGTCGCCAACGCTCGTCAGATCCAGCGCTTCGGCAAGCACGCTACGGCGCTCCTCACCCACTTCGTCCAGCCGGAAGCTGCGGCCATCGAGGCATTGCGTCAGCTCATGCGGAGGCCCGGCGAAGGCCAGCTCGCCTTCATTGAGCAGCAGCACCGTGTCACAGCGCTCGGCCTCATCCAGATAGGCGGTTGACCACACCACGGCCATGCCTTCGTCGGTCAGCGCCTGCACCATCCGCCACAGGTCCTGGCGGCTCACCGGATCGACGCCCACGCTGGGCTCGTCCAGCAGCAGCACCCGCGGGCGCGCCATCAGCGCGCAGGCCAGCCCGAGCTTCTGCTTCATGCCGCCCGAGAGCTTGCCCGCCAGGCGCGTGGTGAAGGGCTCCAGGCGGGTGAACTCGAGCAGCTCGGCGAACAGTTCGTCGTTGCGCTCGTCGTCCATGCCGCGCAGACGCGCATACAGGCGCATGTTCTCCATGACCGAGAGGTCTTCGTACAGGCCGAAGCGCTGCGGCATGTAGCCGGTGGCGACGTGGATGGCGTCGTTGTTCGTGACCACGTCGAAGCCGGCCACCCTCACGCGCCCGGCGTTCGGCCGCAGCAGGCCGGTCATGATCCGCATCAGGGTCGTCTTGCCGGCACCGTCCGGACCGACCAGGCCGGTCAGGCGGCCATAATCGATCCGTGCATCCAGGTTCCGCAGCGCCTTGACCGCGCCGAAGTGTTTGTCGACGCCGTCGATGTCCACGGCCACGCCGTCATCGGGGTCGTGTGTCGCGGCTTGCGCCGGGGCGGGGCCGGCCATGTCAGGAGCGGCCCTTGTCTGCGTCCGTCGCGACCGACGGGGACGCGGCGTCAACCTCCACGGTGACCGGCATTCCCTGGCGCAGGCCGCCGTCCACCTGGTCCTCGTCGATGACCACGCGCAGGCGGTACACCAGGTCGGTGCGCAGGTCCGGCGTTTCGACGGTTTTCGGCGTGAACTCCGCGCGTGGGGAGACGAATCCGATCTGGCCCCGGTAGGCCTTGCCGGATGAGTCGCTGCGGACCAGGACCGGGGTGCCCGGGGCCACGCGCCCAAGGTCGGGCTCGCCGACATAGGCTCGCACGTACACCGGCCGGTCCAGACTGAGGGTGTAGACCGGGGTCTGGCTGGCGACCATGCTGCCGGGCTCGCGGACCCGCGTGATGATCGTGCCATCGGCGGGCGCGAACAGCTCGGTATCGGCAAGGGCCGTCAGCGCCTGGTCGCGCGCGGCCTGAGCGGCGGCCAGGCGCGCCTCGCCGGCGGCGATGTCCTCGCTGCGAAAACCCTCCACCGCCTGCGAGAGTGCCGCTTCGGCCGCCCGGACGCTCGCAACCGCCTGGTCGCGGGCCGCGCGCGCCGCGTCGACCGTGCTCTGGCTGCTGGCGCCCGAAGGCAGCAGGCCCGCCTGGCGTTCGTAGTTGCGCTCGGCGTCGGTGGCTGCCGCCCGCGCGCGGTTCAGGGCCTCCTGGGCCTGTGCGACTTCCTGCGGACGCAGGCCGCCGTGAAGCTTGTCGACTTCGGCCTCGGCAACCCGGACTGTCGCCTCGGCCGCGGCCAGCGCATCTTGGTAAGGCCGGGTATCCAGCAGCGCCAGGCGGTCACCGGCGGAAGCGGCATCGCCTTCCTCCAAGCCCATCTCCACGACCCGCCCCGGCTGCCGGAAGGCCAGCTGGACCTCACGGATGTCGACGTTTCCATAGAGCACCAGGGCGTCGTCGCCGCCGTCGCGCTTGAGCCAGAGCACCGCGATGGCAAGCACCAACAGGGCCGCAACGCCAAGGACAACCGCCCGCCTGCCGGCAGGGGGAATCCTGCGGCCGCTCACTGACCACCCCCGCTGATCCCGCGGCGGTAGATGGAGAACACGACGCGTGCATCCCGACGGATACGGGCGACATCGCCTGCCACCATCGCCTGGATCACCAGGCCCTGGATCGTCCCGATGAAGAGCAACACCGCCCCTTCCACGTCGAGTCCCGGCTCCAGCTCACCGGACTGCTTGCCGGCCTCGATCAGACGGCGCAAGCGCTCGCCATAGCGGGCGATCAGGGTCTGCACCATTTTCCGGGGCAGCGTATCGTTGGCTCGTTGCAGTTCCCCAAACAGCATCCGCGGCACGCCGGGGTGTTCGGCCACGAAATCCACGTGGGCCATGAACACGGCCTCGAGTGCAGCCAGGGACGACGGTGCTCCGTCGGCGGCCCGATCCACGCGCGCCAGCAGGCGCTCGGCGACCCAGGACAGCACGGCCTGCAGGATTGCGTCCTTGGTCGGAAAATGGCGGAACAACGCGCCGTGGGTCAGACCCATGCGCTCGGCAATGGCGGCGGTCGTGATATCGCTGGGGTTCTGCTCGGCGGCCAGTTCGATCACGGTCTCGACCGTGATCGCACGGCGCTCTTCAGCGGAAAGTCGGGTCGCGCGCTTGTTCATGCCGGTCGATAGTAAGTGAGTGCTTGCTTACTCTATCCACCATCGCCAGCATTGGCAAGCGGTTTCTGTCCCCGGTTCTGGATGCGACGATGACTGGCTGGCATACGGCATCCCGCGGCAGGTCAGCACGCCCAGGTAGGTCGAGCCAGCCGGCCGCCAAGGTTGCCCGAGCGCGGGCGAAGGATGGGGCATTTCGTCACCCCTGCTAGTCTTACACGACTAATCCGGCAGCCTGCCAAGCGGTCCATGAGCCAGGCACATTCGCCACGTGCGCGAACCCGTGACGTCGCAGCAGGCTGGCCGCGATCGAGGCTCGGTAGCCCGTGCCGCAGTAGACGGCGATGGTCTTTTCACGGTCGAGTTCCTCGAGTTGCTGCTCAAGATGGGCGACGAATACGTGCCTCGCACCTGGCACCCTGCCTTTCGCGACTTCGGCGTCGCTGCGCACATCGAGCACCAGGACGTCTTGTTCGAGCCTCCGCCGGTCGAGTTCGTGCACGGTCCACTGATCGATGCGCTCCAGCGGCAGACCGGCGTTCTGCCAGTCCGTCATGCCATTGCGAAGGAACCCGGCGACATCGTCGATGCCGATGCGATGGAGGTGCAGCGCCGCCTGGTAGGCGTCCTGCGCCTTCTCGGCGACAAGCAGTACCGGGCGATCCGCGTCGAGCATGCGCCCAGCCCAGTTTGCGAACGGATCCCGCAGCGCGATGTTGATCGCGCCTTCGACGTGCCCGCCACCAAACGCGAGGATCGAACGCACGTCCACGACCTGCGCGTCCTCGGCCGCATCTCTGAACGCATCCGGCGCGAGCGGTGGCGGAATCGGTGCGCCGCCGCCCAGGGGGGCACCCTGCCCGTTGAGCTTCTTGATGCGCGCGTAATGGCGGGGTGGCTCGGGCATGTCCTGCAGCAGCCACTCCACGAACCCGTCTTCATCTCGCGGTTCGAGGGCATCGCTGAACACACGCTCGTTACCGATGGTCGATTGCCGACGGTCGCCGATGGACTTGCCGCACGCGGAACCAGCGCCGTGGCAGGGATACACCTCGATGCGGTCGCCCAGCGGCACCAGCGTCTCGAACAGGGAGCTGTAGAGCTGCCGCGCGAGCGCCCGGGTCTGCTCTTCGCCGAGCAGGTCGGGCCGGCCCACGTCGAGGTTGAACAGGGTGTCACCCGTGAATACCCCGAACGGCGCCTCGCCCTGCATCTCGTCGCGAAGCAGCAGCGAAATGTGTTCGGGCGTGTGGCCCGGCGTGTGCAGCACTTCCAGGCTCGTGGCGCCGAGCTCGAGCCGCTCGCCTGCACGCAGGAGCCGTCGCTCGAAGCCGTAGTCGTCCGAAACGGGACCTGCGATCCGGGCGCCCGCCCGCTCGGCGAGTTCGTGGACGCCCGACACGTAGTCGGCGTGGATGTGGGTTTCAATGGCGTACGCCAGGCGCACGCCATTGGCTCGTGCGCAGTCCAGGTAAACCTCGATATCGCGGCGCGGGTCGATCACCGCAGCGATGCCGGCGTCGGTATCACCGATCACATACGAGATCTGCGCGATTCCATCGGTGTAGACCGGCTCAAACAACAGGCTCATCGCAAGGCTCCTGTGAAGACGAGGCAGTTTTGCTGTCTGCTGTGCGGTCAGAACCTAGGCTCACGGCCGTGAAGCTCGTATGACCTTAAAACCGGCAGCGAACATTCCACCAGCCTTTCGCATCCCAGCTTTATTCGGGCAACGCGCGCACCTGTACGGGCTTCCGGCGACCGGGCTGTGGTTCTTCACCGTCTACGGCCCTTGGGGGCGGCAGGACAGGTGGCCCATGTTGTTTGCCAGGGCGATCCTGGCCGGCGAACCCATCAACGTGTTCAACCACGGCAGGCACACCTGAAGCTTCACCTACATCGACGACATCATTGAGGGCGGCCTGCGAGTGCTGGACACGCTTCCGCTTCCTGATCCGCAGTGGGACCAGCGCTTGCCCGATCTGGCCTGCAGCCCAACCGCGCCGTGCCGATCGGTCGCGCTGCTCGGCTTCATCCAACTGCTGGAATCGTGCCTCGGCAGGGAAGCGTCATGCGGTTCCTTCCCATGCAGCCGGGCGGCATGCCCGATAGGGAGTCCGACGAGTCCACGTCGGCCCACGCGGTCGGCTACCCGATGGTCAGTATCGAAGAAGGGGTCGCGCGCTTTGCGCAGTGGTATCTCGAGTACATCGACCACCGAGAGACACTACCGCACTGCACAGCTAACCGCTCCGCGCGCAGTGAGTCCATGCTGACCTGACGCTTGGTCCACTCGCCACTCCAGCCATACGGGACCGACGTGGAGCCACGGCCCCGTGGCGTATCTCAACGTGCGCTTAGTTCGAGCGTGGCCCCTATCCCCGATACCGCTCCCCTAATCCCCCCGCATCCTCCGCCCTGCCCCGTTCTACGTCCACTTCCAGCAGAGAGTGGCCGCCACTCTCTCCGCGCCAAATCAATAGCTTACGAAAGATGAAAATTTGCACGCAACTCCAAACGCACGAATGTCAGTCTGCGGCTTCCGGTCCATTCCGCGTCCTGGAATCATGGAGAACATCACATACGATCTGCTGTTGACTCCGGATCTAGGCGATCGTGGGACTGCGTCGAATGAGTTCTACCCCACGCGGTTCTGCCTCGGCGCGCCGGGGTTGTTTTTGCGAGATTTGGCAACAGCTTGTTGCCAAATTGCACCGCGGCAGGAAATCGATTCGATCCTCCTGGGGCACGCCGCTTCTGCTACATGCGGCCACGCACGGCAAGAGCAAGCATTCCTCAGCGCGGTAGCGGGGCGATCGGTGGAGCTTGATGCTCGCGATCCGCACATCCTCTTGCGCCTTCTTGGCCGTCTTGGCCGTCTTGGAAGGCGCGCAGCGAACCGATGGCGCCGAGCAAGTGGCCACAACATCCTGATGCCTGCCAGTAACGCACGGTACGCCAACCGGGGATCGTCTTCGACCCAGTTTGCCGGGTTATCCACGATCCGCGCCGTGGAGTCATCCAGCCTCGCGGGTACTGCCGGGATACGGCGTTGCCGGCCCATTCCATCCGTCCGCAACTTTGCTCCATTGGGCAACAGCTTGTTGCCCAAATCACCTTGAAGTCCGGGGCATGGCAACGGCAGCGAGATTGATCTCCAAGATTGACTGAAACGATCATCTGGCGAAGGCGGATTCACGGGCAGGGCCGACCCAGGTCAGACATCGCGGCTGCCCCGCCCTCCTAGCCCGCAACTATCTTGCCGCTTCTCCCGCAACAGGGATCGCTTCCATGTCCGCCATGACCTGTTCGTGCGGAATGCCGGCCGGGGGCGGCCAGCACGGCTTTGACCCTCGCCCGGAACCAGCGTCCGAAGCGCTCCGCGGCCTCAGCGCTCTCGAATTCGGACACGATGAGGACCGAGATCGGCCATCGCCGCAACGTGCCCCCCATTCAAGCCGAGTCGCCATGCCAAGGCTTGGCTGACAGCTGTTGGCCAATTGCCGAAGGCGCCCTGCCATACCCCCGATAACGTCCCCTAATCGCCCCTCCAGAGGGATACCAACTGCAGGGCGGCTGGCGGGCGAGTCTCCACGATGTAAGGGCAGCCGGACTACTGAGCAGGTTCTCTTGGCTTGGAAGCCTTGGTCGGGGGCTCTGCCGCGCCCGCTGCGATCCTGATCCCCTCCTCCGGTGACAAACCGAGTGCTCCGGTCAGTTGCAGAAACTCCATTACGTCCAGCCTTCGGGCACCAGCTTCGATTGCCGAAAGGCGCTGCTGGGGCCACCCCAACTGTAGGGACAGCTTGGACTGAGAGATCCCTGCCTTTTCACGGAGGGTTCTGAGGCTCTCAACGAACCGTCGGTACTTGGGAGAGTAGATCGTCTTGGTTGGCATGGTCGCACCGGTGGAGGGCGACCATGAAATCTATGGCACAGCTACCGATTACATGAAAATCGTGTAGACTTCGGCCAAGGTGCTCCCTCCCGGGAACCGTCCCCGACGTCCGGCTCAGAGACATGGTTCTGTACTTGGTAAATCCCGCTGTCGAGATGCCGCTCGAACTCTACGTCTCGCATCAACTCGAGGAAGCGCTGTCCATCCAGTACGAGCGCATCAAAGATGGCCGAGTTCGCGACACGTTCGTTAAACGACTCGAGAAACGGCTTGAGGCACTACTCAGCGATAGCATCGACTGGGACATCAAGGCACCAACCGAGGCACAACTCAGTTACGCGCGTCTTGTCTCCAAGCAAGTGGGAGTGCCGCTACCTGGCGAGGCGGAACGGTTTCGGTTCCATACCGCGATGTTCCTGGAAACCTACGCGAGTCAGGCGCGAGAGCCATCGACCACGGCCGAACTTACTGCGAAAGATGCGAGCCAGAACGCCACGAATCATGTCTTGCCGGGCACACCCCCAGAGGATGTTGGGTGATCGGATTCGTTCGTTGGTCCGGGGGATTGGAGATGCTACCACCGCATCGAAGACCTGCAACCTTGCTATACGAGCTCCTGCGCGACAAAACAATCGCCAAACTCACCCCACCTTTGGTCCAGAAGTGAGGGGAATTACCTACAACTTTTATGTACGGTTTCTGGCGGCGCTGCGCTGATCGCCTTGTCGTATGCAGTCTTCATATCAAGCTGAATACTTTCCGGCGGGAAATCCACGTATCCATAGCGGCGGAGCACGGACAGCCCCCAATCCTTGCCGATAGTTTGACTGGCCACGTGGCCCGCGGCACGCGGATCCTGACAGCCGGGAGCGACCTTGAGCCTCGGCATGAACCCAAACTGCATGTCCATTCCGAGATCTCCAGCCAGCATGCGCCGCCGCTCGCGCGTGGGACCGGCGTTCTCGCCACGAATCACGCCATGATCTTCCAGGATCGCCACGTAGGCGCTCAACAGGCTCGTCATTTCATAAAACTCGTTGATCGGTACATCGATGACCAAGCTGTCGCTCGAGGCCAGAGGAAAAACAAACAAAGAAAAGTACGCGATCAATGGCAACCGATAGCTCAATACCGGCGTGCTCACGCACGTCATCAGCAAAATCCGGTGCAAGGACAGGCCGACGCGAAAACGCTGCTTACTGTCACCCGCTTCGCAGGCCTCTTTCAGCAGAAGCACCGCGGCCGCGAGCGAATCCAGTCCGATCGCGTGGCCCTCGAGGCTGGATAGCATGCCTTGACCAACCTTGCGTCGCTGGTACCTATCGAACCCCAGCAATTTCCTGACGTACAGACTCTCCTGAACACCCACCTGCAGCGTGCGCAAGCCTGCATCGATCTGATCGCCGACGGGGTTCACGATGTTCAGCATCGCCCAGACCGACGCGTCATATATCGCCGTTGCTCCGGGCACCACTTTTTCGACCGCTGCGAGCGTGGCTTGACCGGGACAATGCAGGCCCGCTGCGTACTTTGGCCACATGTTGTGGTTGTAAAAGCCGGGCGAAACACCGCCATAGGTTTCTGGCTGGATGAATTTACCAATGGCGTAGGGAGTTTCGTACTTGCGGTCGACGTTCTTCTGTAGGTACTCGCGGACATGCTCGAACCATGCAGCGCTCCGGAGGATGTCGATCGCGGCGACGACCTGCCTCTCTAATGGCATGGAATCGCTCAGCTTTCGCGCCATGATCTCCAATCGGCGTCTCTCGTAACTATGTATGTATTTCGATGACATAGGCGGGCAAGCATGTCCCAAACTAGAGTAACGACTCTACCCCTACGGAAGGCAGAGGGAGGCCTCTAAGCTTGTCATGACATGACAGCCGCCACGAGAGATAGGGATGCCCGAGCCGTCCGTTGAACAACAATTGGCCGAGGCGCTGGAGCGCGACCTGTTTAACCGGCATGGGCCAATGATTGGCCAAGAACACCTGTGGCAGGCCTTGGGGTACAGCTCGACTGACGCGTTCCGTCAGGCCGAGGCGCGCCAGACCCTGCCGGTGCGCGTTTTTCCCTTGGAGCGCCGGCGCGGGAAATTCGCGCTGGTGAAGGACGTTGCCCTCTGGCTGGCACGCCAATACACCGCGCAACCCGCGGCTTCTGCGAGCGAATCATCGAATTGATCCGGGTTAAGGGCCAATGGCGCCCCCTACCCGGCAATTACCGGTCCAGGACAGGGGGACGGTCACGCGAGCCTCGGACGTCCGACGCAACCACACCGTCATCGACAGAGGAGGAACCACCCACACCGGATACCTGACGCGCTAGCCTCGAAACTTTTCCGTCCCCAAAAAAGAAAACGGGACCCTGGCAGGGGTCCCGCGATGCCCATAGAGCACTCACTCGGCAGCATCGCACTTTTCGGGGGGCTATGTCAATTGCTGCCTCCGGCAGCCCACAAGGACATTCCCGTATGAACAACCATCGCGAAAAGGCCAACAGCATGCCGTTGGACGCCGTGACCTCCGCCTTGGAGGGGGCAGTCGCCCGGCGCAACGAGCGGCTCCGTCCCGTCCATTACTTGACTCACCTGAAGGTACCGGGCGGACCGGCATACCGCTGCCATTTGTACATCAGCCCGTGGTCCCGCAGGGTTCTGAGCTACCGGCTCGAGCCCGAACCCGTGCACTGAGCGCCAAGGCACCGTTCGCGAACGCGAACGGTGCCATTTCCCTTTGGCCAACGACTGGGTAAGCCCCGGTATTTCACCGTGCGCCTAAACGGCGCGCGAAGGAGTTGCCATGACTGCTGGAACCAGCGCGACTGCGGACGTGTCGTCCGTGGCATCGCATGCCACTGATCCCAACCTGCCCTATACCCCTCGCAAGCTGACCCGTGGCGAACGAAATCGCCGCGAAGTATTCGTCTTCTTCTCACCGCGAAATCAGCGGGTCGTCACGATCGCCGACGCGGTCAACGTCGCAATGGCGCTTAAGTTCGAATTCGATCCCAGTATCCAGAAATACGTCGAACGTCCGCGCCGCATCCAACTCACCACTAAGCAACAGATCGATGTGTCGTTCTGGACGCGCGATGCCTCAGGCGAGGAACGCTTCTACCTGGTCGTTCCCGAAGCGGGCACCGTCGGGAGCACGACGGGTACCGTTTCCATCCGGGATCGAGGCGAGCTCGATGAAGCGGCTCAACGTAATGGAATCCGGCTGCACTACATCTCCGAGCCGGAGTTGCTTTCCGCGCGGACCTGGCTCGCTACCGGCTTCGAACTTTTGCCGCTGGTGTGGGAGTACGGGCGGCTGCCAACACGTTCGCTTATTCGGAACCAGATCCGTGCACGCCTCGCCCACACCGAGCGCGTCTCGCTGTCGAACCTGATCAAGACCTTGGATTTCACGCCTGCAAACGTGCGTGCAGTGGTAGCGGGCATGATCCATCATGGCGAGTTGCGGATGGTGGACTACTTGCCGGGCGCTGCCGACGCCGTCCTGGAGGTGGTCCGTGCGTAGCCTCTACACGTGCTATCCCGTTGAGGAGCTTGCTGCCTGGTACACACCGAAGGAGTCCGACCTCGCTGAATCGATTCGGTCGCGCTTCAAGGAAGCGTGCGCGGCACTGACGGCGGTCCTGACCGGCGACATGGGCATCACCCGTGCGGCCGACGCACATGGGCTGTGTCACAAACGCTTGCGCGCCATGGTCAAACGCGCCCCGCAACTGGCCCACGACGGGCAACCATACGGGTACAGGGTATGCGTACCCTGGGGAACCTATCAGCGCGGCGAACAGGACGGCGATGTCGAAATGCCGCGGCTGGCTGGCCCCCATGCCATGCGCCAACTTCTCTCCGCACGCCCCGAAATCGCGATCTGGATCGACGAGTTCGGGCAACCCTTGCCACCCGGACGACCGCCGAAAGCCTTCGACCGGCTGCACGCGAAGATCATCGCCGAGCTCAAACGTCTGGACCTACGGGATTTCTATCCCCTGAACCAAGCGGACCAGGGACGCCGTGCCCTGCTCCGCTTTATCCGCCAGCGCCGCATCGACCACGCCGACGTCGGTAATCTCGATACCGCCGGTGCACCGCCTTCCACCTTGTCGGGAATTTTCCGGGGAAGTCCGTTCGCTAGAACGGAAATAGACGGGCATCGCATCGACATCGAGGCCGTCCTTGGTGTTGCATTGCCCAACGGCGGTTCCGTCAAGCGCCAGATCACTTCGATGTGGCTGCTGGTCGAGATCGAGGTCGAGTCCCGCGTGATCGTCGGCTGGGTTCTGCGCGTCGGCAGGGCGTACAACAACCTCGATCTCGCCTCCTGCATCACAAAGTCCCTGCAGCCGTGGAAGCGCCGGGAACTGACGATCCCTGGCTTGGAGTACGCACCGGGTGCCGGCCTACCGTCGGGGTCATTAGGGGCATACTCGTCATGGCGCTCACGCTTGCTGGCGTTGGACAACGCGAAGGCGCATTCGGCCTTGGACTTCGAACAGGCGTTCTGTCGCGCCCGCGGCGGCATGCTGATTTATGGGCGCGCACACGAGCCACGTTCCCGCCCGATCGTCGAGCAGTTCTTCTCGCGCTTAGAGCGTGGCGCACTCCGCGACGTTCCGGGCGGTTTCGAGCCCGCCAAGCGGCTGGGCGAGAACAAGATCCGCATCAGTAATTTCGCGCCGAACGACTATCCGATCCAGTTACATGCGTTCGAAGAACTGTTGGACGTCATCATCGCGAACTACAACGCAACGCCGCACCCCGCGCTGGGCGACCTGAGCCCGCTGCAGTTCCTGCAGATGCAAGGACCGAAGGCCTTTGCCTTTATGCCGGACAAGACGGAGGAAGACGCCAGGGACATGGGCAGCGTACTGGTGCCGCTGACGGTTCACGGCAATCGCAGCGAAGGGGTGATGCCGCACGTCAATTACATGTACGTGCGCTATCGCAGCCCGGATCTGGACAACAAGTGGGAACTGGTCGGAAAGACGATCCTGGCTCGCGTCCATCGCCACGACCTTCGATCGTTCGTGTTGATGCGAACCGCCACCACGCCCCTGTGCGCCGTCCGGGCGGCCGCGCCATGGAACCGCACAGCGCACGATGAAACGACGCGGGCCATGATCATGCAGTGGTCAAAGTTGAAGACAGGCTTCTCGATCACCGGCGTCGATTGTGCGATTGCGGCTTACGTCGCATTCCTGCGTGCGCTGGCGCCCACCTCCCAACAGGCCGTAGATCAACTTGCCCGTATGGAGCAGGTCCACAACGGCGCGCCACCGAGCTCACGTCCGCCAACGATCAATGCCCCCATGAAGATCCCTCCGGGTGGCTGGATCAGCCTCGACGACGAAAACGACTTCTGATCGCTCCGGTTTTCCACCTTCCCGCATGGCGCGCGCGCCCCCAGGAGAACTCATGGACAACAACGAACACCCAATTTTCATTCCCAACAGCTACCAGATCTACACCAAGCCTACGGAGTACCTCGCCAACTTCATCCTCTCCAATATCAGTCAAGGTCATCACGGTTGCTCGGTGTACGGCGGTGGAGGGCTCGGAAAGACGACCGCGCAGCAGTACCTGACCGAAAATGCGTCGCGCTGGCTGGTCAACATGAAGACGAAACAGCAGATTGGCGTCGCGGCACGCATGGTGATGCCCAGCGGCATCCGTCGCTCGGACCGTGCGTTCTGGACCGCGATTAACCGGCGCCTGAAGCTCGTCAACGCCATCCGCATGGATCCTGGCCTAGGTCTCGAACGCCTGGTGAATTTCATTCGTACGCGCTGCGGCCAGGCGCGGCAGCGCCGCATGGTGCTCTTCATCGACAACGCCCAGCGCATCACTGAGGCCGAGTATCAGTACCTCGAGGATCTGGATGGTCTGGTGCTCGACGAGAAACTCAGCTTGTTCCTGGTGCTGGTTCGCCAGAGTGATGCCGAGGGCGTCGATGTCGGCGACGACTGGCTGGAACGTCCGTCCCATACCGTTCGCCGCTGGTTCATGGACACCGCCCCGTTCCGGCCTTTGATGGGGATTGCGGAAATTACCCACGCGTTGGGTCGTTACGACCGTTCGGTCGCCTGGCCGACGCCTGACATGCCGTTTTCGCGTTACTTCGCCAAGGACGCGTTCGATCGCGGCTGGTGTCTGTCGAAGGATGCGCCGGTGATCTTCGAGGGCGTCCGGTCGCTGCGCAAGGAGTACAAGCTGCCCGAAACTGACGCGTGGCCGATGGCAACGTTTACCTTGGTCGTGCACTCGCTCTTGGCCGACATCGCCCACGAGAAGCCGGACTTCAACGGCTTTACACCTGAGCAGGTCAGGCACGTTCTCCTGGCCAGCGGCTATCTCCGCCTGGAGTTCGTCCGCGCCAAGATGCGCATGCCCGACTTGGGTCATGACGAGGCCGCGTAATGGCTTGGCATGACGTCATTCAAGGGGGGCCGGCGTTGCCGGCTCTCCTTGGCGCCGAACTAGAACCCTACCCCTACATCTCCGGCTACGGGCTGCTTCGGAGGATGACGCAGTTGGGCCGGCTAATGGGCGTTGAACTGACGGCGCTGGGGATTCGCAACCGAGTGGCATCCGACGCACTGATCGCAACCCAAAGGCCTGGCGCCCCAAAAGCGGGGCTGCTTCACGCACTTGCGCTGCGAGCGACGCGCGTCGGCGACTACTGGTCACCAGAGGTGTGGAGCCCGTTACGAACCGGACGTATGCTGGAACACCACAACCTTCCGCTCCGCGATTGCTCTTTCTGCGCAGCCCATGGGTACCACTGCGCGCTTTTCCAACTGCCTTTCATCGATCGCTGTCCATGGCATGCCGCCAAGCTGCACACCGGCTGTCCTCAGTGTGGCCGGACCTGCTGGGCACGCTTTCACCCGGATCTTCGTCTTGGTCGCTGTGAGTGTGGGTACGACGCGTTCGAGGTCAGGACCGCTTCGACCAACATGTGGCATTTCCCGGCGGCGGAGGTCGACGCATGGGCCAGCCGATATCTCGATTGGGTGGCAGAGGAACGAAAGTCCCGGTTGTTCGTAGTCCCCTCGCCGCATACCGATTGGATGCCGGGATACGCTGCACTGGCACGCCAATCGCTTGAACTCGAAGGCATGCTTGTAACCGCCCAGCCCACGGCCGAACTGGAAGAATTTTCCGACGTCGGGGAGGATCCGCCTGAAGGCGAGTTCTGGGGCTGGAGCCTTCTGGGTGGCGAGCGCCCGATGACGTTCGTGCCACTCCCCGCCACGATGCATGTCAAGCTCACCCAAGCAACCTGGGATGCCGTGACGGCATTTCCAGCCGATACCCCCACCCCATTCGAGTTTGCCACCTTGAATGGCTTGGACGAAGGACAGACCCTCCAACAGAACCTCGTCAGTCGTCCTGAATACCTGATCGCTCCTCACGGGTTCTCCAGCGACCAACGCACTTGGCTCAACCTCTCGGCCGTCGATCCGACGGCTGCTTATTTCTGCGGCGAGTTGCTAGACAGGGTCATCTCCAGCTTGGAGGTACGCGACGACGGGTGTAGCCGATCCCTTCAAGCTGCCCGATCCCATGCGCTGGATGGGATCGCGGGCCGACGCCACGTGGCGAGAGCCTTGGAAGCCATCCTTGTCCGGGCGTATACCCAAGGTCTGGAGACGGTACTCCGATCGATGATGGCTGCCGGGAATGCATCGAAGTGCCAGCGCTGGTCCTTGCCCACCGCAGAGATCGTCATCGCGAACGACGTAATTCGTTCGGTCAGGGTGTGTTGGACGCCAACACGTTCGGCCCCCTCCAGGCGTACAGTCGACACACCTGCGTCCATCTCACCCGCTATGAAGACCAAGACCGGATCCGAGGCGTCGGCAACTCGGCAGCGGATCCGGAAACGACCGACGCGCCGAGCTGGCAAAATGCGGCAGAAGAAATAGCGGGCAGATCGTCGGTAATTTCAGAGAATGACGGGCGATTGCCGGTAGTTCTGGGAATTCGGGGCGAGTTGTTGACAAGGAATGCTCCGACGAAACGCCCTGCCATCTCACGATTCTCTTTTGAAATCAGTTAACTAGCTTCGGGGCGAATGCTCGGCGTCAATCAGAAGTGCCGCTGAAACGGTGGACATTCGGGGGGCATGCTGCCGCTCCGCAATCGAATGGCTGGCACTACTCATCGAAATAATCACTGTCGATCTTCGGAAGGCGAATGGTCTGCGAAGACACCCCGACCTCATGATCCATCATGAGACTGGCGAGCGTGGTGCCATCCACCAACACGATTCGCTCCACCGATCGAGCAAACTCAACCGCCTGCGCGCTGAAACTTGATGTTGTGAGGAATACGCCCTTGTTCGCTCGCTGTCCCGCCAAAGCACCATAAAAACCTTGAATTTCCGGCCGCCCAACTACGCTCTGCCAGCGCTTAGCCTGTACGTACACCTTCTCCAATCCCAAACGATCCAGAGAAATCACCCCATCAATTCCGCCATCCCCGCTTCCGCCAACACGCTGGAGATCGTTACGACTCGTGCCGTAGCCAAGTCTGTGCAGCAGGTCCAGAACGACGGTCTCGAAGTACTTGGGTGACACCTGAAGCAGAAGGTCGAGAAGTTCCGAACTGACGGACGCACGGATTTCCGCCAGCGCGGTCTGCAAGCGGTCATCAGGGCTCTGCACGCTGTCCGGCTGGCCGTCACTTACAGGCGGTCCCGTGGGGCTTGGCGCCTCTGGCTTGAGCTTCACATCAAGATAGTTTCGCGCTAGGGCTTCTACCTGAAGCGCTGAAAGCGGCGCGGGATTGTCGGAAACAAACTTGCGGCCGGCTTCGGTCAGACACCAAATTCCGTGCTTCGGGCTTGCTGAATACCCGGCACGTTTGAGGCGGTCATGAGCCCATCCAGCACGATTCTTGTAGGTCGCCTGCCCTGTCGGCAGGGAAAGCTCGCGATCGGATTCTGTCAGCAGCAATGAATCGGCGGCTGCTTCATGTGCTTCGCGCGCAGGCACACCGTCCGGCCGAGTGGCGAGGAAGCGGAGAATTGGCTCTATGAATCGATCGTAGGTGGGCACGGCCATTTGGCTCTCCTGAATCATGCGCCGGAGAACCGGCCCTTATCCCCATGCTCACGCCCGAGCGCGGCAAGCATTTCCAACAGTGCTCCAGGTCCCGGCGTCTGCTTGCGTACCCACTGCTTCTGGCACGTAGGCCCCCTGCCCTGCGCATCCTGCGGTCTGCTCAGGATACGACACCGGCTCCTCGCCGTCGGCCGCGGGCAGAAGCTGGCCGCACCAGCCCACACGGCCGACAATAGCTCCCATGAAACCCCAAGACCGACCGACCGCAGCCACGCCGGACCTGAGGAAATACGCATGGCTTGCCATCGTCACCGCGGTGCTGACGGTCCTGCTCAAGGGCAGCGCCTGGGCGATCACCGGTTCGGTGGGCCTGCTGTCGGATGCCGCCGAATCGATGGTCAACCTGGTGGCCGCCATCGTCGCCCTGGTCACGCTGACCATTGCCGCCCGGCCGGCCGATGACGACCACCACTTCGGCCACGGCAAGGCGGAGTATTTCTCCGCCGCGCTGGAAGGGATCATGATCTTCGTCGCCGCGGGCTCGATCATCTACCTCGGCATCGACCGCCTGCTCAACCCACGGCCGCTGGGAGCGCTCGGCATCGGCCTGGCGATTTCGATCGTGGCCGCGGTCCTCAACGGCGTCGTCGGGCGGATCCTGATCAAGGTCGGCACCCGGCACCGTTCCATCACCCTGCGCGCCGATGGCAAGCACCTGATGACCGACGTCTACACCTCGGTCGGGGTCGTGGTGGGCCTGGGCCTGGCGTGGCTGACGGGCTGGAACTGGCTTGATCCGGTGATCGCGATCCTGGTGGGCGTGAACATCCTGGTGACCGGTTACCGGCTGATGTCCGAATCCGCCTCCGGCCTGATGGACGCGACCCTGTCCGCCGAGGACAACGCCCGGATCCAGGCCATCCTGGACGCGCACGCCGAGCCGGGGCGGATCGAATTCCACGCCGTGCGCACGCGCGAGGCCGGGGCCCGCCAGTTCATGGAGATGCACATGCTGGTGCCCGGCGACTGGACGGTGCTGCGCGGGCACGACGCCATGGAAGACCTGGTGGAGAAGATCGTGGCGGAGTTCCCGGCCATGCGCGTGACGGGACACCTTGAGCCGGTCGCCGATCCCCGCAGCTATGAGGACATGGCGCTGTAACCCGCGCACAGGGGCCGCAGACGCGCGGCCCCTGCTTGTTGCGCCACCGGCTCAGGCGCCGCCGGCCATTCCTTCGCGCCTGGTCCTCGTTACTTCCAGATCGCAGCGAAGCCGTTCGGATGCTGGCCCGGATTGGCATAGGAGAAGGTTTCCAGCTGGCCGGCGGTCATGGTGGTGATCGCCGGGCGCGCGGGATCGCCAACGATGAAGTTGCCGTTGCCGTCGATGCCGGCGACGTAGATGAAGTGCCCGCCGCCGCCGGGCAGGCCGCCGTTGAGGATCACGGTCTGGCCGGACTCGAGCGCGCTTCGCACCGATGCCGCGGAGCCGCTGGGATTGAAGCTGGCCTGCAGGCCGGCCTTGCGTGCACCCGCTGCGATCAGCGAGGCGTCACCCGGCACGCCGTGGCCCCAGCTCTGCCCGATCAGGCCCACCGCCTCATTGCGCGTGGTCATGTTGTTCGGACGCACGCCCCAGGCGGCCAGCGCCATGGTCAGCGAGGCCGGGCCGCAGGACCAGCCATCGGGCTGCTGCAGGTAAAAGCTGCTGCGGTCGGTGCTGACACCTCCGGGACCCGGCACCGGGTTCGGCATCGGTGCCACATCGCCGCCGCCGGGCACCGTCAGCGTCTGGCCGACATGGATCAGGTTCGGATTGGCCAGGCCGTTGAGCTGTGCCAGCGTCTGCCAGCTGGTGTTGAACTGGCCGGCGATGCCCGACAGGGTCTCGCCCGCGCGCACGGTGTGCGTGCCGGTCTCCGGGACCGGAGGCGGCGTCGGCGCGGGCGCCGGGGCCTCGCCGCCCGGGGTCCTCAGCACCTGCCCCGCGAAGATCAGGTTGGGGTTGCCCAGGCCGTTGAGTCGGGCCAGGGTCTGCCAGTCGGTGTTGTTGGCCGCGGCGATCGTCGACAGGTTTTCCCCGGGCTGCACGGTGTGCGTGCCCGTCGCCGGCGGCGCGGCATCGCCACCGCCCGGGGTCCTCAGCACCTGGCCCGGATGGATCATGTCCGGATTGCCCAGGCCGTTGAGCCGGGACAGCGTCTGCCAGTCGGTACCCAGTCCGCTGGCGATCCCCGACAGCGTGTCGCCGGCACGAACGGTATAGGAACCCGGATCGGCCTGGCCGCCATGGCCCGGAAGCTGCAGCACCTGGCCGGGATGGATGGTGTTGGCGTCACGCAGCCCGTTGAGCTGGGCCAGGGTCTGCCAGTCAGTGTTGTTGGCGTTGGCGATCGCCCAGAGCGAGTCGCCCGCCCGCACCGTGTAGGTGCCTCCGGAGGGCGTGGGCGTCGGGCCCGGATCGGGCGCTGGGCCCGGATCGGGCGCAGGCCCCGGATTGGCGACGTTGCCGCCCGGCGGCGGCAGCGGCGTGGTGGCCTGCTGGCGCACGCGGTCGGTCGCCTCGCCGGAGGTGATGCGGCCGTCGCGGTTGGCGTCCAGGCCGATGTTCTGGGTATAGGCCTTGCCATCGCCGGTGTCGAACAGCGTGGCGTTCGGATCGGTGATCGGACGGCCGGCGAGCACGTTGGTATACAGGCCCTCCAGCGTGCCCAGCCGCTCGCCCTTGTAGGTGCTGAAGTATTTCTCGACGTAGTCCAGCTGTTCGATCGCGCTCATCTGCGACAGCGCGTAGGTCGAGGTCCCCAGTCCCTGCGCGGTCGGCGGGATGAACTGGATCAGCCCCGTGGCGCCGCTGAGCCGGTTCACCACGTCCGGGCTGAAGGTCTGGGCGGACTCGAAGCTCATCACCGCCATCAGGTACTCGGGCTTGGTGCCGATGCGCGCCGAGATCGCTTCGACCTTGTCGATGAAGGCCTGGGTCACGTGCGGGTTGCCGCGCACGCCGGCGATGTCGTTGTAGTCGTAGCCGCTGGGGCTGGTGAAATCGCCGGGCCGGTCGACGAACGCAGCGTTGGCGGTGGGGGATGGAGAGGCGGCGATGGAGTCGAAGGTCATGGGCGGCGCGTCCTTTCGGCGATATCGGGACAGTCCTGCAACCGGAAACGCGCGACAACCTAGGGACCCCCCTAAGCCCTTGCTCCGCTTCACATTTCGGCACCATGCCGGGCTTGTGTAAGCTGCCGGCGATGATTCCCGCCGAACTCCAGGGTTCCCTTGAATTCCACCGCACCCTGGTGCTGGTGCTGGACCTGTGCGGAACCTTTGCGTTCGCGGTCAGCGGCGCGACCGCGGGCGTACGCCAGCGCCTGGACCTGTTCGGCGTGCTGGTGCTGTCGTTCGCGGCTTCGACCTTCGGCGGCATCAGCCGGGATGTGTTGATCGGCGCGACGCCGCCGGCCGCGTTCCAGGACTGGCGCTACCTTGCGGTCGCGATGGCGGCGGGTGTGATCACGTTCTACTGGGCGCCCATGATCGAACGGCTGCGCAACCCGGTGCGGATGCTGGACGCGGTGGGCCTCGCGTTCTTCGCCGTTGCGGGCACTGAAAAGGCGCTGGCCTTCGGACTCAGCCCGGTCATGGCCGCGCTGATGGGCATGCTCACCGGCATCGGCGGCGGCATCGCGCGTGACCTGCTGCTGGCCGACGTGCCGGTGGTGCTGCGCGCCGACCTCTACGCGGTGGCAGCGCTCGCTGGCGCAGGCATCGTGGTGGCCGGGCACATGCTGGACGTGCCGATGTTGCTGCCGGCCGTCATCGGCGGCCTGGTCTGCTTCGGGCTGCGGATGGCGGCCCTGCGCTGGGGCTGGCAGCTGCCCATGGCACGCGGCTCGCAGCCGCCGGACGGCGACGGGACGCGCTAGACTGGCGGCACTGTGCGCGCGCATGCCCTGCCCCTGCAGATACTTCTTGCCATTGCCCTGGTCCTGAACGGGATCGGTGGCGCGATGGCGGGCGTGCTTGTCGGGCTGCCGATGCATGGCGTGGCTTCGGCCAAGGTCGAGGCAACCGTGGAACTGTCGGCCCAGTCCGACGATTGTGCCGATCATGCCGATGCCGATGCCGTCGCCGTCGCCGCCGAGGCCGAGGCTCACGCCCCTGCCTCCACATCCGACTGCCATTGCGCCGATGGCTCCGATTGCAGCGACAGTCCGCAGTGCCGCCAGGCCTGCATGCACGCTTCGTTGGCGGTTGCGCCCGCCGTGCCTTGCGCTGTCATCCGGCCGCGCGCGGATGCGAGCCTGCATCGATTGGCCGCTGGCCATCCGGCGCCGCCTCTGCCGAGCCCCATCCGTCCCCCGATCGCCTGAACACGGCGCCTTTTGGCGCGCGTTCCCGACTGTCGCCCGGCATTGCCCGGGCCGCAATCCACTGACTCCCGATGCCGCGGCAAGGCCCGCGGCGTTGCAGCGTGATCCGGAGATTCCATGCGACACATTCCCCCGCGCACTGGCGCGAGCATTCCCCGACGTCGTTTCGTGCAGGGCCTGGCCGCAGGCGGGGCCATGGCCGCGCTGGGCCTCGGTGCCCGGCCAGGCCATGCCGCGCCTCCCGTGCAGACCACCCTCAGCGGCAGCCGCTTAGATCTGTCGATCGGCCGATCGGCGGTGGACTTCACCGGCCGCCCGCGGCTGGCGACGACCGTCAACGGCAGCCTGCCCGGCCCCCTCCTGCGCTTGCGCGAAGGCGACACCGTCACCCTGCGGGTGGCCAACCGCCTGCGTGATGCCTGGTCCTCGATCCACTGGCACGGCCTGATCCTGCCGGCGAACATGGACGGGGTGCCGGGCCTGAGCTTCGATGGCATCGCGCCCGGTGAAACCTGGCAGTACCGCTTCCAGGTCAACCAGTCGGGCACGTACTGGTACCACAGCCATTCGATGTTCCAGGAGCAGGCCGGACTGTACGGCGCGATCGTCATCGATCCGCTGCAGCCGCCGCCCTATCACTACGACCGCGAGCACGTGTTGCTGCTGTCGGACTGGACCGACATGGATCCCGAGGCGCTGTTCCGGCGGATGAAAAAGGATTCCGCCTTCGACAACTACTACCAGCGAACCGCGGGCGACTTCGTCCGCGACGCGCGTGCCGATGGCCTTGCAGCCACGCTGCGCGACCGCGCGATGTGGGGCCGGATGCGGATGACGCCGACCGACATCTCCGACATCAACGGCCACACCTACACCTACCTGCTCAACGGCGCCGCGCCGGCGGGCAACTGGACCGGCCTGTTCCAGCCCGGCGAGAAGGTGCTGCTGCGCTTCATCAACGCCTCGGCGATGACCTATTTCGACGTGCGCATCCCCGGCCTGAAGATGACCGTGGTCGCGGCCGACGGGCAGTACATCCACCCGGTCACGGTGGACGAGTTCCGGATCGCGACCGCCGAGACCTTCGACGTGCTGGTTGAACCGCGCGGCCAGGATGCGTATGCGATCTTTGCCCAGGACAGCGGCCGCACCGGCTATGCCCGCGGCACGCTGGCCGTGCGCCACGGCCTGGCGCCGCCGGTGCCGGCGCTGGACCCGCGCCCGCTGCTGACCATGGACGACATGGGCCACGGCGGGATGGATCACGGGGCAATGGATCACGGGGCGATGAACCACGCGGCGATGAACCACGCGGCCATGGACCACTCCGCGCACGCCGGCCACGGCACGCAGCCGATGGCGGGCATGGACCATGGCCCCGGCGGCATGCAGCAGCACCCGGCCAGCGAGGACGGCAATCCCCTGATCGACATGCAGGCGATGTCGCTGGCGCCGAAGCTCGATGATCCCGGCGTCGGCCTGCGCGGCAACGGCCGCGACGTGCTGACCTATGGCGCGATGCGCAGCCTGTTCGACGATCCGGACGGCCGTGATCCGGGCCGCGAGGTGGAGCTGCACCTGACCGGACACATGGAGAAGTTCGCCTGGTCGTTCAATGGAAAGAAGTTCATGGACGCCGAGCCGCTGCGAATGACCTACGGCGAACGCCTGCGGATCGTGCTGGTCAACGACACCATGATGTCGCACCCGATCCACCTGCACGGCATGTGGAGCGACATTGAAGGCGCGGACGGGAATTTCCAGCTGCGCAAGCACACCGTGGACATGCCGCCAGGCACCAGGCGCAGCTTCCGCGTGCGCGCCGATGCGCTCGGCCGCTGGGCCTTCCACTGCCACCTGCTGTACCACATGGAGGCGGGCATGATGCGCGAAGTGCGTGTGGAGGAGCAGGCATGAGCGGCATGCATGCGACCCTGCTTTCCTTGGCCATCGTGCTGGCGACGGCTGCGACCGGCCAGGCGCAGGCGCAGGACCACGCGACGACGGGCCATTCGCAGATGGACCATTCCACGATGGACCACTCGACCATGGACCACTCGACCATGGACCACTCGACCATGGATCACTCGACCACGGACCACTCCGGTCATGCCGGCCCATCAGGCTCCCCGGCCCCCGTCACCCCGATCCCGACGCTTACCGACGCCGATCGCGCGGCCGCCTTCCCGAAGCTCGAGCGACACATGACCCACGCGTCGGCGATCAACAGCTATCTGCTGTTCAACCGCTTCGAGGCCTGGGACGCCGACCCCGGCAGCGGCCAGGCCTGGGAGGCGCAAGGCTGGTTCGGCACCGACCTGCATCGGCTGTGGCTGCGTACAGAGGGCGAACGCAGTGGCGGCACGACGGAGTCCGCCGACCTCGAGCTGCTCTACGGGCGCAGCGTCTCGGCCTGGTGGGACGTGGTTGCGGGCGTGAAGCGCGACTTCGCCCCCGACGACTCGCAGACCTGGGCGGCGTTCGGCGTGCAGGGACTCGCGCCTTATATGTTCGAGGTCTCGGTGACCGGCTACGTGGGCGAATCAGGCCGCACGGCGCTGGTTGCCGAAGCCGAGTACGAGCTGTTGCTCAGCAATCGCCTGATCCTGCAGCCTGTGGTCGAAGCCACCCTGTTCGGCAAGGATGACCCGGCGCGCGGCGTGGGTTCGGGACTGTCCTCGATGGAAGCAGGCCTGCGCCTGCGCTACGAGCTCAACCGCCACTTCGCGCCGTACATTGGCGTGGTCCATGAGCGGACGTTCGGCGGCACCAGCCGGTTGCGTCGCAGCGACGGCGGCTCAAGCCGCGACACACGCGCTGTTATCGGTTTCAGATTCTGGTTTTGAAACAGTCACATGAAGGATATTTGCAATGAATGACATCAACAGGAGTTTCGCCGTGGTGCTGGCGGGTATCTTCGGTCTGCTTGCGGCCTGCACGGCCGACAGCAGCACCTCGGCTGCGCCCGTGGCCCCGCCGTCCGTGCCTGCGCACAGTCCCGTTGCGCCGGCGAACACTGCCGAATCGTCGCTGCTGGTGGTGCACAAAAGCCCCAGCTGCGGCTGCTGCGTGGCCTGGATCGAGCACATGCGCGACGCCGGCTTCGCCGTCGAAGTCCATGACCACGACGACATGGGCCCGATCAAGCAGCGGGCCGGCGTGCCCTACGCCAAGGGCTCCTGCCACACCGCCGAGATCGACGGCTATTTCGTCGAAGGCCATGTCCCCGCGGACGACGTCAAGCGCCTGCTGGCAGAACGTCCGGATGCCCGCGGCCTGACGGTGCCCGGAATGCCGGCCGGATCACCGGGGATGGAGCTGCCCGACGGCACGGTCCATCCCTACGCGGTCGAGCTGGTCCAGCACGATGGCAGCACGACCGAATACGCCCGCCACGGCGACTGAGCGGATGCGGGCGCCCGGTCCGGGCGCCCCTTGCGGGCCACTGCCGGATCAGTCGCGGCGCGGTTTGATCTGGCCGACGACGCTGCGGAGCTCGTCGAAGCTGTCGACGTTGCCGCTCGCCTCGATCTTGAAGTGGTCGGCCCCGGTGACGCTGTACGTGCCGTATTTCCCGGCACTGTTCCACTCTTCGCTGAAGAGCTGGCCGTCGCGGCTGTAGGTGCGTTCAAAGCCATCGCTGGTCTCGGTGCTCTCTTCGACGCCAAAGGCGCTGGCCATCGCCATCATCGAGCCCATGGCGGCAAGGTCGACGATCTCGACCTGGATCTCGCCGGAACCGTCGCCAGCCGCATACGTGGCCGATGCCTGGCTGATCTCCATGCCCATGCCGCTGTTGCGGCTGGCGGAAATGGCGGTGCGGGCCCTGTTTCCAAGCCTGTCAGGCAGCAGCGCACGGAGCGCTTCGGGTGCAAGCGCCGGCACCGGCTCGCCGTCCGCGCCGGTGCTGCCGGACATGGCGCCCATCATCGCGCCAAGCGCCTTGGCCTGCGCATCGCCGTCGCCGCTGGCCTTGGCCGCTTCAACGTCGCGGGCAGCGGCTTCCATCCGCTTGCCCATCCGCTCCAGCTGGCCGAGCCGGCTGTCCTCGCCGAAGGTCACGTCGCTGCCGCTGCTCCCGCCCAGTGCCCCGGTGGCAAGCGCGCCCGCGCCGGTGATCCCGGCCAGGATCGCGCCCAGGACCAGGCTCAGCACGAAGGTGATGACCACGCTGACCGCCGTGTAGCCCAGCGATTTCTCCGGCGGGCATTTCATGGTGTGCGGCAGGCCGAGGTACAGCAGGTAGATGCTGTACGCGGCACCGGCCAGGGCGACCAGCCAGCCGAGCCAGGGGATGACCACCCCGATGCCGGCCACCCATGCCGCCGTCCATGCGTAGCCGACCGCCTTGAGCGCCTGCACCTGGTCCTTGCGGCCGCCGAACGACGGCGCCAGCGCGTTGACGATCATCGCCACCACGTACAGCACCACCAGGCCAAGCACATAGCCAAGCACCATGCCGAACAGGCCGATCAGGATCGGCGTGCTCACGTTGATGCCGAGCATGCTGTGCCCGATCAGGCTGCCCTTGATGAAGCCGAACACCGCCGGGATGGCGGCAAGGATCATGATGTAGCGCGTGTAGAGCCCCTTGATGCTCGCGTCTTCGGCGGCGATCACCGGCCACTCCGTGCGCGGCGACGTCAGGATCGCCTGGACCCTGGCAGGCAGGGATGCAGCGTCGGTGGAAGGGCGGCTGGGGAACTGCGGGTCGGTCTCCATGGGGATCCTTTGCAAGCGTAGGGCGATGACTGTCCTATGATGTACGCCGCCCGCCAGCTGCACAGGACATCGAGGCGCAACGCGACAACATGTGTTGACGGAACGATTTCCCGCCCCTACAATTTCGGGCTCAGCAACGTGGGGCCATAGCTCAGCTGGGAGAGCGCCTGCATGGCATGCAGGAGGTCGGCGGTTCGATCCCGCCTGGCTCCACCACTCATCGACCAGGGCCGGTCATGAGTGCGGACGGTTTCAAAGTCCCCATCGTCTAGAGGCCTAGGACACCACCCTTTCACGGTGGACACCGGGGTTCGAATCCCCGTGGGGACGCCAACACGGAAAAGCCCGCCTTCATGGCGGGCTTTTTCTTTGTGGAGATGGCTGCGTTGCCGGTCCGTGTCGCTGGTAGCTCAGCCCTTTCCTTCGCGCGCGGCGATCTCCGGCCAGTCGATTTCCACGCCCTTTCGATGCCCCTTTTCGACCAGCTTCAGACCCGTCGGGTCGATGGTCAGGGTGTAGGCCTTGTCGCCGATCTGCACTTCGCGCTTGAGCGGTTTGTCGAGCTTCGTCGTCATGGGTTCACCTTTTGCTGTCGGGGGAACTGCGTTTCGAAGATAGCATCGCCCCCGGCGCCGGGCATGAAGGCAGCGGCGCCAGCGTGGCCACGCCATGCCCGCTTTCGGCCAGGTACTGCAGCCACTTGCCGAGGAAGGTGTTCATCCGCATCCGGTGCCCGAGCAGCTGCGCCGGCGGCGGGAACATGCCGATCGCGTCCTGCCAGCGGCGCCCGACGTAGCAGTGGGTGGCCTCCACCTGGCGCGCGTCGCGATACAGCCGCAGGAACGCGGAAGGGTCCGGCTGGCCGGTGACCGGATCGGGCAGTGCCACGTAGGCCATGCGCAGTTCGCTGGTGTAGGCGTGGCGCTCGACCACGTCGAGGCGCAGGTCGAGGCCGTCGCCAATGCTGGAAACGTATCCGCCGACGGCGAGGTCGCCTGCTTCGAACAGGCGCACCAGCCGCGAATGGTTTTCCGCGTACAGCGCCATCAGCCAGCCGAGGCGGCTGAGACCGGGGACATGCAGGCGGCGGGCGACGACGTGCGACATGCCAGCGATGCTACACGCTCGGCTAGAACATGCCGCGGCGGATCCCCAGGGTCGACATCACCTTGCTGGAGATCTCCTCGATCGAGGTGTGGGTGGTGCTCAGCACCGGGATACGCTCGGCGCGGAACAGCGATTCCGCCGCCGCCACTTCGCGCTTGCAGGTCTCGAGCTCGGCGTATTTCGAGTTCGGGCGCCGCTCCTGGCGGATCTGCTGCAGGCGCACGGGATCGATGGTCAGCCCGAACAGTTTGGCGCGGTGCGCACGCAGGCGCGGCGGCAGGCGGTCGTGCTCCAGGTCTTCCTCGGTCAGCGGGTAGTTGGCCGCTGCGATCCCGTGGTGCAGCGCGAGGTAGACGCAGGTCGGCGTCTTGCCGGCGCGGGACACGGCCACCAGGATCACGTCGGCCGCGTCGTAGTTGATCGACATGCCGTCGTCGTGCGTCAGCGCATAGTTCATGGCATTGATGCGCTTGTGATAGGCGTCGAAATCGACCATGCCGTGCGCCTGGCCGACGCGGGCCTGGCGGCTTTCGCCCAGCTCGGCCTCGAGCAGGCTCATGAACGGTTCGAACACGTCCAGCAGCATGGCGCCACTGGCGGCGATGGCCGCGGTGAAGTCGACGTTGACGCAGGAGCTGACCACGATCGGCCGCAGCCCGCAGGCCTCGCCCGCCGCCCGGATGCGCAAGGCGATCTCCCCGGCGCGCTCGATGCTGTCGACGAAGGGAATGCGCTCGGGGGCGAACGCCGTGTCGCGGAACTGGGTGAGAAGGCTGTGGCCGATGGTTTCGGCGGTGATTCCGGTGCCATCCGAGACGTAAAAGACCGGGCGCGGCGTCGACATGCGTTTTTTCCTGCTGCGCCGCGGGCCCCGCGGCGGGATGGCTTGCTAAAATACCCGGACTCGACGCCCGGTGCCGCTGCCGGCCACCTTTCCCGCTGATCCACCGATTTCCCTCCGGAGTCCGCCTTGAGCGCCAACATCCTGTGGCTTGACGACCTTCGCCTGACCGACCTTGCACAGGTGGGCGGCAAGAATTCCTCGCTTGGCGAGATGATCGGCAACCTGGCCCGGCTCGGCGTATCCGTGCCCGGCGGCTTTGCCACCACCTCCGACGCCTTCAAGGACTTCGTCGCCCACAACAACCTGCACCAGCGGATCTTCGACAAGCTCGCGACGCTCGACGTCGAGGACGTGCCCGCGCTGGCGCGCGCCGGCGGCGAGATCCGTGGCTGGGTGATCGACGCACCGCTGCACCCTGCGCTCGAGTCCGACATCCGCACCGCCTACGCCAAGCTCTGCGCCGACAACGGTGGCCAGGACGTGGCGGTGGCCGTGCGCTCTTCTGCCACCGCCGAAGACCTGCCCGATGCCAGCTTCGCCGGCCAGCAGGAAACCTTCCTCAACGTCACCGGCGCCGACGACGTGGTGGTCAAGGTCAAGGAGGTGTTCGCCAGCCTCTACAACGACCGCGCGATCGCCTACCGCGTGCACCACGGCTTCAAGCACGAGGACGTGTTCCTGTCCGCCGGCGTGCAGCTGATGGTGCGTTCGGACTGCGGAAGCTCGGGCGTGCTGTTCACCCTCGACACCGAGTCCGGCTTCCGCGACGTGGTGTTCATCACTTCAAGCTATGGCCTGGGCGAAAACGTCGTGCAGGGCGCGGTCAATCCTGACGAGTTCTATGTCTACAAGCCGACGCTGCGCAAGGAACGCCCGGCCATCCTGCGCCGCTCGCTCGGCGCCAAGCAGATCCGCATGGTCTATTCCGACCAGCCCGGCGAGCGCGTGCGCAACGAAGACACGCCGGACGCCCTGCGCTCGAAGTTCTCGATCAGCGACGAAGACGTGCACGAACTCGCCCGCCAGGCGCTGACCATCGAGCAGCACTACGAGCGGCCGATGGACATCGAGTGGGCCAAGGACGGCGTGACCGGCAAGCTGTTCATCGTCCAGGCGCGCCCGGAAACGGTGAAGTCGCGCGCCAAGGCCACCCAGATCGAGCGCTTCATGCTCGGCAGCCGCGGCCCCGTGGTCTGCGAAGGCCGCGCGATCGGCCAGAAGATCGGCAGCGGCGTGGCGCGCGTGGTGCGCACCCTGGACGACATGCATCGCGTGCAGCCCGGCGATGTCCTGGTCGCCGACATGACCGACCCCGACTGGGAGCCGGTGATGAAGCGCGCCGCCGCCATCGTCACCAACCGCGGCGGCCGCACCTGCCATGCGGCGATCATCGCCCGCGAGCTGGGCGTGCCCGCCGTGGTCGGCACCGGCAACGCACTGGACACGATCGAGGACGGCGCCACCGTCACCATCAGCTGCGCCGAGGGCGATACCGGCTTCATCTACGCGGGTGCCCTGCCCTTCGAGCGCATCACCACCGACCTGACCTCGATGCCCGAGGCGCCGCTCAAGATCATGATGAACGTCGCCAACCCCGAGCGCGCGTTCGACTTCGGCCAGCTCCCCAACGCCGGCATCGGCCTGGCGCGCCTGGAGATGATCATCGCCGCGCATATCGGCGTGCATCCCAACGCGCTGCTTGAATACGACAAGCAGGATGCGGAAACGAAGAAAAAGATCGACGAGCGCGCGGCCGGCTACGCCGACCCGGTGAGCTTCTACGTCGACCGCCTGGCCGAGGGCATCGCCACGCTGACCGCGTCGGTGGCGCCGAACCCGGTGATCGTGCGCATGTCGGACTTCAAGTCCAACGAGTACGCCAACCTCATCGGCGGCAGCCGCTACGAGCCCGAGGAAGAGAACCCGATGATCGGCTTCCGCGGCGCCAGCCGCTACGTCGACAAGGCCTTCGCGGATGCGTTTGCCCTGGAATGCCGCGCGGTGCTCAAGGTGCGCGAGACCATGGGCCTGGACAACCTCTGGGTGATGATCCCGTTCGTGCGCACGCTCGACGAGGGCCGCCGCGTGCTCGAGGTGCTGGCCGCCAACGGCCTGCGCCGCGGCGTCAACGGGCTCAAGGTGATCATGATGTGCGAGGTGCCCTCGAATGCCCTGCTGGCCGACGAGTTCCTGGAGATGTTCGACGGCTTCTCGATCGGCTCCAACGACCTCACGCAGCTGACGCTTGGCCTCGACCGCGACTCGGCGGTGGTCGCGCACCTGTTCGACGAGCGCGACCCGGCGGTGAAGAAGCTGCTGTCGATGGCCATCCAGGCGGCAAAGGCCAAGGGCAAGTACATCGGCATCTGCGGCCAGGGCCCGAGCGACCATCCCGACCTTGCCGAATGGCTGATGCAGCAGGGCATCGAGTCGCTGTCGCTCAACCCCGACACCGTGGTCGACACCTGGCTCAAGCTGGCCAAGTCCAAGGCCACCGGCTGAGCACCCGCGCCGCGTCCCCTGTGGGCGCGGCCATGGCCGCGATCACCGCGGCAGCAAGATTGGAAGGCCGGGCTTCGCAGCCCGGGCTTTCCTTTTTTCCGCGCATGACCCGAATCCGTGGCACACGTGCTATGCCGGGTCGCAGCTATAGCTGCTCCTGCAACGGGAGCACAGCGTTATTTGTGCGGGGCGAAGGTGCCCATGGCGCCGCGGTAGTGGCGGAGCTCGGCGATCGAGTCGTGGACGTCGCTCAGCGCGGTGTGTGCGGCCTGCTTGCGGATGCCGGCCAGCACGTCGGGCGCCCAGCGGCGCGCCAGTTCCTTGATGGTGCTGACGTCGAGGTTGCGGTAGTGGAAGAAGCGCTCGAGCTGCGGCATGCGGCGGTGCAGGAAGCGGCGGTCCTGGCAGATGGAGTTGCCGCAGATCGGCGACTCGTTGGGCTTCAGCCAGCGCCCAAGGAACTCCAGCGTGCGCGCCTCGGCTTCGGCCATCGGCACGCCCTCCTCCAGCACCCGCCGCCACAGCCCGGACTTGCCGTGCTGGTTGCGGTTCCAGTCGTCCATCGCCTCGAGCCGCGCCAGCGGATGCGCGATGGCAAGCTCGGGGCCTTCGGCCAGTATGTTGAGGTCGGCGTCGGTCACCACCGTCGCGATCTCCAGGATGGAATCGTGGTCGGTGTCCAGGCCGGTCATTTCAAGGTCGATCCATGCCAGGCGGTTGCTGCTTTCGCTCACGTCGTTCCTTTGTCGGGTGTCGGTTCACGGCGGGCATGCGAAGCCCGGCGCGGCAATCCCACATCATAACGTGGCGCCTGAAGCTGTCTCAGCCCGCGGCGCGCCCGCGCTTGCGCCGGAAGTAGTCGCGCAGCCGGGTTCCGGCCTCCACGTCAAGCACGCCGCCGCTCACCTCGACGCGGTGGTTGTGGCGCGCATCGGCCAGCAGGTCGAAGACGCTGCCGGCGGCGCCGGTCTTGGGATCGGCGGCCCCGTAGACCACGCGTGCGATGCGGGCGTGGACCATCGCCATCGCGCACATCGCGCAGGGCTCCAGCGTCACGTACAGCGTGCAGCCGATGAGCCGGTGGTTGCCCAGCGCCTGGCCGGCCTTGCGCATGGCCACGATTTCGGCGTGCGCGCTGGGGTCGTGCTCGCCGATGTTCCGGTTCCAGCCTTCGGCCACGATCCCGCCTTCCGGCCCCACCAGCACCGCGCCCACCGGGATCTCGTCGAACTCGCGCTCGGCACGGTCGGCCAGCGCCAGTGCATGGCGCATCCAGGCCTGGTCGCGTTGGTCGGGGCTGGTGGCGTCATCCGGGTGCATCCCGCGCATTCTAGATGGCCCGGACCTGACCGGCATCAGCGGCGCCCGCCGCCGCGGGGCCTAGAATCAGCGGATGGACACAGGCAACGCACCCGCACCGTCCGGGCATGGCGGAGAGGCACCACTGCGGCCGATGCAGGTCGACGTCGTCTCGGTGCAGTCGCAGGTCGTCTATGGCCAGGTCGGCAACACCATCGCGGTGCCGACGCTGCAGGCGCTGGGCCTGCGCGTGGCCGCCGTGCCGACGGTGGTGCTGAGCAATACGCCGCACCATCCGACAATCCATGGCGGCGCGATCCCGCTGGAGTGGTTCGAAGGCTACCTGGCGGACCTGCACGCGCGCGACTCGCTGCGGCGCCTGAAGGCCGTGGTCGTGGGTTACCTCGGCGGTCCCGCCCAGGCCATGGCGCTTGCACGCTGGATCGAGGCCCTCGTGCACGAGCGCCCGGACATCCAGGTCTTCATCGATCCGGTGATCGGCGATGAGGACGTCGGCGTGTACGTCGACCCGGGCATGGTCGAGGCCTATCGCACCCATCTCCTGCCGCTGGCCGACGGCCTGGTGCCCAACGGCTTCGAGCTCGGGCTCCTGGCCGGTCGGCCGGTGGCAAGCGTCGACGAGGTCGTGGATGCGGCGCGCGCCCTGCTCCGCGGACGAACCCGCTGCGTCGTCGCCACCAGCGCGGCGCCGGCCAGCTGGCGGGCCGGCATGATGCGGGTGGCCGTGGTGACCCGTGAGTCCGTCGAAGTCATCGAGCACCCGCGACTGGACAGCACGCCCAAGGGAACCGGGGACCTGTTCAGCGCGACCCTCGCCGGACACCGGCTTGCCGGATGCGGCCTTGCCGATGCAGCCAGGCACGCCTGCGACCGCGTGCTTGAAGTCCTGGCCACCACCCGCGCCGCCGGCAGCGCCGAAATGCTGGTCTTCCCCGACCCGGCGCCGGATGCCTGATGCACGCGCGTGCGGTGTCGGATCAGCCCGTGCCCTGCCTGCGATGCATCAACACCCCTGCGACACTCACGCCCGCCGCGACCAGCACCACGATGATCGTGGCCAGCGCGTTGATCTCCGGTGTCACGCCGAGCTTGACCTTGGAATAGATCACCATCGGCATCGTGCTTGCGCCAGGGCCGGAGGTGAAGCTGGCGATCACCAGGTCATCCAGCGACAGCGTGAAGGCAAGCAGCCAGCCTGCCAGCAGCGCGGGTGCGATCAGCGGCAGGGTAATCACGAAGAACACCCGCCAGGGCTTCGCACCCAGGTCCATGGCCGCCTCTTCCAGGCTGTCGTCCATGCCCGCCATGCGCGAGCGCACCACCACGGTGACGTAGCAGGCGGTGAGCGTGATGTGCGCCAGCGTGATCGTGACCATGCCGCGGTCGGGCCAGCCGAAGGCCTGCTGCAGGGTCACGAACAGCAGCAGCGACGACAGCCCCATCATCACGTCGGGCATGACCATCGGCGCGGAGTTCATCAGGCTTAGCAGGCCGCGCCCCGGGAAACGGCCGAAGCGCGACAGCGCCAGGCCACAGGCGGTGCCCAGGAACACGGCGGCGGTCGCCGTGATCGCGGCGATCAGGAAGCTGCGCTGCACCGCATCCAGCAGCTGGTCGTTGGCCAGCAGCGCGCTGTACCAGCGGGTCGAGAAGCCGCCCCACACCGTCGCCACGCGCGAGGCGTTGAACGAGTACGCCACCACCGAGAGGATCGGGATGTACAGGAAGGCGTAGCCCAGCACCATCGCGGTGTAGAGCAGGAACGGATTGCGCTTCATGCCTCCGCCTCGCGTTCGCTGCGCCGGTTCTCGAAGTATTCGAACAACAGCGTCGGCAGCACGATCATCACCAGCATGGCGATGGTCACCGCGGCCGCAAGCGGCCAGTCGCGGTTGGTGAAGAATTCGATCCACAGCACCCGGCCGATGGTCAGCGCGTCGGGCCCGCCGAGGATGTCGGGGATCACGAACTCGCCGACTGCAGGGATGAACACCAGCAGCGAGCCGGCGATGATGCCCGGCATCGACAGCGGCAGCGTCACCCGCAGGAACGCGTGCCATGGCTTGGCGCCGAGGTCCTCGGCGGCTTCCAGCAGGGTGAAGTCCAGCCGTATCAGCGTGGCGGTCAGCGGCAGGATCATGAACGGCAGGTAGTTGTAGACGATGCCGATGTAGACCGCGATGTCGGTGTGCAGCAGTGCGAAGTCCGGACCGGCCAGCCCGACCGCCATCAGCGCCTGTGCCAGCAGTCCATTGGCCTTCAGGATGCCGATCAGCGCATAGGTGCGCAGCAGCGAACTGGTCCAGAACGGCAGGATCACCAGCACCAGCAGCAGCAGGCGCATCACCGGCGTGGCGCGTGCGATGCCATAGGCGATCGGATAGCCCAGCAGCAGGCAGAACACGGTGGACACCGACGCGAACAGCAGCGACTTGAGATAGGCCGACACGTACAGCGGGTCGGACAGCAGCATCGCGTAGTTGGACACGTGCAGGCGCAGCGAGGCCGCGCCGTCGGCCGCGGTCTCGACCAGGGCCGTGTACGGCGGTGCCTGCCCGAACACCGCCTGCGCGAAGCTGATCTTGAGCACGATCAGGAATGGCACCAGGAAGAACAGGCCCAGCCACAGCATCGGCAGCGCGGTGACCAGGAAGCGGCCGCGGCGGGTGCGGAATTCGTGGCCGACCGCGCGGAACCAGCCGAACAGGTTGCGCACCACGTCGAACCAGAAGTCCCACAGCCCCGCGTTGCGGACCTGGTTCATGCCGTCAGCACCACCGCGCTGGCCGCTTCCCAGCTGAGCCACAGGGTGTCGTCCCAGTCGTAGTGCGGCTCGGAGCTGCGGGCGACGTGCGTCTCCTGCACGCGCACGATGGCGCCGGCCCCGGTCTCGACCTGGTAGATCGAGACATCGCCCAGGTAGGCGATGTCGCGGACCTTGCCGACCACCACGTTCTCGGTGGCCACGCTGCCGCGCGGCGGCGGCGCCTCGTGCACGTCGATCTTCTCCGGGCGCACGGCGACGCTGACCGCGGTGCCCTCGGGCAGCGGGTCGCTGTGGCGCGCAAGCAATTCGGCGTCGAGCGCATCGCACTGGACCCGCACCTGGCCCGTGGCCTCGTCGCTGCCCAGCACGCGGCCCTCGAAGATGTTGATGCCGCCGATGAACTCGGCCACGAAGCGCGTGGCCGGGTATTCGTACAGCACCGCCGGCGTGGAGACCTGGACGATGCGCCCGGTGTCCATCACCGCGATGCGCGACGACATCGTCATCGCCTCTTCCTGGTCGTGGGTGACCATGATGAAGGTGGTGCCGACGCGCTCCTGGATGTTCACCAGTTCGAACTGGGTGTGCTCGCGCAGGCGCCGGTCGAGCGCGCCCAGGGGTTCGTCCAGGAGCAGCAGCTTGGGCTGCTTGGCCAGCGCGCGCGCAAGCGCCACGCGCTGGCGCTGGCCGCCCGACAGCTGGTGCGGCTTGCGGTTGGCCAGCTGCGGCATGCGCACCAGCTCCAGCATCGCCTGCACGCGCTCGCGGATCTCGCTGGCGGGCAGCCGGTCCTGGCGCAGGCCGAAGGCGATGTTCTGCGCCACGCTCATGTGCGGGAACAGCGCGTAGCTCTGGAACATCATGTTGACCGGCCGCTGGTAGGGCGGCAGGTCGGTCACGTCCACACCGTCGATCAGGATGCGCCCCTGGTCGGGCGCCTCCAGGCCGGCCAGGATCCGCAGCAGGGTGCTCTTGCCGGAGCCCGAGCCGCCCAGCAGCGCGAAGAACTCGCCGCGGTAGATGTCCAGGGTGACGTCGTCGCAAGCATAGACCTTGCCGAAGGTCCGCGTGACCCCCTCGATGCGCACGAAGGGCTGTGCGGCGGAGTCACGCCAGGGTTCGGAAACAAGGCTCCGCGCGGGGGCCGTCATCGCCTAGCGGCCGCTCTTGATGCCGGTCCAGGCGCGCACGCGCTGGCGCTGCACGTCTTCCGGAAGCGACGTCGGGTCGACCAGCTTGGCGCGCACGTCTTCCGGCGGATAGACGCCCGTGTCGCCGGCGATCTCCGGGTCGACCAGCGCCGTGGCCGCCTGGTTGGCGTTGGCGTAGGCGACGTGGTCGGTGATCGCGGCACTCACCTCGGGCTCCATCAGGTAGTTGACGAAGGCGTGGGCGTTGTCCGGGTGGCGCGCATCGGTGGGGATCGCGACCAGGTCGGTCCAGCGGATCGCACCCTCCTTCGGGATCACGTAGCGGATGTCGGGGACGGGCTTGCCGGTCGCTTCCGCGGCCTCGGCCGCGACGTCGCGGGCCTGGCCGATGTCACCCGAATAGCCCATCACCAGGCAGGCGTCGCCGTTGGCCAGGGCGTCCTTGTATTCGGCATTGTTGAAGGTGCGGATGTGCGGCCGGATCGCGGCATAGACCTGCCTGACCGCGTCGATCTCGTCGGCGGCGCCCGCGTTCGGGTCGCGGCCCAGCCACAGCAGCGCCGCGCCGAAGGTCTCCTGGTCGTCGTCGAGGACGTGGATGCCGCAGGACGCCAGCTTCGCCGCGTTGGCGGGGTCGAACAGCAGGCTCCATGAGTCCAGCGGCGCACCCTCGCCCAGGGCGGCCCGGACCTTGTCGACGTTCACGCCCAGGCCGGTGGTGCCCCACATATAGGGCACCGCGTGGGCGTTGCCCGGATCGATATCGGACAGGCCGTCCATGATCGCGGTGTCCAGGTGCTGCAGGTTGGGCAGCTTCGACTTGTCCAGCTCCGCGTACAGTCCGGCGCGGATCTGGCGCTGTGCGAAGGGGCGCGCGGACGGGAACACCACGTCGTAGCCGGAGCCGCCGGCGGTGAGCTTGGTCTCCAGCGTTTCATTGTCGGCGTAGACGTCGTAGTTGACCTTGATGCCGGTGGCCGCCTCGAAATTGGCGATGGTGTCGTCGGCGACATAGTCCGACCAGTTGTAGACGTTGAGCACCTTTTCCTCGGCACCCGCCGGCGCGCTGCCGCCGGCATCGTCGGTCTGGCTGCCACCGCAGGCGGCAAGGATCAGTGCACAGGCGAGCGGTGCGAGGCGCAGGGACACGGCGGTTCTCCGGAACGGTGTGTGGAAGCAGAGCATTGTTCGTAGCGCATCCGGACGGTGTCAACGGGATTGACCCGCATCAGGCTCGCAATGCGGTATCTTCCCGCGCCTTGCCCGCGAATCAGGCCCCGGAGATGGAAGAAATGCGCAAGTTCCCGCTGTGCGCCGCGCTCGCGGCCGCCCTCGCCTGCACCCTGCCCGCCCAGGCGCAGGAGGCTGAAGGCGCCACCGAGGGTGCCTGGTCGTTCGGAGGCGAGGTGGTCGCGGCCAGCGACTATGTCTGGCGGGGCGTCTCCCAGACGATGGAAGACCCGGCGCTGCAGCTCGAGGGCTATGTCGAGCACGAAAGCGGCTTCTACGCGGGCGCGTTCGCCTCCAACGTCGACTTCGGCGACAGCGACGACGGCATCGACCATGAGGTCAACGCCTACATCGGCTGGGCCGGCGAACTCGGCGGCGGCACCGATCTCGACGTGTTCCTGTCGCGCGTGGCCTATCCCGGCCACAACGGCGCCGACTACGACATCGACTACACCGAGATCGAGGCGACGCTGGGCTTCGCGGAGAACTACCGCGTCGGCGTGGCGTACTCGCCGGACATCTTCAACCTGGGCGGCAAGGGCTGGTACTACTACGCAGGCGCCGCGTTCCCGCTTGGCGGCAGCGGCTTCACCCTGGGCGCGCAGGCCGGCCATTACGACCTGGACGCCGCCGCCGGCGACAGCTACAGCGACTGGCTGGTGTCGCTCGATCGCGACTTCGGGCCGATCAACGCCAGGCTGCAGTACACCGACACCGCCGGCTACAGCGAGCTGCTGGCGGAATCCGTGGGCGACTCGCGCCTGGCCGACGGCCGCGCGGCGCTGCTGCTGACCTGGGCGTTCTGAACGAGTCCGTCCAGAGGCGCCCTACTCCCACTCGATCGTCGCCGGCGGCTTGCCGCTGATGTCGTAGACCACGCGCGACACGCCACGGACCTCGTTGATGATCCGGTTGGAGACCCGGCCAAGGAAGTCGTAAGGCAGATGCGCCCAGTGCGCGGTCATGAAGTCGATGGTCTCGACCGCGCGCAGCGCGATGACCCATTCGTAGGCGCGCGCGTCGCCGACCACGCCCACCGACTTCACCGGCAGGAAGACCGCGAATGCCTGGCTGGTCCTGTCGTACAGGCCGGCCTTGCGCAGCTCCTCGATGAAGACGGCGTCCGCGCGCGCGAGGATGTCGGCGTACTCCGGCTTCACCTCGCCCAGGATGCGCACGCCCAGGCCCGGGCCCGGGAATGGATGGCGGTAGACCATCTCGTGCGGCAGGCCCAGCGCCACGCCGATGCGCCGCACTTCGTCCTTGAACAGTTCGCGCAGCGGCTCCACCAGGCCCATCTTCATGTGTTCGGGCAGGCCGCCGACGTTGTGGTGGCTCTTGATCACGTGCGCCTTGCCGGTCTTGCTGCCGGCCGACTCGATCACGTCGGGATAGATCGTGCCCTGTGCCAGCCACTTGGCATTGGCCAGTTTGCCGGCCTCCTCGTCGAAGATCTCGATGAACAGCCCACCGATGATCTTGCGCTTGGCCTCGGGATCGGTGACCCCGGCCAGCGCGCTGAAGTAGCGATCGCGTGCATCGACCCGGATCACCCGGATGCCGAGCCCATGCGCGTCTGACGCATCGGCGAAGGTCGCCATCACCTGGTCGCCCTCCTGCCAGCGCAGCAGGCCGGTGTCGACGAAGACACAGGTCAGCTGGTCGCCGATCGCGCGGTGCAGCAGCGCGGCCACGACGGAAGAATCGACGCCACCCGAGAGACCCAGGATTACATCATCGCTGCCGACGGTTTCGCGCACGCGCGCGACCTGGTCCTCGATGATGTGCTCGGCCGTCCACAGCGTCTCGCTGCCGCAGACGTCGACCACGAAGCGGCGCAGCAGCGCCTGGCCCGAGGTGGTGTGGGTGACTTCCGGATGGAACTGCACGCCGTACCAGCGCCTGTCCTCGTTGGCGAAGGCCGCGACCGGCACCCGGGCGGTGCTTGCGGTGACGGTGAAGCCGGGCGGTGCCTTCGAGACGTGGTCGCCGTGGCTCATCCACACGTCCAGGCGCGGCGGTTCGCTGCCATGGTCGTTGAGCTCGCCGAACAGGCGGTCGCGCGCCATCAGCGTGACTTCGGCGTGGCCGTACTCGCGCGCGTCGGCGGCTTCGGTCTCGCCGCCGAGCTGCTTGGCCATGGTCTGCATGCCGTAGCAGATGCCGAGCAGCGGCAGGCCGCTGTCGAACACTTCCTGCGGCGCGCGCGGGCAGCCCTCGACCGTGGTCGACTCCGGCCCGCCCGAAAGGATGATGCCGCGGGCGCCGAAGGCCGCGATCTCGGACGGGTCGTGGTCCCAGGCCCAGATCTCGCAGTACACGCCCAGCTCGCGCACGCGGCGCGCGATCAGCTGCGTGTACTGGGCGCCGAAATCGATGATCAGGATCTTGTCGCGGTGCAGGTCGGTCATGGCGTGGGGTCTTGGTGCGGTGCCGCGGGAACGGCCATCCGGAAGGTGCATTGCTCGAGTTCCGCGTTCCATTCGCCGCCGTTGCCGGTGCAGGAATCGCGCAGCTGCCAGCCGCGGTAGAAGTCGTAGCCGTAGACCACGGCCGCCACCAGGGCCGCAACCAGGAGGCCGCGGACCAGGATGCGACGGCCGGGCGCACGCGGGTCGCGAAGGGTTGGCGCCTTCATCAACCGGCCCTGTAGTTCGGCGGTTCCTTGGTGATCTGCACGTCGTGGACATGGCTTTCGCGCTGGCCGGCACCGGTGATCTTCACCATTTGCGGCTTGCTGCGCATGTCCTCGACGGTGCCGCAGCCGACGTAGCCCATCGTGGCCCGAAGGCCGCCGATCAGCTGGTGGATCACGCCGCTGAGCGGGCCGCGATACGGCACCCGGCCCTCGATGCCTTCCGGCACCAGCTTGTCGGCCGAAGCGGCCTCCTGGAAGTAGCGGTCGCTGGAGCCCTTCTCCATTGCCGCCAGGCTGCCCATGCCGCGATAGCTCTTGTAGCTGCGGCCCTGGTAGAGCTCGGTCTCGCCGGGGGTTTCCTCGGTGCCGGCGAACAGGCCGCCGATCATCACCGTGGACGCGCCGGCGGCCAGCGCCTTTCCGATGTCGCCCGAGTAGCGGATGCCGCCGTCGGCGATCAGCGGGATGCGGTCCTGCAGGGCCGAAGCCACCATGTCGATGGCGGTGATCTGCGGCACGCCCACGCCCGCGACCACGCGCGTGGTGCAGATCGAACCCGGACCCACGCCGACCTTGACCGCGTCGGCGCCGGCGTCCAACAGCGCAAGCGCCGCGTCGCCGGTGACGATGTTGCCGCCGACCACCTGCAGCTGCGGATAGCGCTTCTTGGCCCAGGCCACCCGGTCGATGACGCCCTGCGAATGGCCGTGCGCGGTGTCGACGATGATGACGTCGGCGCCGGCGGCGGCCAGGCGTTCGATGCGCTCCTCGGTATCGCCGCCCACGCCCACCGCGGCGCCGACCAGCAGGCTCTCGGACAGATCCTTGGCGGCGTTCGGGTTGTCCTGCGCCTTCTGGATGTCCTTGACGGTGATGAGGCCGCGCAGCTGGAACTCGTCGTTGACCACCAGCACCTTCTCGATCCGGTGGCGGTGCAGCAGCTCGATCACTTCGCCGTCGCTGGCGCCTTCCTTCACCGTGACCAGCTTGTCCTTGCGGGTCATGATGTTGCGCACCGGGTCATCGAGCTTCTTCTCGAAGCGCATGTCGCGCCCGGTGACGATGCCGACCAGCTTGTCGCCATCGACCACCGGCACGCCGGAGATGTTGCGCGCGCGGGTGAGCCGCAGCACTTCGCCGATCGAGGTCTGCGGGCCGACGGTGAAGGGTTCGCGGATGACACCGGCCTCGAAGTTCTTGACCTGCAGCACGTGCGCGGCCTGGCGCTCGGCGCTCATGTTCTTGTGCACGATGCCGATGCCGCCGAGCTGGGCCATGGCGATGGCCAGGCGGGCTTCGGTCACCGTGTCCATGGCGGCCGACACGATCGGAATGTTCAGGCGCAGGTCGCGCGTGAGCCGGGTGGCGAGGGAGACGTCCTTGGGGAGGACCGTGGAATGCGCCGGGACGAGCGAGACGTCGTCGAAGGTGAGCGCTTCAGCCTGGATGCGCAGCATGGGCGTGCCGGTGATGGTGAAGCACGACATTCTACCCCGTCGCCATCGGCTGCAGCGCGGCCGGTGGCGGAATGGCGCGTCCCGCCCGGGACCTCGTGGGGCAGGCCGCGCCCCGGCGCTCAGGTGCCCGACGCAGCGGCGTCCGCAGCCTCGGCGGCTTCCAGCGTGTTCTGCATCAGGGTGGCCACGGTCATCGGCCCGACGCCGCCGGGCACCGGCGTGATCCAGCTTGCGCGCGCGGACGCCGCGGCAAAACCGACGTCGCCCACCAGGCGGCCATCGTCCAGGCGGTTGATGCCGACATCGATCACCACGGCACCGGGCTTCACCCACTCGCCCGGCACCAGGTCGGGCTTGCCCACCGCCACCACCAGGATGTCGGCCTCGCCCACGTGCCGGCGCACCACGTCGCGCGGCGTGAACTTGTGGCAGCTGGTGACCGTGCAGCCGGCGATCAGCAGCTCCAGCGCCATCGGCCGCCCGACGTGGTTGCTGACGCCGACGATCGTCGCGCTCTGCCCGCGCACCGGGCGGTCGGTCCAGGCCAGCAGCGTGGTGATGCCGCGCGGCGTGCAGGGCCGCAGGCCGAACTGGCGCAGCGCCAGGTGGCCGACGTTCTCGGGGTGGAAGCCGTCGACGTCCTTGCGCGGATCGATGCGGTGGATCAGCCGGGTGGCGTCGGGAATGCCGGGCAACGGCAGCTGCACCAGGATGCCGTGCACTCCGGGATCGGCGTTGAGGCGGTCGATCAGCGCCAGAAGCTCGGCTTCGGTGGTGCCTGCGGGCAGGTCGAAGTCGAGCGCACGGATGCCGACGATGCCCGCCGCGCGCCGCTTGTTGCGCACGTAGGAGCGCGAGGCCGGGTTGTCGCCGACCAGCACCACGGCCAGGCCGGGCGGCGCGTGGCCGGACGCGGTGCGCGCTTCCACCCGCAGCCTGAGGGCGTCGAGGAGTTCATCGGCGATGCGCTTGCCGTCGAGGATGCGGGCCTGGTGAGCGATATCGGGCATGCCTGTGGGTCGCGGGCGTGAGGCCTTCATTGTCGCCGATCGACACCGCATGACGCGAGCCGCGGGGCGGGCATGGCCTCAATCGATCGGCGCCTGCCCTGCGGCCGGGCAGCGCGGCACGCCCGACCCGACTACGCAGTGCACGCAGCACTGCGGTGCCGGCACAGGTGTCTGACCGGCCATGGGCGGCGCCGGTGCAAGCCGGGCAAGCTCGGCCGGCGGCCGCAGCTGCAGCAGCGCTGCCCAGTCCTGGCGGTTGGCGCTGCAGGCCGATGGCTGGTCCGGGCTGCATTCCACGCCATCATCGCCACGCAGCGGCAGCTCGGCGAACCGGCCACCCTCGGTGAGCGGCAGCAGGCGCATGGTGACGCCGTCGAACACATTGCCACCGACCAGCCGCGCCGTGCGATCGCGCGCTTCCGCGGCCGAGACCACGATGTCGCAGTGCATGCCCAGGCCGCCATCCTGCGCGCTGAGCAGGGTCGCCAGGCCGCCGAAGCCGTAGTTCCTGCCCGGGACGCGCACGTAGCACAACAGGTCGCCGCGGGCCGGCCGCGCCGCGTGCGGATCGACGATGCGATACGGGCTGCCGTCGGGATCGCGATAGGCCGCCCGCACGTAGTCGACGTGGCTGGCGGACGCGCCGAAGCCCGGCAGCGCGGCCCGTCGCATCACCCAGGACACGAAGGCGGCCGACCACGGCGTGTCGACCACGAAGCTGCGACAGGCCGGTGCCGGGTACGCGTCACTGGCGGCAACGCACTCCGCCGCGCCGGCGCGCTGCTGCACCTGCCACAGCAGGCCGCTGCCGCGCCAGTACCCGGCCACCCGCAGCCAGGCGGACTGGCCGTTGGCCAGGCGTGCGTTCTCCGCCTCGCGCACCGTGGACCCCGCAAGGCGACCGTCACGGTCGATGAAGCCGCGATACCAGGCCTGGTGCTCCTCGCAGGCCGTGGCTGCGATCCGGGTGGCCGCATCCGGCGCCGCCTGCTGCGCCCGCAGCAGCGGACAGGGGTCGGACGCCCACGCCGATGTCGGCGCCAGCACCAGGGACGCAAGCAGGAGGAGCGCAAAAGCGGCGTGCTGCCACGGCCGATGTGCCATGTGTAGATTTCCCCGGAATGTCGACCGGAGCGTATCGCAGCGCCCGGGCGCGGGTACTCACGCGCAGGCGACGGCTCCCTCAGCCCGCGCAGAAGGCCTCGTAATCGATGTAGCCGGGGAACGCCGCGTCCGGCGCGCACAGCGGGCACGCCGGGTCCGGCGTCAGCCGGGTTTCGCGGAAGCGCATGCCGAGCGCGTCGAAATGCAGCAGGCGCCCGCGCAGCGGCTCGCCCACGTGCAGCAGCAGCTTCAGCGCCTCGGTGGCCTGCAGCATGCCGACCACGCCGGGCAGCACGCCAAGCACCCCCGCTTCGCTGCAGTTGGGTGCCGCATCGGCGGGCGGGGGCTCCGGGAACAGGCAGCGATAGCACGGCGCCTCGCCGCGGTGGCGCCCGGCGTCGAACACGCTCACCTGGCCTTCGAAGCGGTGCACCGCGCCGTAGACCAGCGGCACGCCCAGCCTCACGCAGGCGTCGTTGAGCAGGTAGCGCACGGGGAAGTTGTCGGCGCCGTCGACCACGACGTCCACGCCTTCCAGCAGGCGCTCGACGTTCGCCGAGGTCAGCCGTTCGGCCACCGCCTCGATCTTCATCCGCGGATTGAGGGCCGACAGCCGCACTTCGGCGGAATCGACCTTGCGCATGCCGATGTCGGCATCGGCGTGCAGGATCTGCCGCTGCAGGTTGCTGCGCTCGACCACATCGTCATCGACGATGCGCAGTTCGCCCACGCCGGCTGCCGCCAGGTAGAACGCCGCCGGCGAACCCAGGCCTCCGGCGCCGAGCATCAGCACGCGCGCCATCGCCAGCCGCTTCTGTCCGCGCATGCCGATCTCGGGCAGCAGCAGGTGGCGCGAGTAGCGCTCGTGGAAGTCTTGGTCGCGCGGCTGCGCCGGCGCCTCGGGTCGCGCCATCGGCAGGCCTTCCGCGGCCCACAGCAGGGTGCCGCCGCGAACGGAGTGCACGTTGCGGTAGCCCTGCCGCAGCAGGGTCTCGGCCGCCAGCATTGAGCGCCCCCCGCTCTGGCAGATGAGCAGCAGCTCCGCGTCGCGGTCGTGGAAATGGAAGTCGGGTTCTATTTCGAGTTCGTCGCGGGAGATCCCCCGCGCGCCTTCGGCCATGCCGAGCTCGCGCTCGTGCTCCTCGCGTACGTCGACGAGAATGGCGCCCGTGGTGGCGATGCGACGCTGCGCCTCGCGTGGTGTGATGTCGATGACCGGCATGCCGCGATTATCCTGCATGGGCCCACTCCCGCCGACTGTGGCGTGCCCCGATTGCGCCCTACCCTACGCCATGGCAGGGCCGTCTGCCGGGCCGGCCGCGGGACGCACCGTTCAGACCGGCGAGAACCCCGCGGCGGCGAGGTCGGGCGGCGTATTGAGGTTGCCGAAGCGCAGGCCGGCAAAGCGCACTGCGACCATGCCCAGGCGCGACTGCAGGCCGTGCACGGAGAGTTCGCCGGAGCTGAGCACGGCGGGCAATGCCGCGCGCAGCGCGTCCACCCGCCACAGCGCGACCAGCGGCTGCCGGCCGTCATCGTCCTCGGCCCAGGCACCGTCGCCGCCCGCGGCGCGGAGGCTGCGCAACAGGCAATCGTTGACCGAGACCAGGTCGACCGGGAGCGTAAGCAGCCAAGGGGTCGTGCAGGCGTCTGCCAGGGCCTCCAGCCCGCCCAGCGGACCAAGGCCGGCGCGGCGGTCGGCGATCGCGGCCAGCCCGTGGCTGGCATAGCGCTCCAGGTCGCGATTGGCCGACACCAGCACCGCGTCCACTTCCGCCTCGACACGTTGCGCCAGGCGCAGCACCTGCGCTTGCCCGCGCCTTTCAAGCCACGCCTTGTCGGCGCCGTCCAGGCGCGTGGCGCGCCCTCCGGCCAGCAGTCCGAGCGTGGTCGCCGCGGCGCTCACTTGCCGCGCTTGGCGTGCCTGACCAGGCGCTTGCGCTTCGCGACCTGGCGCTCGCTGAGCACGTTCTTGCGGTCCTTGTAGGGGTTCTCGCCTTCGCGGAACACGAAGCGCACCGGCGTACCCACCAGCTTGAAGCGCTTGCGGAAGAAGTTCTCGAGGTAGCGCCGGTAGCTGTCGGGCAAGGTGCGCAGCCGCGTGCCGTGGACCACGATCGTCGGCGGGGTATCGCCGCCGGGGTGCGCGAAGCGCAGCTTGGCGGCATGGCCACGGACCACGGGCGGTGGATTGGACTCCGCGGCCATTTCGATCGCGCGGGTCACTTCCGCCGTGCTGAAGATGCGCGTGGCCGACGCGTGGGCGCGGTGCACGGCGCCGAACAGCTCGCGCAGCCCGGAACCATGCAGCGCACTGATGCGCACGGCCTCGGCCCAGGGCACGAAGGCGAGCTTGCGCGACAGCAGCGCCTCGACCTGCTCGCGCTGGTAGGTGTCCAGCCCGTCCCACTTGTTGACCGCGACCACCAGCGCGCGGCCGGCATCGAGCACCGCGCCCAGCACGCTGGCATCCTGGTCGGTCACGCCTTCGCGGGCGTCGATCATCACCACCGCGACCTGGCACTGTTCGATCGACTGCAGGGTCTTGATGATCGAGAACGTTTCCACCGCTTCGTCGACCCGCGACTTGCGGCGGATGCCGGCGGTATCGACCAGCTGGTACAGGCGGCCGTCACGCTCGAGGTCGACCGCGATCGAATCGCGGGTGGTCCCGGCGACGTCGGAGGCGATCATCCGCTCCTCGCCGAGGATCCGGTTCACCAGGGTCGACTTGCCGACGTTGGGCCGGCCGATGAAGGCGAGGCGGATGCGTTCCGGGTCGTCGGCCAGCGCTTCGGTCGCGCCTTCCTCTGGCACGCGTTCGCGGATCTCGTCGACCAGGTCGTCGATGCCCTGGCGGTGCGCGGAGGAGATCGCCAGCACGTCCTTGAAGCCGTAATGCGCGAACTCCGCCACGGCGGCGCGGGCGTCCATGCCGTCGGTCTTGTTGACCACGAGCAGGGTCGGGCGGGCCGACTTGCGCAGCCAGGCCAAGATCTCGTCGTCCACGGTCGACGGGCCTTCGCGGCCGTCGACCACGAACAGCACGAGGTCGGCCTCGTCGGCGCCGGCACGGGCCTGGCGCGCGGTGGCGCCGGCCAGGTTGCCGGTCGTCAGGTGCACCCCGCCATCGGCGATGCCTCCGGTATCGACCAGCGCGAACGGGCGCTCTTCATCGATGCGGCACACGCCGTAGTGGCGGTCGCGGGTCACGCCGGGCTGGTCGTGCACCAGCGCGTCGCGCGTCCGGGTGAGCGCGTTGAAGAGCGTCGACTTGCCGACGTTGGGACGGCCTACGAGGGCGATCAGGGGAAGCATGCTGTGTCGTGCCTTGGTGCGGTGCGGGGCGGAAACGCGCGGCCCCGGGCAGTGAGACTACCCGGGGCCGCGGCTGTCCGCCATTTTATCGGGTTCAGTCGATGCGCCAGGCGCTGAGGTCGCCGTTGACGTTCTGGACCACGAGGATGCCGTCGGCCACGGCCGGACGCCCGGCGATGGCCGCCCGGCCGGCGCGCGTGCGCGCGGCGAACTCGCCGTCGGACAGGCGCATCCAGTGCAGGTAGCCGTCGAAATCGCCGACCACGGCATAGCTGCCCTGCACTGCTGCCGGACCCGGGTTGCGCCGGGCCAGCGCAGGCTGCTGCCAATAAGCCGTGCCCACGTACTTGTCGATTCCCCAGACCGTGCCGGCGGCATCGCTCACCACGACCCGGTCGTCGGCCATGCCGACGCCGCCTGCGCCGCCACTTTCAGCGGCCCAGAGCGGACGGCCCGACGGGCCTTCGAATGCCATGGTGGTGCCCTTGTAGCTGCTGGCGAACACGGCGCTGCCGTCGACCACCGGTGCGCCGTCGACATCGGCCATGCGCTCCAGTTCGGTGCGTCCATCGGGCGTCCCGACCGGCTGTTCCCAGACCAGGCGCCCGTCCGCCAGCGACAGCGCGGCCAGGTTTCCTTCATCGGTGCCGATGAACGCCAGGCCGGGCGCCAGGGTGACCGGCGCATTGCCGCGCACGGTCAAGGACGGCAGTTCACGAACCCAGAACCAGCGGCGCTCCCCGCTGGCCGCATCGAAAGCGGTGACCCGGCCATCGTTGGAGCGCACGACCACCAGGCCCTGGCCGACGGCGGGGCGCGTGATCACCTCGTTGGGCACCTGGGCGGTCCAGCGCAGGGCGCCGGTTTCGGCGTCCAGCGCCACCACGTCGCCATCAAGCGAGCCGGCGGCCACCAGGCCATCGCCCGCGCCCGGCCCGCCAGACAGGCGCAGGTCCGTCTCGTGGTGCCAAACGCGGCTGCCGCTCTGGAGGTCGAATGCGCGCACCCCACCCTTCACCGACGCGGCATAGACCCGTCCGTCGGCGATGGTTGCCGCCTGCGCCACGCCGGTGTCGCCGTCACCCTTGCCGGCGCTGGCCGTCCAGATGCGGCTGGGCGTGGCGGACGACTGGAACTCCACGAGCTCGGCCGGCTCGGTATTGGCCTTGTCGTCATCCCCGCCGAACCAGCCCCGGACGGTGCTGCAGCCGGTGACCATGGCGACGCATGCGAGCAGGGGCAGCGCGCGTGCGGCAAAGCGCCGGGCGTGGCGGCGCGAGTGCGTGTGCGTGAGGGCGGTCATGGGGCTTCTTCCTCGATCCTGGCGGGCGTGCCGCCGACGTCGATCAGTTTGATTTCGAGCAGTTGGCGCTGGCTCACCGCCGCTTCGTCGAGCCTGGTGAGCGCCGCCAGGTAAGCCTCGCGGGCCTGCTCCATGCGGCCGGCGGCGTACTCGGCGTCGCCACGGACCTCGAGGCTGCCGGCATCGTCGGCATCGCCTAGCGCCGCCAGTGCTTCGTCGATCCTGCCGGCGTCGACCAGCAGCACCGCGCGTCGGCGCGCGACCACCGGGGCCAGCGCGGGTTCGGGATCGCCGATGTCCGAAAGCGTCTTGATCGCGGCTTCGCCGTCACCGGCCCCGACCTGCGCGGCTGCGAGCTCAAGGGCCACCAGCGTGCCGTAGACGCCGTCGTCAAGCCCTGCCCCTTCGGCAAGCGTGCGCGCCTTGTCGAGTTCGCCCGCGGCGATGCTGTCGCTTATCGCGGCGTAGGCATCGCCGGAGGCAACGCGCTGGGCCAGCAGGTGGTCCTGCCACTTCCCGTATCCGTAGACCAGGGCAAGCGCAACCGCGATGCCTGCGATGACCCCGAAGGCGTTCTGGCGGATCCACTCGCGTACGCGTTCGCCCTGTTCGTGCTCATCGAGCAACTCGTCTACTGCCATGTCCATCCGATCGTGCTGGGTACCGCGCCGCCATTGGAGGGGCAGGCACCGGAAAGGGAACGGCCCGTGAGCGGGCCGCCGGTTTCATGCGCCGGGCCCGACCGGGCCGCCGCATCCGCTGCGCGTCGTACTCAGTGTTCGACAGGCGCCAGCGAACCGTCAGAGGATACCGTAAAGCGGGCGACGTTCGCCCGCAGGTAGGGGGAGAGATCCTGCTCGACACCGTCGCGGCGCACGGCCACGGCGCCGGCATTGCCGAGCACGACGCGGCCGACCTCGCCCGCGGCGAAGCTGCGCACGGCACCCGCGCCAAGCAGGGACTGCTCGATGAGGCTGCCATCCGGCGCGGTGATCTCGACCCAGCTGTCGGCATCCACGCGCAGTTCGAGCGCCCCTTCCGCGTCGACAGGCAGCGACGCCACCGGGATCGGTGCGTGCCTCTGGACCGGCGCCATCGACGCCACCAGTGGCGTGGGGCCGCGCTGTACCGGCACCGCCGTCGGCGAGGGCGTGGAGACCGGCACGTCGAGCGAGCCCGACACCGTGTCCTGGGGCGAAAGGTGCAGCCAGACCGGCAGTGCAATGGCGCCGGTGATCACGACATAGACCAGGCGACGCGCGAACTGCTCGGCAACGATGCGCATGCGCGGCACATAGGTCCGCGGCGTGAGTTCGACCGGCTGCACGGCGGCGACGCCGGAGGCGGCATGCACGGAGTCGGTGGCAAGTCCCAGCAGGCGTCCGTAGCTGCGCAGCTGCCCGCGGATGAAGACCGGCGCGCCGAGGCGGCTCCAGTCCTCGGCTTCGAGCGACTCCACCACGCGCACCGGCATTTTCAGCCGGCTTGCCACGTCCTGCACGGACAGGCCCGCGCCTTCACGCGCGGTGCGGAGGCGTTGGCCGCAGCCCTGGTGGACATCGGCGGTGTTGTGGTCTGGCGGCATCATCGTGAACTGCTGTCCCCGGGCAGCGCTGCCTGCGCTTGCGGAAATTCCGTCCGCAGACGCTGAACATAACGAGCGGCGGCAGCCTTGTCGCCGAGCTTTTCTTCGATCTGTGACGCAAGTAGTAACGCGGCGGGCGTTGCCGACGCTGCGTCGAGGCGACGCTGCGAAAACGCCCGCGCCTCGAAATGTTTCCCCTGCCCGTAAAGATGCCGTGCCAGCGCTTCGAGCGCAACCGCGTTCATCGGATCCAGCCGCAGCGCGGCGCGCAGGTCGCGCTCGGCCCGCCCCGGCTGCCCGCCTTCCACCGCGCAGGCACCCGCATTGGCGAGGGCCGACTCGGGGCTCGCGTAGCTGCGATCGGCCAGCGCCCGGTCGAACCAGTCCAGCGACTCCGGCGCACGCCCGTTGAGGCACAGCCAGCTGCCGTAGTTGTTGAGCGCGGGCCCCGAGGCTGGCGCCAGCTCCGCGGCGCGGGCGTAGTAGCCGCCGGCCTCGCCGGCCTGGCCCTGGCGCTCCAGTGCCAGCGCCATCAGCGTGTGTGCGAGCGGGTCGCCGGCGTCGGCTTTCAGCGCCAGCCGCGCCTGCTCCCTGGCATCGGCGGCGCGCCCTTCCCTCAGCGCCTGCTCGCCGCGAAGCAGGTGCGCACGCGCGTTGCCGGCGCCATTCCGATTGCGCTTGTCGTCGCTGAAATCGTAGGTCTGCGCCACCTGTTCGGAGCTGCCGCGCGCAGCGCTCGGTTTGACGAAGCTCAGCCGCGAACATCCGGAAACAAGTACGACGAGCGTGAGTGCAACCACTGCCGCTGCGCCATCAGGAAGGCGCATGGCTGTCCTTCCCCGCCTCGAGGCTGCGGCGGAAATCCGCCTGGCGCCGGGTCCGGTCGGCCACCTGGCCCTTGAGCTGGCCGCAGGCGGCATCGATGTCGTCGCCGCGGGTGCGGCGCACCGGCGCGATCATGCCGGCGCTGTTGAGCAGTTTCTGGAATGTCCTGATCGCGAGTTCGTCGGGGCGCTCGTAGCGCGTGCCCGGGAAGGGGTTGAACGGGATCAGGTTGATCTTGGCGGCGTCCTTCATCTGCACGGCGCGGTCGAACCCGCGCAGCAGCTGCACGAGCTCGAGCGCGTGCTCGGGCTGGTCGTTGACGCCCTTCATCAGGGTGTACTCGAAGGTCACCGACTCGCCCTTCTTGCGCAGCGCGTAGCGCACGCAGGCGTCCATCAGCTGGGCGATCGGATATTTCTTGTTGAGCGGCACCAGGGTGGTGCGCAGCGCGTCGTTGGGCGCATGCAGGGACACGGCGAGCGAGACGTCGCTCTCCTCGGCAAGGCGGTCGATCATCGGCACCATGCCGGCGGTCGAGAGCGTCACGCGCTTGTTGGCCAGGCCGTAGCCGAGATCGTCGCGCATCACGCTCATGGCGCGCACGACGTTGTCGAAATTGGCCAGCGGCTCGCCCATGCCCATCATCACCACGTTGGTGAGACGGCGCTGCTTGTGGGGGATGTTGCCGAGGTGCTTGGCGGCCACCCACACCTGGCCGATGATCTCGGCGGTCGACAGGTTGCGGTTGAAGCCCTGGGTCGCGGTGGAGCAGAAGGTGCAGTTGAGCGCGCAGCCGACCTGCGAGGACACGCACAGCGTGCCGCGCCCCTTGTCGGGGATGTAGACGGCCTCGATCGCATTCTTGCCGTCCATGCCCAACAGCCACTTGTGGGTGCCGTCTTCGGACGCCTTGTCGAAATGGACCTGCGGCACGATGACGTCCGCGCGCTCCTGCAGCTTGGCGCGAAGCGCCTTGCCGAGGTCGGTCATTTCCTCGAAATCGGTGACGTGCCGGTGGTGGATCCACTTCATGACCTGGTGCGCACGGAAACGCTTCTCGCCGAGTTCGTCGGCAAAGAAGTTCTCAAGCCCCGCACGATCGAGGTCAAGGAGGTTCTGCTTGGGCGTGGCTTGGGTCACTGTGTTTCCGGGGTCAGGCATTTGCCACGGATCACGCGGATGAGGGCATCAATGCGGATAGAGCGGAAAGCGAGTGAAAAAGACAGTCTTTGTCACGTTTGCTTTTGCTCGACCCGCGTTCATCCGCGTGGATCCGTGGCAAAAAATCAACGGGCGTAAACGTCCGTCGACGGGAAGAAATACGCGATTTCGACGGCGGCGGTTTCGGCGGCGTCGGAGCCGTGCACTGCATTGGCGTCGATCGAGTCGGCGAAGTCGGCGCGGATGGTGCCGGCGGCGGCTTCCTTGGGGTTGGTGGCGCCCATCAGGTCGCGGTGCTTGAGGACGGCATTCTCGCCCTCGAGGACCTGGATCATCACCGGGCCGCTGATCATGAACTCGACCAGCGCGTTGAAGAACGGACGCTCGCGGTGCACCGCGTAGAAGCCTTCGGCCTCGGCGCGCGACAGCTGCTTCATCTTCGAGGCGGCGATCTTCAGGCCGGCCTTTTCGAAGCGGGAATAGATTTCGCCGATGACGTTCTTGGCAACGGCATCGGGCTTGATGATCGACAGTGTGCGCTCCAGCGCCATGGGAAGGTCTCCGGTAAAACGGGCCGGCCATCCTGGGCAGACCCGAAAGGTAACAGAAAAACCCACGCCGGGGCGCGGGTTTAGCCAACAAGGCTGTGTCTGATTCTACCGGATCGTGCACGCTGTCTGCACGCGGTTTCGCGATCCTTCCGGGTTGACCCGCCATTCACGGCAGGCCTACTATCCAAACAAGCGTTTGATTCAGGCAGGGCCCTCCCGCGTCATGGCAAGCACCCAGTTTTCGACCAAGGACCGGATCCTCGGCGCCGCCGAGGAGCTGTTCGCCCAGCACGGCTTCAGCGGCACCTCGCTGCGCCAGGTCACCGGACGCGCCGACGTCAACATCGCCGCGGTCAATTACCACTTCGGAAGCAAGGAAAACCTCATCAACGAGGTGTTCCGGCGGCGCATGGACGAGATGAGCCGGCAGCGACTGGCGTCCCTGGCCGAGGCCCGCGCCAGCAGTCCCGGCGAGTTGGCCCCGGTCCTCGCCGCGTTCGTGGAGCCGGCGCTCGCGCTGGCCCGCGACCGCCAGGGCGGCGGCGCCTTCATCCGCGTCATCGCGCGCGCCTACGCGGAGAAGAACGATGGCCTGCGCAAGTTCCTGTCCGAGCAGTACGGCCATGTCCTGCGCGAGTTCGCGCGGGCGATCGCCGAGTGCGTGCCCGAGCTGGACAAGGAGCAGCTGTACTGGCGCCTGGACTTCCTGTCCGGTGCGCTGACCTACGCGATGTCCGATTTCGGGCTGATCAAGCGCCCCACCGGGGTGGCTGAAATCGCCCACCGCAAGCGTGCCGCGGAGGAGCTGATCCGCTTCGCGGTCGCCGGAATCAAGAGCTGAATCTCCCTTGCATCAAGGAGTTGCATAACATGTCTGAGAAATTGCTTGTGCGCCGGGCCGCCGTGCTCGGTGCCGGAGTGATGGGCGCCCAGATCGCCGCCCATCTCACCAACGCCGGTGTCGACACCGTGCTGTTCGACCTTCCGGCCAAGGAAGGCGAAGCCAACGGCATCGTCAACCGCGCCATCGCCAGCCTGGGCAAGCTCAGCCCCGCCCCGCTGGCGTCGAAATCCCTGGCCGCGGCGATCGTGCCCGCCAACTACGAGCTGGGCCTGCAGCGTCTCAAGGACTGCGACCTGGTGATCGAGGCGATCGCCGAGCGCATGGACTGGAAGCAGGACCTGTACGCGAAGATCGCGCCGTTCATCGCCGATCACGCCGTGCTCGCCAGCAACACTTCGGGCCTGGGCATCAACAAACTGGCCGAAGTCCTGCCTGAAAAGCTGCGGCCGCGCTTCTGCGGCGTGCACTTCTTCAACCCGCCGCGCTACATGCACCTGGCCGAGCTGATCCCGGCCAAGGGCACCGACAAGGCCGTGCTGCAGGGACTGGAAACCTTCCTGACCACCACGCTCGGCAAGGGCGTGGTCTACGCGCGCGACACGCCTAACTTCATCGGCAACCGCATCGGCGTGTTCTCGATCCTTGCCACCATCCACCACACCGTCGAGGGCGGACTGGGCTTCGACGAGGTCGACGCCCTGACCGGTCCACTGGTCGGGCGCCCGAAATCGGCGACTTACCGCACCTCCGACGTGGTCGGGCTGGACACCATGGGCCACGTCATCAAGACCATGGCCGACACCTTGCCCGACGACCCTTGGCACAAGTACTTCAAGTCGCCGAAGTGGCTGGCCGCGCTGGTCGAGAAGGGCGCGCTGGGCCAGAAGGCCGGCGCCGGCATCTTCCGCAAGGCAGGCAAGGACATCATGGTCCTGGACCTGGAGAAGCAGGACTACCGCGCGGCCGACCGCAAGGCCGCCGACGAGGTGGTCGAGATCCTGAAGACGAAGGATCCGGTGGCGAAGTTCGCCGCCCTGCGCGCGAGCGGGCACCCGCAGGCGAAGTTCCTGTGGGGCGTGTTCCGCGACCTGTTCCACTACTCCGCCTACCACCTGGCCGACATCGCCGAGACCGCGCGCGACGTGGACCTGGCCATCCGCTGGGGCTACGGCTGGAGCCTGGGCCCGTTCGAGACCTGGCAGGCCGCCGGCTGGAAGCAGGTGGCGCAGTGGATCGCCGACGACATCGTGGCCGGCAAGGCCATGAGCGACGCGCCGCTGCCCGACTGGGTCTTCGACGGCCGCGACGGCGTCCACTCCGCCGAGGGCAGCTACAGCCCGGGCAAGAACGCCCGCCTGCCCCGTTCCGCCCTGTCCGTCTACAGGCGCCAGCGCTTCCCCGATCCGCTGCTGGGCGAGTCCTTCCCCAACGGCGAGACCGTGTTCGAGAACGACGGCATCCGCATGTGGACCGATGGCGACGACATCGCCGTGGCCTCGTTCAAGACCAAGATGCACACCGTTTCCGACCACGTGCTCGATGGCCTCCAGGAGGCCGTCGCCCGCGCCGAGCGCGACTTCGCGGGCCTGGTGATCTGGCAGCCGAAGGAGCCCTTCTCCGCCGGTGCGGACCTGGCCGGCGCGCTCGGCCTGCTGCAGGCCGGCAAGGTCGACGCCTTCGAGGCGATGGTCGCCAACTTCCAGGCCACCAGCCAGCGCATCAAATATTCGCTGGTGCCCGTCGTGGCCGCGGTGCGCGGCCTGGCGCTGGGCGGCGGCTGCGAGTTCCAGATGCACTCGGCGCGCACCGTTGCGCACCTCGAGAGCTACATCGGCCTGGTCGAGGCCGGCGTCGGCCTGCTGCCGGCCGGCGGCGGCCTGAAGGAGTTCGCCGTGCGCGCGTCGGATGCGGCCGGCCCGGACGGCGACGTGTTTGCCGAGCTCAAGGGCTGGTTCGAGTCGGTGGCAATGGCCAAAGTGTCCACCTCGGCGATGGAAGCGAAGGAACTCGGCCTGCTGCGCCCGCAGGACAGGATCGCCTTCCACGCCCACGAGCTGCTGTATATCGCGAAGCAGGAGGCGCGCGGCCTGGCCGAAACCGGCTACCGCCCGCCCCTGCCCGCCCGCCGCGTCCGCGTGGCCGGCGACGTCGGCATCGCCACCTTCCGCATGCTGCTGGAGAACATGCTCGAAGGCCGCTTCATCAGCGAATACGACTACGAGATCGCACAGCGCATCGCGACCGTGGTCAGCGGCGGCGACGTCGACCGGAATTCGGTGGTCGACGAGGACTGGCTGCTGCGGCTGGAGCGCCAGCACTTCGTGGAACTCGCGCAGCAGGAGAAGACCCAGGCCCGCATCGTGCACATGCTCAAGACCGGCAAGCCGCTGAGGAACTGATGCGACTCCGCCGGCTCCGGGAAGGAGCACGGCGGGCCGCCCCCATCCCGGCCTTCCCCCGCTCACGGGGGAAGGAGCAACGCAGGAACCACAACCCATGAGCAAGCAGATCCAGGACGCCTATATCGTCGCCGCCACCCGCACTCCGGTAGGCAAGGCGCCCAAGGGCGTGTTTCGCAATACCCGACCCGATGACATGCTGGCCCACGTGCTGAGGGCCGTGGTCGCGCAGGCGCCGGGCATCGACGTCAACCGCATCGACGATGCGATCATCGGCTGCGCCATGCCCGAGGGCGAGCAGGGCATGAACGTGGCGCGCATCGGCGTGCTGCTGGCCGGGCTGCCCGACACCGTGGCCGCGCAGACCATCAACCGCTTCTGTTCCTCGGGCCTGCAGGCCGTGGCGCTGGCGGCGGACCAGATCCGCCTCGGCAACGCCGACCTGGTGCTGGCCGGCGGCACCGAGAGCATGAGCATGGTGCCGATGATGGGCAACAAGATCGCGCTGTCCCCGGCGGTGTTCCGGGACGACCACGTCGCCATCGCCTACGGCATGGGCATCACCGCGGAAAAGGTTGCCGAAGAATGGAAGGTCTCGCGCGAGGACCAGGACGCGTTCGCGCTGGCGTCGCACCAGAAGGCGCTGGCGGCGCAGAAGGCCGGCGAGTTCCGCGACGAGATCGCTTCGCTGGAGATCATCTCGCGCCAGCCAGACCTGGGCGGCGGCGGCATGCGGCTCAGGAAGCTGCTGGTCGAGCATGACGAGGGCCCGCGCCCGGACACCTCGCTTGAAGGCCTCGCCAGGCTGCGCACGGTGTTCCGCAACGGGCAGTTCGGGGGCACCGTGACCGCCGGAAACTCATCGCAGATGAGCGATGGTGCCGGTGCCGTACTGGTTGCCTCGGAGCAGGCGATCAAGGATTACGGCCTGACCCCGCTCGCACGCTTCGTGTCCTTCTCGGTCGCAGGCGTGCGTCCAGAGGTGATGGGCATCGGCCCGATCGCGGCGATCCCGAAGGCGCTGAAGCAGGCCGGCCTGACCTCGGACCAGTTGGACTGGATCGAACTCAACGAGGCGTTCGCAGCCCAGGCACTGGCCGTCATCCGCGACTCCGGGCTTGATCCCGACAAGGTCAACCCGCTCGGCGGGGCGATCGCACTCGGCCATCCCCTCGGCGCGACCGGTGCCGTGCGCACCGCGACCATCGTCCACGGCATGCGGCGTCGCAAGCAGAAGTACGGCATGGTCACCATGTGCATCGGCACCGGCATGGGCGCCGCGGGCATCTTCGAGGCCCTGTAACGGGAAGGGGCGCCTCCCGGCGCCCCTTTGCGTCCTGGCCTGCCCGCGGGAGCGCGGCAGGCACCGGGGGTTCAGCGCGCCCGGCCGTAGATTTCCACTCGCGTAGTGCCGTCGGGGTTCGTGCTGCGCGAGACCACTGAGTTCGGCATGCCGCTGCCGACGCCCGACATGTACATCAGGATCCAATCCTCGGCCTTGCCGTTGGTCTCGAACTGGCCGTCGATCCGGCAGGTGCTGCTGCGGCAATCGACGCTCAGCTGCTGCGGTTCGGCGTTGGCCACCGCAAACTCCGGCTGGCTCGCCAGGCTGGTGAGTTCCTTGATCTTTCCGGGCGCCCATGCGGGGTCGACCTGCTCGCTGGCGAAGCGCTGCGCGGACTCCTCGCGCAGGGTTTTGATGCGCGCCTGATGTTCCTCGCGCATCTGGGCCCGACGCTCGACATGAGCGAGCACGCCCTCATGGCGCAGCGACCTGTCGGCCTGCGGGGTACGCACCCGCGTCGCCTCCGGCGGCGCCGCTCCGGGCACGCTGGCCACGGGCGTTTCAGCCACCTGCTGCGCAGGGTCTTGGGTATCGACCTGGTCCCGCCCGCGCAGGACAAAGGTTCCGGCGATCACCGCGAGTACGACGACGCCAGCGGCGATAAGGGGGATCCTGTTGCTTGGTTTCATCAATCGGTACTGCCTGCTTTTCCTGGGTGACTGCAAGTGTCGATGATTGCCCGGACCAAAAAAAGGGCGCCGGGGTTACCCGGCGCCCTTTGGATGTCGCGTGGAGCAGGCTTCAGCCGCGATCAGACCGGGACGTCGGCTTCGTCCCAGAACACGTAGGTATCGTTGATGCCGACGCCTGCGGGCAGGAGGCAGCTGATGGCGACGAGGCCGGACTCCATGCCACCGCCTGCGAAGTCGTCGTCGAACCAGAACAGGTTGGCGTCTTCACCGCTGCCGTTGGCCGGGATATCGACGCTCATCGACACGAACTCGTTCTCGCCACCGGCGTAGCCGGTCACGCCGGTGCAGGTCACGGTCGCCACTGCGTCGGTGCTGTTGGTGAAGTAGGTATCGACGAGGAACGACGCGTTGTTCACGGCAGCGGCGGAGTCGAACTCGAAGCCGCAGCTGACGTAGCTGGCCGTCGAGCCTTCGTTCTGGATGGCCAGCGGACGCTTCCGGATCGCCGTCTCAAAGGCGGGCAGCGCCCCCTGGCAGCGTGCGGCCGGCTGCGAGGAATTTCCGTGCAGCGACTGCGCGGTGGCCGGAATGCTGTACGTGGCCGCGACGGCAAGCGTCAGGCCAGCAATGGTTGTTGCAAGCTTCATGAAGCGTTCTCTCCCTTGGTGATGTGCTGTCAAGCGATCAGGGGCACGTAACCCGCACCCGTCCTGACCACCTGAATATACCCCTGCGCTCCCGACAATGTCACCTCTCGGAAGCACCTTATGAATCCACCACGCCCAGCTCGGCCAGCGCGTCGCGCATGAAGCCCTGAGCCGACTCGCTGAGCTTTTCATGGTCCAGCGCGTGCCTGATCGTGGCTTCGATCAGCCCGAGGTGGGTGCCGCAATCGAAGCGCGTGCCCTGGAAACGATAGGCCAGCACCTGCTCTTCGGCGAGCAGCGCGGATATTGCGTCAGTGAGCTGGATCTCGCCACCGGCGCCCGGCCTGGTAGTTTCGAGCAACCCGAAGATGCGCGGCGACAGCACGTAGCGTCCGACCACCGCGAGGTTGCTCGGAGCATCGGCAGGCGCCGGCTTCTCGACGATCGCGGTCACCGGCCCCTGGCGATCGCTGAACTCGCCCGTCGCCACGATGCCATAGCTGGAGACCTGCTCCGGGGCCACCGCCTGGGTCGCGATCACGCTGGCGCCGCTGGCTTCGGCCAGGTCGGCCATCTGCCGCAGTGCGCCCGGGCCGTCGCGGTTCCAGATCAGGTCGTCGGGCAGGATCACCGCGAACGGTTCGTCGCCCACCACCGGCTTGGCACACAGCACGGCGTGGCCCAGGCCGAGGGCTTCGGTCTGGGTCACGAAAATCGCCTGGACCCCGGCCGGGAGCACGTTGCGTACGACCTCCAGCAGCTCCAGCTTGCCCGACGCCTCGAGCTTCTGCTCCAGCTCGTAGGCCTTGTCGAAGTAGTCGGCCACTGCGTGCTTGTAGCGATTGGTGACGAACACCAGGGTGTCGCAGCCTGCGTCGATTGCCTCGTCGACCGCGTACTGGATGAGCGGGCGATCGACGATCGGCAGCATCTCCTTGGGAACGGTCTTGGTGGCGGGCAGGAACCGGGTGCCCAGGCCGGCCACGGGGAATACGGCCTTGCGAATGCGTTGTGTCATGTCCTTCTTGCGTTCCTTGCTGGAAATGCGACCACGGTTGCCGCCCGCGGCCCCGAATCCGCCGCCAGCGGCGCGAACTCCGGCACCGACTCGCGCAGCACCCTGCCAAGGGTGTCGATATCGTAACTTGCCACCGCTTCGTGCAATTTGGCGAGCGCGGACTCGATGCGGTCGCCGGCCACGCTGCGCGCCTCGGCCTGCAGGATCTTGGGATGGGACGTGGGCCGGTAGCGCTCCTCGGAGTGGAACAGGGTCTCGTGCAGCTTCTCGCCCGGGCGCAGGCCGGTATAGACCACCGCGATGTCGCGGCCCGGCTGCTTGCCTGCCAGGGTGATCATCTGTTCGGCGAGCAGGCGGATCGACACCGCCTCGCCCATGTCGAGGGTGTAGACGGCCTGCAGCGAACCGATCGCGACCGCCTGCAGGATCAACTGGCAGGCCTCGGGGATGGTCATGAAATAGCGCGTGACCTCCGGGTCGGTCACCGTGACCGGCCCGCCCTGGCGGATCTGCTCGCGGAACAGCGGCACCACGCTGCCTGCCGAATCAAGCACGTTGCCGAAGCGCACGGTGACAAAGCGCGTGCCCCCGACCCCCGTCATCGCCTGGCAGACCATCTCGGCCAGGCGCTTGGTCGCACCAAGCACGTTGACCGGATCGACGGCCTTGTCGGTGGAGATCAGGACAAAGGTGCCTACGCCAGCGGCGTTTGCCTCGCGCGCGACCGTGGCCGTGGCCAGGACGTTGTTGCGCACGGCCTCGCGCAGCTGTCCTTCAAGCACCGGTACCTGCTTGTAGGCGGCCGCATGGAACACCGCTTCAGGCGGCGACAGCGACAGGGCGTGGCGGATCACGGCCGGATCGCCGCAGTCGCCGAGCACCGGCAGGCAATCGATCTGCGGGAAGTCGCGGCGCAGCTCGCTCTGGGTGGTCGCAAGGGCCAGCTCGTCGATCTCGATCAGGGTGATCTGTCGCGCCCCGTGGCGCGCGCACTGGCGGCACAGCTCCGCGCCGATCGAGCCACCGGCACCGGTGACCAGCACGCTGCGCCCGCCCAGCCAGCCGCGGATCGCCTTCCAGTCGGGTGTGACCGGCTTGCGGCCCAGCAGGTCCTCGATAGCGACCTCCTTGAGCTCGCCCGGCAGCGACCGGCCCTCGAGCAGGTCATTGAGCCGCGGCACGGTGCGGAACGGCAGCCCGGTGCGTTCGCAGGCGGCGACGACGCGGCGCATGGCGGTCGCATCCAGCGACGGCATCGCGATCACCAGCAGCCTGGCTGCGGTTTCCGGCGCGATGCGGGCGACGTCATCGATGCGTCCCAGCACCGGCAGGCCTTGCAGATAGCTGCCGCGCAGCTTGGCGGCATCGTCGAGGAAGCCGACCGGCTGGTAGGCGCCGACCCGCCGCAGGTCGCGGACAAGCGCTTCGCCTGCCTGGCCCGCGCCGAGGATGAGCACCCGCAGCGCCGCCTTGTCGGTGCGCTCGTTGCCGTGGTCCTTCCACGCCCGGTACAGCAGCCTGGGCATGCCCAGCAGCGCCGACAGCACGACCGGATAGGCCAGCATCACGGTGCGCGAAACCTGGCCGGCCCGGTCGAAGACGAAAAACAGCAGCGGCAGGATCGCCAGCAGCCCGAACAGGCTCGCCTTGATGATGTTGACCAGGTCGGGAATGCTCGCGAACCGCCAGACTCCGCGGTACAGGCCGACCTGCCAGAAGATCAGTCCCTGCACGATCAGGATCAGCAGCATCTCCGGCGACAGCAACGGTGCAACCGCCGCCTGGTCGAGTGCGGAATGCCGGAAGTAGTTGAGCCCCGCCCAGGCCGCCCAGACCATGAACAGGTCATGCACCACCACCGAAGCACGCGGCAGGCCTGTCCTGACGCGGTCGCTCAAGCTGATCATCTAGCGGGCATTCCTTTTCCTGATGTGGTCGGCGCTGGTGATGGCATGCCAGGCCAGTGTCCCGGTCACGACGCAGATCACTGCCAACGCCACTCCGATCCTGACGCCCAGTGTCGCCGCCACGCTGGCCATGGTGACGGCTGCCAGGGTCCACGCACCATAGAGCAAGGTGACCGGCACATGCGACCCGCGGGCGGCCGCCAGGCGCTGGTACGCGTGCCCGACGTGCGCCGACCACCAGCGCTCGCGGCGGACGATGCGCCTTGCCAGCGTCAACGCCGCGTCAATGAGGAAGGCCGAGAGCGGAAGGAAGACCAGCGGCACCAGGCCCGCGCCCTCCGCCGTGCGCTCGGGGAGCAGGAGCAGGACGGCCAGCACCGCCAGCGCGAAGCCGAGGACTCCACTGCCGACATCGCCGAGGAAGATCGTCGCCCGCGGGAAATTGAAAGGCAGGAAGCCCAGGCATGCGGCGGCAAGCCCCAGGGCGGCGAGTGCCGCTCCGGGGTCCCTGGACAGCAGCGCGAAACCCACCGCCGCGAGCGCCCCTTGGCTGGTGGCCAGGCCGTCGATTCCGTCCATGAAGTTCCAGACGTTGACCAGGACCGGGACCGCCAGCAGCGCCGCGGCCGCAAGCCAGGCCGCGCCACCGGCAGCCACGAGCCCCGCGGCCAGGGCCAGCCCCGCGACCAGATGGGCCGCAAGCCGCCACCAGGGCGACAGTGGTCGGTGATCGTCGATATAACCGGCACCGCCCACGAGCAGCACCCCGACGACGGCGGCCGCAGCGAGCGGGCCGGGCAGTCGGCCTTCCGCCGCCAGCGCGACGCAGGCCAGCAGCCAGGCGATCGCGATACCGATGCCGCCTCCGCGCGGAGTCGGCACCTCGTGGCTGCGGCGCTCCCCCGGCATGTCGAGCAGGCCGTGGCGAAGCGCGTGGCGCCTCGCCAGCCATGCCCCGGCCGCTGCCACCGTGGCAGCCATCGCCAGCCACGGCAGCGTGTTTGTCCAGTCGAGCGTCGCCATCAGACCACGGCGTAGTTCAGCAAGGGCTTGATGCTGCCCCATTCCTTGCAGGAAGGGCATTGCCAATGGTGGCTGCGCGCCCCGAAGCCGCAGCGGTTGCAGCGATACGCGGGGTTGCGCACGAGCAGCTGGTCGGTGATGTGGCGCAGGTCCTGCAGCGTGGTAGCTTCGTGGCCGCCTTCGGCCAGCGTCAGGTCGATCAGGGCGGCCTCGCCGCGAACCGACGGGCGGTCCTTGAGCTGTTCGGCCAGGAAACGCCGGGCTGCCGGAACCCCCTCCTCCGCTTCGACCAGCCGGGTCAGCGCGAGGACGGGAGCGACGCCCCGGTAGTGCTCGCTCATTTCAGTCAGGAACGCGCGTGCGCCGGGAGAGTCGCCGACGCGCTCGTATGCCGAGCGCAGCGGCGGGAGGATTTCGGGCAGGTAGTCCGGATCGTGGCGCGCAGCGCGCTCGTACGCACGGATGGCCGCGGCGTCGTTGCCGGCATCAAGCTCAAGCCGGCCCTCGAGCATGCCGGCGCGTACGGATGTCGAGTCCGCGGCATACGCGCGCACCACCGCCTGGCGCGCGCTGTCGCGGTCGCCGCCGGCGCGCAGGCGCTCGGCAAGCTCGCATTCGAACTGTCCGATCAGCTTGCCCATCGGCTCGCCGGTCACCTGTTCGTAGCGGGTGGCATTCTCGATCGCCTTCGGCCAGTCACGTTCGGCCTGGTAGATGTCGATCAGGTGACGCAACGCCTGCGGCGCACGCTGGTCGATGGCGGCAAGTTCGGTGAACACGGTCTCGGCCCGATCGAGCAGGCCCGAACGCATATAGTCTTCGCCCAGCGCCAGCAGCGCCTGCACCTTCTGCTGATCGTTGAGGTCGGGGCGCTGGACCAGGCCCTGGTGCAGCCGGATCGCACGGTCGACCTCGCCGCGGCGGCGGAACAGGTGGCCCAGCGCGACCTGGGTCTCGAACGTTTCCTTGTCGAGTTCGGCGATGTGCAGGAACAGCTCGATCGCCTTGTCCGGCTGCTCGTTGAGCAGGTAGTTCAGACCGCGGAAATACGTGGTGGAGAGCTTGCTGACCTGGCTGTCGCTGTGGCGTTCGCCACCGCGGCGCCCGATCACCCATCCGCTGAGCGCGGCGATCGGCAGCAGCAGGAAGAACCAGAACCACTCGGTGACGAAAGCCATGTCAGTTCGCGTCCGTTGCATTGGGGCCGGCGGCTTCCCGGCGCCGGCGCTGGCGCAGCGGCAGGACCACCGAAACCATGATTGCCAGTCCACCGGCGATGACGCCAAGCAGCAGGGTTGCCAGCAGCGCCACGCCAAGCGTGGGCCGCAGCACGGCAAGGCCGAAGTCGACCTGGACCACCTGGGGATTGAGTGCGCCCACTGCCACGCCCGTGACGAGGCACAGCATGGCGATGAGGATGCGGATCGGGCGCATGGGCGGCTAGCTTAGCCGAGCCCGTGGCCTGCAGTCAGCAAATGCTTCAGTCTTCGGTCGGCAGCGGCATGACGTCGCTGACGCGCTCGCGAAGCTCCTTGCCGGGCTTGAAATGGGGAACATGCTTGCCCGGCAGCGCGACGGCTTCGCCGGTCTTGGGATTGCGGCCGGTGCGCGGCGGGCGGTAGTGCAGCGAAAAACTGCCAAAGCCCCGGACCTCGATGCGCTCGCCGTTGGCCAGGGCGCCTCCCATCACCTCCAGCAGCGACTTCACCGCAAGATCGACGTCGTCGGCCTTCAGGTGCCCCTGGCGCTGGGCGAGGATTTCGATGAGTTCGGACTTGGTCATGGTGCCCTGGCTGGCGTCGGACAGCCGATGGCGGCCTGGTTTGACCCAGGCCGCCGCCGGATACTGCGGTATTACTCGGATTTGCCGCCCAGCTGCTCGCGCAGCAGCGCGCCCAGCTTGGTGGTGCCGCTGGAGGCATCGGCCGAAGCGCGGTTGTACTCGGCCAGGGTATCGGCCACCTCGGCCTCGTCCTTCGCCTTGATCGACAGCTGCAGGGTGCGGCCCTTGCGATCCATGCCGGTGAACTTGGCTTCGATCGAATCGCCGACCTTCAGGTGCTGGCTGGCGTCTTCGACGCGCTCGTCGGAGATGTCGCGGGCCATCACGTAGCCCTCGACGCCGTCGGCAAGCTCGATCACCGCGCCCTTGGCGTCGACTTCCTTCACCGTGCCGGTGACCTTCGAGCCACGCGGGTTGGCGGCCATGAACTGGCCGAACGGATCCTGCTCCAGCTGCTTGACGCCCAGGCTGATGCGCTCGCGCTCGGGGTCCACCGCAAGCACCACGGCTTCCAGCGTGTCGCCCTTCTTCAGCTCGCGCGCCACGTCTTCACCGGTGGTGGCCCAGCTCATGTCGGAGAGGTGGATCAGGCCATCGATACCGCCGTCCAGGCCGATGAAGATGCCGAAGTCGGTGATCGACTTGATCTGCCCGTCAACCTTGTCACCCTTCTTGTGGATGGCCGCGAAGGTCTCCCACGGGTTGGACGTGACCTGCTTGATGCCCAGCGAAATGCGGCGACGCTCTTCGTCGACGTCGAGCACCATGACCTCGAGTTCGTCACCGACCTGCACGACCTTCTGCGGGTTGACGTTCTTGTTGGTCCAGTCCATCTCGGACACGTGCACCAGGCCCTCGACGCCCGGCTCGATCTCGACGAACGCGCCGTAATCGGTGACGTTGGAGACCTTGCCGAACACGCGGGTGTTGGACGGATAGCGGCGGGCGATGTTGTCCCACGGATCCTCGCCCAGCTGCTTCAGGCCCAGGCTGACGCGGTTGCGCTCGCGGTCGTACTTGAGCACGCGGACGTCGAGCTCGGCGCCGACTTCAACGACTTCGGACGGATGGCGCACGCGCTTCCAGGCCATGTCGGTGATGTGCAGCAGGCCGTCGATGCCGCCGAGGTCCACGAACGCGCCGTAGTCGGTCAGGTTCTTGACGACACCCTTCAGCACCGCGCCCTCGACCAGCTTCTCCATCAGCTGCTCGCGCTCTTCCGAATGCTCGCTCTCGACCACCGCACGGCGGGAGACGACCACGTTGTTGCGCTTGCGATCGAGCTTGATGAGCTTGAACTCGAGTTCCTTGCCTTCCAGGTACACCGGGTCGCGCACGGGGCGCACATCGACCAGCGAACCGGGCAGGAACGCGCGGACGTCCTTGATGTCGACGGTGAAGCCGCCCTTGACCTTGCCGCTGATGCGGCCGGTGACGGTTTCGTTCTTCTCGAGGGCTTCCTCGAGCTCGTCCCACACCATGGCGCGCTTGGCCTTCTCGCGCGACAGCACGGTCTCGCCGAAGCCGTTCTCGAGGGAGTCGAGCGCGACCTTGACGATGTCGCCCTCGGCGACGTCGATCTCGCCGGCGTCGTTACGGAACTGTTCGATCGGCACGATGCCTTCGGACTTGAGGCCGGCGTTGATGACGACAACGTCCGTGCGCACCTGGATCACGGTGCCGGTGACGATGGAGCCCGGCTTCAGCTTGGCCAGGTGGGCCTCGCTCTGTTCGAACAGTTCTGCGAATGATTCGGTCATTGGAAAAATACTCTGTTGATGAAACAGACCGGGGGCCGCGTGTGCGGGCCATCGGTCCACCCGTTGTCGGCGTGCGCGGGATTGCGCCTTGCCGTGAGTGCTGGTTGGAAAAGGAAAATCCGCGCAGCGGATGCTGCGCGGGGCCACCTGCTACGGAAGGTCAGGCCGCGCCACCGGGCACCAGGGCCAGGACGCGTGCGACCACGGCATCGATGCCCTGGGCGGTGGTGTCGATGCGGACGGCGCCTTCGGCCGGTCGCAGCGGTGCCACCGCGCGGCTGGCATCGCGCGCGTCGCGGGCAAGAATCTCCCGCAGCAGACCGGCCAATGTAACGGAAACCCCCTTGTCCTTCAACTGTTTATAGCGTCTTTCCGCGCGCTCCTCGGCGCTTGCGGTGAGGAAGACCTTGGTCGCGGCATCGGGGAAGATCACCGTGCCCATGTCGCGGCCGTCGGCCACCAGGCCCGGTGCCCGGCGGAAGGCCCTCTGGCGCTCGGTCAGCGCCGAGCGCACCTCGGGGATGGCGGCGATCGCCGAGGCGGCGGCGCCCGCGGTCTCGGTGCGCAGTTCGTCGGTGGCATCATTGCCGTTGACCAGCACCCGCGGCTCGCCGTCGGCGCTGTCACGGAAGCCGATCTCGGTGTCGAAGGCGCAGCGGACCAGGGCTCCGGCGTCGTCCAGGTCGAGGTCGGCCCAGCCTGCGGCCACGCCGACCGCGCGATACAGCGCGCCGGAATCCAGGTAGTTCCAGCCCAGCCGCGTGGCCACCGCGCGGCTGATCGTGCCCTTGCCCGAGCCCGACGGGCCATCGATGGTGAGTACGGGGATGGCGGCGTCGGTCATGGCAGGCTCCGGGAGGGGGTGGCCATTCTAGACCGGCCAGCGCCCGCGGGCCCGCAAGCACTTGATCCGCGACGTCAACACCCGCTAGAATTGCGGGCTTGTTTTGTCCCAACCATTTTTTCGAGGTTTGTCATGAAGGTCCTGTCCTCCCTGAAATCGGCGAAGGCCCGTCACCGCGACTGCAAGGTCGTTCGTCGTCGCGGCAAGATCTTCGTGATCTGCAAGTCGAACCCGCGTTTCAAGGCCCGCCAGCGCTGAGCTGCGCGCCAGGGCGACCGGCGTGCGCTGCATGCCACGTTCGTCCGAACGCCCTGGAAGGCCGCAGCGATGCGGCCTTTCGCGTTTCCGGCCCGGGACCGGGACACCCATGCGGCGTGACCGCCCGCCCGCTTCTTTGCCCGTGCCCACTGCAGGCACGCGCGATCTGTTAAAAACGCTGCGGCTGCAGTCCGTGCAGCGTCACCGGGGAGATCCGACATGCGCCTGTTCCTTGCACTGACTTCCGCCGTCCTGCTCGCCGCCGCCGGCGGCGCCAGCGCCGACACCCTGCTGATCGATCGCGTCCAGCATGAAGCCGGCGTCGCACTGCCCACCCGCGGCATGGCCATGTCCGCGGTCGAGGCCCGCTTCGGCGCCCCCGCCGAACGCCTCGATCCGCGCGGCGGACAGAAAAGCCAGTGGCCGACCATCAACCGCTGGGTCTACCCGGCGTTCACCGTCTACTTCGAGAACAGCCGGGTGATCGACGCTGTCGCCAACCAGGCCACCGCGGGCGAGACCGGGCCCAAGCCGCCGATCCGCTGAACCGATGACCCTGCAGACCCTGCGTTTCCCCGCGGAGTGGGAGCCCCAGTCCGCGATCCTGCTGGCATGGCCGCACGCCGGCACCGACTGGGCCGAGCGCCTGGGCGAGGTCGAGGAGACCTATATTGCCCACGTGGCCGCGATCACCCGCTTCCAGCGGGTGCTCATCTGTGTGGCCGATGACGACGTCGAGGCCTACGCCCGCGCCAGGCTGGCCTCCAACCGCATCGACATGGCGCGGGTCGGCTTCATCGCCCTGCCCTACAACGACACCTGGCTGCGCGATACCGGCCCGATCACGCTCCGGGCCGGGGAAAGCTTCAGGCTGCTCGATTTCCGCTTCACCGGCTGGGGCGGGAAGTTCGAGGCCGGCGAGGATGACCGCCTTGTGCAGCGCCTGCACGAAACTGGAATCTTCATTGAAAGTTCTGTGCAGGCTATTGATTTTGCTCTCGAAGGCGGCGGTATAGAAACCGACGGCAAGGGCACCCTCCTGACGACCTGGCGCTGCCTGCACGAACGCCATCCGCAGGCCCGGCGGGAAGAACTCGACGCCTGGCTGCGCGACTGGCTGCACCAGGACCGGGTGCTGTGGCTTGAGAACGGCTACCTCGAAGGCGACGATACCGACGCCCACGTCGATACCCTCGCCCGCTTTGCGCCGGACGACGCCATCGTCTTCCAGGCCTGCGACGACCCCGCCGACCCGCACCACGCCGAACTCTCGGCGATGGCGGCCGAGCTCGCCGCGCTACGCACCGTCAACGGACGCCCCTACCGGCTGTTCCCGCTGCCCTGGCCGCAGCCGGTGCTCGACCGCGGGCGCCGGCTCGCCGCCAGCTACGCCAACTACCTGGTGATCAACGGCGCCGTGCTGATGCCCGCCTATGACGACCCGGCCGACGACCTCGCCGCCGCAGTGCTGGCCGAAGCCCATCCGGGTCGCGAAGTGGTGCAGGTGCCCTGCGGCGCTCTGATCTGGCAGAACGGCAGCCTGCACTGCATTTCCATGCAGCTGCCGGCCGGTCTCATCTAGCGGACAGCAGCGCCGGCCTACAATGGCCGGCCCACGAAACACCGCTGCAGGCCTGCACTCGATGAAGAAGACCAACACGCTCCCCGTCGCCCTCGTCCAGGAGCGCAACCACGGCGGTGCCGCGGAAAACCTCGAAGTGATCGAAGCCCGCGTCGGCGAAGCCGCGCGCCAGGGCGCGAAGCTGGTCGTGCTGCAGGAGCTGCACAACGGGTCGTATTTCTGCCAGCACGAGTCGGTCGATGAGTTCGACCTCGCCGAGACGATTCCCGGGCCCAGCACCGGACGGCTCTCCGCGCTCGCCAAGCAGCACGGCGTGGTCCTGGTCAGCTCGCTGTTCGAGAAGCGCGCCACCGGCCTGTACCACAACACCGCTGTAGTGCTCGACGCCGACGGCAGCATCGCCGGCAAGTACCGCAAGATGCACATCCCCGACGATCCCGGCTTCCACGAGAAGTTCTACTTCACGCCCGGCGACCTCGGCTTCGAACCGATCGACACCTCGGTCGGCCGCCTCGGCGTGCTGGTGTGCTGGGACCAGTGGTATCCCGAAGCCGCGCGGTTGATGGCACTCGCGGGTGCCGAACTGCTGCTCTACCCGACCGCCATCGGCTGGGACCCCACCGACGACCAGGACGAAAAGCAGCGCCAGCGCGACGCCTGGATCCTCAGCCACCGCGGCCACGCGGTCGCCAACGGGCTGCCGGTGCTGTCCTGCAACCGCGTCGGCCACGAGCCGTCGCCGCATGCCTCCGACAATCGCACCGGCGCTTCCGGCATCGAGTTCTGGGGCAACAGCCACGTGCTTGGCCCGCAGGGCGAGTTCATCGCCGAGGCCGGTGGCGACGCCACCGTGCTGGCCTGCGAAGTCGACCTGGGCCGCAGCGAGGACGTGCGGCGCATCTGGCCCTTCCTCCGCGACCGCCGCATCGACGCCTACGGCGACCTGCTGCGCCGCTATCGCGACTGACTGACGCGCGCCGCAGCCGCGGCCGCAGCCACGCCCGACCCGGACTTCCATGACTGAAACCACCACCCCGGCCGCCGGCGGGATCGAACCCGCCGATGCCGCTGCCACCGGCTTCGACCTCGCCAGCCAGCCGCATGCCATCGTCGAGCGCGACGGCGTGCGCTACACCCTGCTTGGCACCGCGCACGTATCGCGCGCCAGCGTCGACGCCGTGCGCGCGGCGATTGCCACCGGCGACTACGACGCCATCGCCGTCGAACTGGACGCCCAGCGCCTGAAGGCCATGACCGATCCCGCGACGCTGGGCAGCCTGGACCTGGTGAAGGTGCTGCGCGAAGGCAAGACCCCGCTGTTCGCCGCCAATCTCGCGCTGGCCGCCTACCAGCGCCGCCTGGCCGAGCAGATGGGCGTGGAGCCCGGCGCCGAGCTCAAGGCCGCGGCCGCCGACGCCACGGCGCTCGGGCTGCCGCTGCAGCTCATCGACCGCGACGTCGGCCTGACCTTCAAGCGTGCGATGCAGAGCCTGGGCTGGTGGGGACGCGCCAAGGTCAGCGCCAGCCTGCTGATGGGGCTGCTGTCGAGCGATGAAGTAGGCGCGGAGGAGATCGAACGGCTGAAGCAGGGCGACGTGCTCGAATCCAGCTTCACCGAGTTTGCCGGCCAGACGCCGGAGCTCTACGAGGCGATCATCGCCGAACGCGATCGCTACATGGCGGCGAACCTGCGCGACGCGCCGGCGGATGCGCGCAATGTGCTGGCGGTGGTCGGCGCCGGCCACCTCAAGGGCCTGGCCGCGCACCTGCGCGAAGACACCGCGCCACCGGCCGAGATCCGTGGAACGCTCGAGCAGGTGAAGCCCAAGTCCCGCATCCCGTGGATGGAGCTGATCATCGGCCTGGTCGTGATCGGCGGCTTCGCCTGGGGCTTCTGGCGCGGCGGCTTCGACGTCGGCGCCGACCTGATGCTGCAGTGGGTGCTGGTGACCGGCAGCCTCGGCGCGCTGGGCTGCGCGATCGCCGGCGGCCATCCGCTGAGCATCCTGTCGGCCTTCGTGGCCTCGCCGTTCACGCCGCTGCATCCCGCACTGGCTTCGGGCACCGTGAGCGCCGTGGTGGAAGCCGCGCTGCGCAAGCCCACCTACGACGACTTCATGGCGCTGCGCGAGGACGTCAACACCGCGCGCGGCTGGTGGCGCAACCGCGTGGCGCGGGTGCTGCTGAACTTCTTCCTGACCAGCCTCGGCACGGCCATCGGCGTGTGGACCGGCGGCCTGCGCATGCTCGGCAAGCTGGTCGGCTGAACATTGCCGCCCCCGCAGCAGGAGCAGCGATAGCTGCGACCGCGCCAATCGATCGGTAGCGATCGCGCCAACCGGTAGCGCCAACCGGTAACGCCGGTCGCGGCTACAACTGCTCCTACAGGCTCGGGTCGCCGCTCACGCTGCCGCGACCAGCGCTTCGCCGCGCCTCCGCCGCGCCCGCCGCAGCAACCGCGAAGTCCCGCCGGCCAGGTCGTCCAGGATCGCGTAGATCGTCGGCAGGAACAGCAGGCTGACCACGGTGGAGAACGCGAGGCCACCGGCCACCGCGCGCGCCATCGGCGAATACGCCAGGCCACCCAGCACCACCGTCTCGCTGAGCGAGATCGGCACCATCGCCAGGATCGCCGTGCCCATCGTCATCAGGATCGGGCGCAGGCGCTCGCGGCTGCCTTCGACCAGCGCGTCGGTCCGGGTCATGCCGCGGCGGCGCAGGTTGTTGATGTGCTCGACCATGACGATGCCGTTGTTCACCACCACGCCCATCAGCACCAGGATGCCGATGAAGGCCATGATGGTGAACGAGGTGCCGGTGAGCCAGAACAGCCAGAACACGCCCAGGATCGAAAACAGCACGCAGCTCATGATCGCCGACGGGAACAGCAGCGATTCGAACACCGCCGCCATCACCACGTAGATCATCACCAGCGCCAGCACGAAATTGAACAGCATCTGGTTCATCGCCTGCTGGCCTTCCTCGAAGCCGCTGCCCGAGAACGTATGGCCATAACCGGCAGGCAGCGAGACCGCGCCAAGCACCTCCTCCATCGCCTTGCGTGCGGCTTCCATGGTCGCCTCGCCCTCGAGGTTGGCCTGCACGCCGAGCGCGGTCTGCCGGTCGTGGCGGGAAATGCGGCTGGCCGAGGGTGCGACCCCCATGTCCACCATCGCTGAAAGCGGCACCTGGCGGCCGTCCGGCGAACGCACCATGAAGGACGCGATATTGGCCGGGCCGTATTCCTGGGCCCCGCTGAAGCGGACCCAGACCGGGACTTCGCTTTCACCGCGGCGGTACTCGCGCAACTGGGTGCCGCGCAGCGCCATCGACACGAAGGATGAGACCTGCTCGGCGCTGAAACCGAACGCCGCCGCGCGCTCGCGGTCGACCCGGATGGCCAGTTCGTCGGTGCGGTTGCCATCGTCCACCCGGACGTCACGCAGCTCCGGACGCGCTTCCAGCATCGGAACAACGTCCTCGGCGATCTCGCGCAGGACCGCGGCGCTGTCGCCCACCAGCTGCACGCTGACGTTCTGGCCGAGGCCACCGCCGCCGCCGCCCCCGTTGGGGCTGGCCACGCCGATTTCCGCTCGCGCCGACTTCGGCAGGGCCTTGCTGATCGCGTCCGAGAGCGGCTTGACGTCGGCAATGCCGTCTTCGAAGGTGATCATCGTGCCCCCCTCGTTGCCCTCGCTGAAGTACGAATAGATCTGCGCGATCCGGAACTCCTTGCGGTTCTCCTGCAGGAAGGACTCCACGCGCTGCACTTCATCCGACATCTGCGGCAGCGTGTAGCCGCCATTCCACTTGTAGTAGAGCTGGATTTCGCCCTGTTCGCCGCCACCGAACATGTCGAAGGTGGTCTGCGTTGCCGGCACCATGCTCGCCAGCACGACCAGGATGATCCCTGTCACGCTCCAGCCGCGGTGCGCGAGGCTCCACCGCAACAGCCGTGCATACCGCTCCTGCAAGCGCCGGATCACGCCGCCCTTCTCGACCAGCGCCGGTGGCGTGCGCATGCGCGCCGACAGCATCGGGATCAGGCTCACCGCCACCAGCCACGAGGCCAGCAGCGAGACCGAGATCGTGATCGCGATCTGGGCCATGAAGATGCTGATGTTGTTGACCTCGCCCAGCAGGTTGGGCAGGAACACGATGCAGTGGCAGAGCGTGCCCGCCGAGAGCGCGATCGCGACGTGCTTCGTGCCGGTGAGGGAGGCGCGTGCCGGGTTGTCCGGGTCGCGCTCACGCTCCTGGTAGATGCTCTCCACCACCACCACGGCGTTGTCCACCAGCATGCCGACCGCCAGCAGCAGGCCCATCAGGCTCAGCACGTTCAGCGTGACGCCGAAGAAGTGCATGAAGCCGAGCGTCATGATGAAACAGATCGGGATCGCCAACGTCACCATCAGCGTCGAAGGCCAGTGCCGCAGGAAGAAGAACAGCACGATGATCGACAGCAGCAAGCCGATCGCGCCGGCCTCGGCCAGTTCGACCAGCGAGCTGGTCACTTCCTCGCCCATGTCATACATGACCTTGAAGTCGATCCCTTCCAGTCCGGGCTCGCTGGCGGCAGCGCGCATCTCCGCCAGCACCCTGCGCGAGACTTCGACCAGGTTCGCGTCGCGTTCCTTGAAGACCTCCACGCCGACCGCCTTGCGGCCATCGAGGCGGCGTGCGTAGTCCATGCGCTCCGGCTTGAGGTGCACATCGGCGATGTCGCCAAGGCGCAGGCCGCTGGGGTCGATGACGAGTTCGCGCAGCTGGTCGAGGCTGGTGATCTCGCCCTGCGGCTGCACGCGCAGGCGCATGCCGCCGTCCTCGATCATTCCCGCGGACACGGAGAAGTTCACCGTGCGCAAGCGCTGCGCCAGTGTGTTCAACGCCACGCCGTGCGCGTTGAGACGATCGGGATCGATCGCGATCTCGACCTCCTTGGCCGGCGCGCCGTTGATCTCCACGCGCGCCACGCCCGGCACCCGCTCGAGCCTGCGCTTGAGCAGGCGGTCGAGCAGGTCGTAGGACGAAGACAGGTCGACGTCACCGGCCAGGCGCACCCGAAGGATGGGCTGGTCGCCGCTGGACCATTTGTAGACGAAGTAACGGCGGAAATCGTCCGGCAGCTGATCACGGATCGCGTCCAGGCGCTCGCGGGCCTCGGAGGCGGTGATCGCGATGTCGCGCTCCCAGTCGCGGAACTCCATGAACACCGAAGCGCCGTTGGCGCCGGCGCTGCCGCGCATGCGCTGGATGCCGGTCATCGTGGCCAGCGCCTCTTCGGCCGGGCGCAGCAGGTTCCGCTCCACCTCCTCCGGACTCGAGCCCTCGTAGGGGAGCTGCACGAACAGGAGCGGCGGCGACACGTCGGGCAGCGCTTCCAGCGGCAGCCGGAAGCCCGCGATCAGCCCCACCACCACCAGCGAGATGAACAGCATCACCGTGGTGACCGGCCGCCTCAGGCTGAACTCGGCGACTGTCATGCCGGCAAGCCCTCGCCGTCACCGTTGTCGTCCTCGCCCGTAGCGAGGCGCGCGCGGCGGCCGCGCTCGAGGTAGTACCCGTCGCCGCGGCGGTCGAGCAGGTCGTACACCACCGGGATCACCAGCAGGGTCAGCAGGGTCGATACCAGCAGGCCGCCGATCACCGTGATCGCCATCGGCGAGCGCACTTCCGCACCTTCGCCGAACGCGAGCGCCAACGGCATGAAACCGAACAGCGTGGACAACGTGGTCATCACGATCGGCCGCAGGCGTGATCGCGCACCTTCCACCAGGGCTTCGCGCTTGGCGACGCCGGCCTCGCGCAGCTGGTTGATCTTGTCGATCAGGATGATCGCGTTCTTCACCACCAGCCCGACCATCAGGATCAGCCCGATGAACACCACGACCGAGATCGTGTTGCCGGTGAGCAGCAGCGCCAGGATCGCTCCGACCATCGCCAGCGGGATGGTGAAGAGGATCACGAACGGGTGCAGCAGCGACTCGAACTGCGAGGCCATCACCAGGTAGACCATGAAGATCGCCAGTGCGAAGGCGAACAGCAGCGACGACAGCGATTCCGCCAGCTCTTCGCCCTGGCCACCGATGTGCATGCCGATGCCGGCGCCGAGCGGATTCTCGGCGACCAGTGCGCGCACCTCTTCGACCGCGGCACCGAGATCGATGTCGCGCAGGTTCGCCGACACCACCGCCACGCGCCCGAGGTCCGCGCGATGGATCTCGCTCGGGCCGGTGGTGGCGACCACGTCGGCCACTGCGGACAGGCGCACCGGCCGCGCCGAACCCGGATTCACGATCAGGTCGCGGATCGCACCCACCGAATCACGCTCGGACTCGCGTGCGCGCACCAGCACGTCGATCTTGCGGTCGCGGAAGTCGTAGCGCGTGGCCACTTCGCCGCGCACCGAATTCACCACCGCATCGGCGACCTGGCGCGTGGTGAGCCCCATGGCCCCCGCGCGTTCCTGGTCGAACACGATCCGGATCTCGGGTGCGCCCTGTTCCACGGTCGACTTCACGTCGGCGTAGTGCGGGCTTTTGCGCAGCAGCTCAGCCAGGCGGTTGCCCGCGCTCGCGAGCTCATCAAGGTCGTGGCTGCGCAGCTCGATCTCCAACGGGCTGGAGAAGCTGAAGAGCGCCGGGCGGCTGAAGTCGACCTGCACGCCGGGTTCGCCCGCCATCGTGGCGCGCAGCCCCTCCGTGAGCCGTGCCTCCACCTCGGCGCTGCCGCCGCCTTCCATCACGATCGACAACCGGCCGACGTTCTCGCCGCTGTCGGTGGGATTGGCATCCAGGCGCGTGCCCGTACCGCTGACACCGAACAGCACCGAGGTGCCCTCGTCGCCCGCATGCGCCTGCTGTACCCGGCGCATCAGGGCGTCGGTCTCGCGCAGCGGCGTGCCGGGCGGCAGCCGCATGGTCATCTCGAAGCGGTCCTGCGAGAGCTGCGGGATCAGGTCGGTGCCCAAGGTCGGCACGACGGCCATGCTCGCGACGAAGGCCACCGCCGCAACGCCCAGCACCAGCCCGGGCCGGGCCAGCGCGCGTGGCAGCAGGCGCAGGTAGCCGCGCTCCGCCCGATCGTACGGGGCCATGGCGAGGCGGCTTGCCGCGCCCATGGGACGCCCCACGACCGCCGAGAGCAGGCGACCCGCGCGGATGGCCAGCCACGCGATGGCGAAGACCACGCTGCGAAACACCTTGCCGGTCCAGCGCGCCACGAAGGCGAAGGGCCGCTGCCAGACCGAAGTCGGATGCCACTCCGGATGCGGCGCCTCCTCCGGGAACGCCATCGGCGCCTCCGACTTCAGCGCGCTCAGCATCGGGATCAGGGTCGTCGCCACCACCAGCGAGATACCCACCGCCAACGCGATGGTCAGCGCCTGGTCGCGGAACAGCTGGCCGGCGATGCCTTCCACGAACACCAGCGGCAGGAACACCGCGATGATCGTCAGCGTCGAGGCCACCACGGCCATGCTCACTTCGCGCGTGCCCGCGATCGCCGCGTCGAGAATCCCCAGCCCGCGCTCGCGCGCCTTGGCGATGCTTTCCAGCACCACGATCGAGTCGTCGACCACCAGGCCCGTGGCCAGCGCCAGGCCGCCCAGCGACATCACGTTGAGGCTGAGCCCCATCTGGTCCATGAAGAAGAAGGTGGTGATGATCGAGACCGGCAGCGATACGCCGATCACGAAGGTGCTCCAGCCGTTGCGCAGGAACAGGAAGATGATCAGGATCGCCAGCGTGCCGCCGAGGATGGCGTCGGTGCGCACGTCGGAGATCGCGGCGCGGATGAAGCGGGCCTGGTCGTCGACGACGTCCAGGCGCACGGCTTCCGGCAGTTCCTTGCGGATGCGCTGCAGCCGCGCTTCCACCGCCGCCGCGGTGGCGACGGTGTTCGCATCGCCCTCCTTGTAGATCGCGAGCTCAACCGCCTCGCGGCCATCCAGGCGGATGATCGCCTCGCGTTCCTTGTAGCCCTGGCGCACCTCGGCGACGTCGCCCAGGCGCACGGCGCGGCCATCGGCCACGGCGCGGTTGGAGGCCGCGGCGGCGCTCTGTGCCGACATCGCGGCCGCCAGCACCGAGGCATCGCCCGACGCGGCTGCAAGGCGCGCCACTTCGTCCGCGCCGCCCCCGCCGGAACCGCCGGACTGCGTGGCCACCAGCATGCCGCGGATCTCGTCGACGCTCGCGAACTGGTTGACCGTGCGCACCAGGTAGCGCTGCGTGCCCTGCTCCAGGCGGCCGCCGGACAGGTTGATGTTCTCTTCGCGCAGGCGCTGCACCACCGCGTCCACCGACAGGCCGATCCGCGCCAGCGCCTGCAGGTCGAGTTCGACCTGGATCTCGTCCTCCAGGCCGCCGCCGACCTTGACCGCGGCCACGCCCGCGACCGGCTCGATCTTCTTCTTTAGGTCGTCATCGGCGTAGCGGCGCAGCAGGGTGAGCTGGCGGATGGCATCGCCCTCGCCGTCGTCGGCGCTGAGCGCAAGCCGCAGGATCGGCTCGGTGGAGGGGTTGAAGCGCAGCAGCAGCGGCGGCTCGACCTCCAGCGGCAGCGCCAGGGTGTCGAGCTTGTCGCGCACCTCCAGGCTGGCCTGGTCCATGTCGGTGCCCCAGGCGAACTCGAGCACGACGTCGCTCTGGCCGGTGCGCGAGACCGAGCGCAGCTTGCGCACGCCCTTGACCACGCCCAGCGCTTCCTCCACCGGCTCGCTGACCAGGGTCTCGATTTCCTGCGGCGCGGCGCCGGTGTATTCGGTGCGCACCGTCAGCGTCGGGTAGCTGATGTCGGGCAGCAGGTTGACCTTGAGGTTGCCCAGCGCGATCAGGCCGAACAGCAGCAGGCTGACCGTCACCATCGCCACCGTCACCCGGCGCCGCACCGAGAAACCGACCAGGCCATCGGCGCGCAGCGTGCCGTCCACGCCGTCGTGTCCCCTCCCCTGGTCGCTCATTACTGCGTCCCGTCGGTCGCGTCGTCGCCAGCGTCGGCGGCAGCCACCTCGACCGGCGCGTCGCCGAGCACCTGTACCGCGCTGCCGTCACGCAGCGCGATCTTGCCCGCGGTGATCACGCGATCGCCTTCGGCCAGCCCGTCGCGGACCTCGATGAAGCCACCGTCCACGTAACCGGTCGTGATCGCGGTCCGCACCGCCTTGCCGTCGCGGACCACGAACACCGCCGGCTCGCCGTCGTCTTCGAGCAGCGCACCGCGCGGGATCGCCAGCGCCGCGGCGCGGGTGTCGTAGTCGATGCCGATGCGCGCGAACATGCCCGGCTGCAGCGCGCCGTCGTGCGGATCGAAGGCGCAGACCACGCGGAACGTGCCGCTGCCGGCATCCACCACCGGCGCGATGCGGTCGACCACGCCGACGAACTGGCGGCCCGCCAGCGCATCGACCTGCATGCGCACCGGCAGGCCGGCGCGCAGCGTGGTGAGGTCGCGCTCGGGCACGTTGAGCGTGGCTTCCAGGCGCGAGTTGTCGACGATGCGGATGATCGGCGTATTGATCTGCACGAAGTTGCCGGGCTTGATCGAACGCGATGCGACCACGCCGGAAATCGGCGCGGTCACGTTGGTATACGACAGCTCGAGCTGCGCCAGGCGCCAGGTGGCGCGCGCATTCTCGAGGTCGTAGCGGAGCTGGTCGTGGTCGCCCACGCTGACCATCTGCTGCTTCACCAGTTCGCTGGCGCGGCGGAAGTTGGCCTCGAGCTTCTTCACCTGCGCGTCGACCTGGGCCAGGTTGAGCCGTGCACGATCGCCATCGATCCGCACCAGGACCTGCCCGGCACGCACCACATCGCCTTCTTCCACCAGCACCTGGAGCGCGACGCCGGAGGTCTTGGCGACCACCTGGGCCTCGGCGCGCGCCTCCAGCGACGCGCTGCCGCTGTAGCTCGCGGCCATCGCGCGCGGTGCCGCCGCCACTGCTTCCACTGTGACCGGCGGCGGCTCGTCGCCCTCCTTCGACGCCTCGTTTTCCGCACGGCTCCCACAGCCGGCGAGGAGGAGCGTTGCGGCCAGCAGGGCGACGGCGGTGGCGGCGAAGGAACGTCGGACAGGAGGGCGGATTGCGGACATGGAAGATGGGCCAGAATGGTGTGGTAGGAATGTACATCACTGCGACAGGCGGCTGAATCCGCCGAAGGTCATGCATCCCAACGGCATGTGACGGGGCCGGCGTGGCACCGCCGCGACACGCACGGCTTTAACAGCGCTCCGCTCGGTCGCTATACTGCGGCGATGGTCGACGACGGGGGAATCGTCGCCGGCCCCTCCTTCAACTTCTACAGGACGCGGAACACGACATGATGCGACCGTTGCCGATCGCCGCCTGCCTTGCCCTTGCCTTCGCCGTACACGCACCCGCCGCGCTCGCGCAGCAGGTCGTCGCCGAGGGCACGCCCGACGCAGGCCGCATGCTCACCTATACCTGCGTGGGCTGCCACGGCATCGAGGGCTACAAGAATGCCTATCCGCACTACCACGTGCCCAGGATTGGCGGCCAGTCCAGCGAATACCTGGTCAACGCGCTTACCGAGTACCGCAACGGCACGCGCAAGCATCCGACCATGGAAGTCCAGGCGCAGAGCTTTTCCGACCAGGACATCGCCGACATCGCCGCCTTCCTTTCGGGCCTGACGCAGTGAGCCGCGCCATGAAGACTTCCGCACTCGGCCTTGCCGTCGCACTGGGCACCAGCCTCCTCCTCGTTGCCTGCGGGGGCGCACCGGCGGAGCCGGGCCTGGTGCAGGCCACCTCGGTCAACTCGCTCCCCGTGGGCCGCATCGCCGAAGGCGAGGCGCGCGCCAACGTCAAGGGCGAGGCCACGGGGCAGACCTGCATCGACTGCCATGGCGCAGATGGCAACGCGCCGCTGGACGCGACCTATCCCAAGATCGGCGGCCAGTACAGTGACTACCTGGCGCATGCGCTGCAGGCTTACCGCAGCGGTGATCGCGACCATCCGCTGATGTCCAACCAGGCGCGCGACCTCGACGACCAGCAGATCGCCGACCTCGCCGCGTACTTTGCATCGCGACCGGCGCAGGTCCGCGACCTCCACGGGGTCCACAGCATCAACTGAGGTCGACGCCCGGCAAGAGCTGTCCACTAAGCCCGCCATGCGCGGGCTTCGTGCCGTCTGGACATCCGTAAGCAGTACCGCAGCCCGACGGGGCCTTCGCTCAGGACTCCGGCGGCGGGCCGAGGCTGTCCTGGTCCTCCTGCAGCTCCCGCTTGAACGGGACCTCCGGGGGCGGGCGCGCCGCCGCCGGCTGCTCCTGCAGGTTGGGATCGACGATGCCGCAGCCGCCGCCAAGGGCGAGCATGACGGTGACGCAGCGGATCGACTTGGTGGTGCCGGGGATCGGGATCAGCACTTCGGTGACGCTGCGCCGCACCCATTCCTCGAGCAGGCTCTCGCTGGGCATCCAGAAGCGATCGAAGGACGTCGGCTCGTAGTCGTAGGGCGGGCGCTTCAGCCAGGTGCCGTGGCGGTCGATGTTCTCGAAGTCCTCGGTGATCGTGCCCGGCGGCAGGCCGCCGCCGACGCGGCCATCGCCCGGCAGGCGCGGGCTGCCGTCGGCATTGAACAGGCCCGCGGCACCCGGCGTGCCGGCCTGCCGGCCGGGCACATTGCGCGCGGAGTCACCCCAGTCGTCGCTGGCACCCGCGGACGGAAGCGCACCTGGCGGCTGTCCGGGTCGTTGCCCGGCACCCGGCGCCCGGGCCCCGGTGCTGCGCGCGCCAGGGCCGGCCTCCGGACGGCCGCCGGCAGCGGCGCTCTGCCCGCTTGCCGCCTCTTCGGCCGCGGCCCGTTCCGACGGCGTCGACGCAGGCCGGGGGCCGGCCGTGCCGGCAGTCGCGCCGGCAGCGGCGGGAACCGGACGCGCGGCGGGCATCGGCGCCGCGCGCTCGCGAGCCGGCGGCGCGGCGGCCGCGGCCTCGCGGGTGCGGATCGGGGCGATTTCCCGCGACGGACGGACCGTGACATCGCGGGCTTCGGGAAGTTCGATCTCGCGCTCGACCACCGCCACGCCGTGGGGCGAGGGCTGCGGCACGGCCACGTCCAGCACGCGGGTCGCCGGCCCCAGTGGCACCGGCACCTCGGCGGGCGCCTGGACATCGATCTCGCGGTTCTGCACGGAGATTTCAGCCGCAGGAATGGAAGGTGCCTGCGGCGCGACCGCGCGCGCCGGCGGCACGACGAAGTCGCTGTCGGGGATGTCGACCTCGGTGACCTGGAGCACGTCGGGTACCTGGACCTGCGGCGGCGCAAGCTCGGGCACGTCGAGGACCAGCTCGCGCTCCCGCAGCGGGGGTGGTGGCGCGGCCGGTGCACTCCCAGGCGGCACGTCCGGCAGCGCTTCCGCGGCGGCCGCAACCTCCCGCGGCAAGGCGCTCGCCGCTGCCGGCGCCGCGGACGCGGGCTCCGCGGGCGATTCGACCGCTGCCTCGACCGCTGCCTCGACCGCGCCGCCGCCGCTGTCGTCCGGCGTGCCCCCGCCGATGTACTCCACCTGCAGCACGTGCTCCTCGCCGTCGCGTGCATCCTCCGGGGGCGCGGCGAAATGGAAGCGGGCGAGCATCAGCCAGACCAGCGCCGCCGCGAACAGCAGGTGCAGCAGCAGGCTTCCCGACGTCGCAATGACGCGCGTCCAGCGCTCGTCGCGGCTGGCCGGCTGCCATTCCTGGCGCCAGAGCGTGGTGAAGGCGCGCCAGCGGCCAAGGCGCTCGACCGTGCCGGCCGGCAGCGCCGGTTCACGCGCGGCAAGGACCGCGAGCAGGTCGTCCGCAGTGGCGCCGCTGATGCGCCCGGGTCGCGCAGCCATCGCCGTGAACCAGTCGCGCCAGGCCGGCGGAAACTCGCCGGGCGGCGGCAGAGGACGCAATGAGCGCCGCATGCGCCGGCGCAGGGCTTCGATCAGTTCGGCGGAAGTGAACATCCGTCGGCGTCGAAGCGTGTCGGGCGATCAGGCCGAAGCGCGCGGGATGTACGGCGCCGCACCGGTGTCATGGTCGGTGGCGTCGCGCACCGCGGTCACCCCGGGCACCTGTTCTAGCAGGGTCTTTTCAATCCCCTGCTTGAGGGTGACGTCGGCCATGCCGCAGCCATGGCAGCCACCGCCGAAGCTGAGGATCACCACGCCCTCCGCACTGACTTCCTGCACGCTGACATGGCCACCGTGCGAGGCCAGCTGGGGATTGACCACGTGCTCGATGGTCCAGCGCACGCGCTCGACCAGCGAGGCCTCGTCTTCCGGCTTCACGCCCTTGATGCGCGGCGCGCGGATCTGCAGCTGGCCGCCGGTCGCAAGGGTGGTGTAGTCGATTTCAGCGCCTTCGAGGAAGGGCACGCTCTCGGCGTCCAGCCAGAGGGTGAAGCCGGTGCAGTCCACCGCCCATTCGTCACCGCGCAGCTCATCGGGCGCGGCGAACTCCAGGCGCACGTCGGCCTGCGGCGTACCCGGGCGCGTCGCCCCCAGGCGAACGCCCATGCCGGGCACGGCCTCGCGCTCGATCAGCTTGCGGAAATGGGTCTGTGCGGAGTCTGAGATCTGGATCATGCGGGTATTCTAGCCGCCCCGCCCGGGTTTGCCGGCGATGCCGGCTCGCGAGGTACCGATCGATACCGCGCGTTCAGCAGCCCGGGCCGCCTGTCCAGGAGCCGACCATGTCCGACCACACCTCGCTTGCCCACGCCCACTGCACTCCGCGCCGCGGCCCGGAGCACCGCCTGTCCGACGCCCGGATCCGCGAACTCATGTCCGAAGTGCCCGAGTGGACCCTGGCCGAGGAAGGCAAGGCGCTGCTGCGGACCTTCCGCTTCCCCGACTACCGCCACACCATGTCCTTCGTGAATGCCCTGGCGCACATGGCCAACCGCGAAGACCACCACCCCGACCTTGGGGTGCACTACGACCGCTGCGAGGTGCGCTTTTCCACCCATGACGTCGGCGGCCTGAGCGAAAACGACTTCATCTGCGCCGCGCGCACCGACGACCTCGCCGCCTGAACCACGGCCCGGGCATCGTGTTCAGCCGAGGCGATCGAGCGCCTCGACCAGGTCGGGCGCCAGTGGCGCGCTGAGCACATAGGGCGCCTGCCCTGCATCGAGCGAGAACTCCAGCGAGGCGGCGTGCAGGAACAGCCGGCGCAGGCCGACCTTGTCGCGCAGGCGCCGGTTGGCCTCGGCGTCGCCGTACTTGTCGTCGCCGGCTACTGCATGGCCGATGTGGCGGGCGTGGGCGCGGATCTGGTGGGTGCGGCCGGTCTCGATCCGCACCTCGCAGTACGACTGTCCGCCGCGGCGCTCGAGCACGCGGAAGTGGCTGAGCGAGGGTTTGCCGGAGGGATCCACCTGGACATGGCGCTCGCCGCCCTGGCGCAGGCCGACGTGCAGCGGCGCATCGACGCTCATCACGCCATCCGGCATCCGCCCCAGCAGCAGGGCCAGATAGCGCTTGCGCAGCCCGGTGCCGGTGCCCTCGCGCATCAGCGCCTGCAGCTCCGACATCGCCGAACGCTTCTTGGCCACCACCATCAGCCCCGAAGTGTCGCGATCCAGCCTGTGGACCAGCTCCAGCTCCTGGTTGGGGCGCAGGGCGCGCAGGGTCTCGATGACGCCGAAGCTGATCCCGCTGCCGCCATGGCTGGCGACGCCGGAAGGCTTGTTGATCGCCAGCAGGCGCGCGTCCTCGAACACGACGCTGCCGGCCACGGCCTCGAGCAGGCCGGGCGACGGGCTGCCCTTGTCCGCCGGATCCTCGATCCGGACCGGCGGGATGCGGACCTCGTCGCCACCCTCCAGGCGCCGGTCGGCGCGCACGCGCCCCCCGTTCACCCGCACCTGGCCGCTGCGCACGATCTTGTAGACCAGTGAGCGCGGAGCACCCTTGAGATAGGCGAGCAGGAAATTGTCGAGGCGCTGGCCGTCGCGATCCTCGGAAATGCGGACCTGGCGTACGCCGCCGGTTGCTGGGGTCTTGCCTGGATCGGACATGCGTGGATTCCCTGCGGGGTGCTGGAAGCCGCCCTTCGCGGGGCGTCTTGCCTGAATTCTTTTCTGCTACACTCGCCGGGCGAGATAAGGTCCTGATTTCGCTGGAAGTTCCCCGGCCAAAAGCCGGCCTTCCGCGAGTCCTTCCAGAGCGCGACCACTGCCCCCGGGGCAGCCATGTTAGCGGCTGGAGGGCAGCTCCTGTGATCGCCCGGTGCACGCACCGGCGCTGAACATGTCCCGCGCGGCGCGCAGGCCTGCCCCCAAGGGGGTGCTCCTGCGCAGCCGCCGGCCCAAAAAAAGCATTATGGAACAAGCGCTCCCGCGGCCCGCCGTGGTGTGCAGCGCTGGAAGCAACCGGAGTCGCCAGGCGCTCGCGCGCCGGCGGCAGGTCAGATCCAGGCGAAACGCCCCGGCGTTCCGCGTGCGAGAGCGCGTAAGGAACGCAACAATGAAGCGCATGCTGATCAACGCGACGCAGGCAGAGGAACTGCGCGTCGCCATCGTCGATGGCCAGAACCTGTACGACATCGACATCGAGCAACCCTCCCAGGAACAGAAAAAGTCCAACATCTACAAGGGCCGCATCACCCGCATCGAGCCCTCGCTTGAAGCCGCCTTCATCGAGTACGGCGGCGAGCGCCACGGTTTCCTGCCGCTGAAGGAAATCTCCCGCGACTACTTCGCTTCCGGCGTCGACCACAACAAGGCCGGCATCAAGGAGCTCCTGCGCGAAGGCCAGGAAGTGGTGGTCCAGGTGGACAAGGACGAGCGCGGCAACAAGGGCGCGGCGCTGACCACGTTCATCTCGCTGGCCGGCCGCTACATGGTGCTGATGCCGAACTCGCCGACCGCCGGCGGCGTCTCGCGCCGCATCGAGGGAGACGACCGCGCCGAGCTGAAGAAGGCGATGGACGCGCTCGCGATCCCCGACGACATGGGCGTGATCATCCGCACCGCCGGCGTCGGCCGCGACGCCGAAGAGCTGCAGTGGGACCTCGACTACCTGCTGTCGATCTGGAAGGCGGTGGCCGAGGCCGCGCTGAGCAAGCCCGCGCCGTTCCTGATCTACCAGGAATCGCGCCTGATCATCCGTGCGCTGCGCGACTACATGCGCGCCGACGTCGGTGAGATCCTGGTCGACACGCCGGAGATGTACGAAGAGGCGAAGGAATTCGTCGAGCTGGTGATGCCGCACAACCTGCGCAAGCTCAAGCACTACACCGACGACGTCCCGCTGTTCAATCGCTACCAGATCGAATCGCAGATCGAGAATGCGTACGAGCGCACCATCCGCCTGCCCTCCGGCGGCGCACTGGTAATCGACCAGACCGAGGCCCTGACCGCGGTCGACGTCAACTCGGCGCGCGCCACCAAGGGCGGCGACATCGAAGAGACCGCGTTCCACACCAACCTCGAGGCCGCCGAAGAGGTGGCCCGCCAGCTGCGCCTGCGCGACCTCGGCGGCCTGGTGGTGATCGACTTCATCGACATGTCCTCCAACAAGCACCAGCGCGAGGTCGAAAACCGCCTGCAGGGTGCGTTGAAGTACGACCGTGCACGCGTGCAGCTTGGCCGCATCTCGCGCTTCGGCCTGCTTGAGATGAGCCGGCAGCGCCTGCGCCCGAGCCTGGGCGAGTCCAGCCAGATCGTGTGCCCGCGCTGCGAGGGCCATGGCCGCATGCGCAGCGTCGAATCGCTGGCGCTGGCGATCATCCGCCTGGCTGAAGAGCATGCGATGAAGGACAACACCGGACAGGTCCTGGTCCAGGCCCCGGTGGAAATCGCCAACTACCTGCTCAACGAAAAGCGCAGCGCCCTGCGCGAGATCGAGAAGCGCCACGACGCGCCGATCGTGATCGTCGCCGACGAGCAGCTGCATACGCCGCATTACGAAGTCACCCGCCTGCGTACCAACGAGCTCGACGACGAGTCCGCGAAGCCGAGCTACCGCCGCGGCACGCCGCGCAAGGTGGCGACCATCGCGCTGACCAAGGCCAACCTCAACGTGCCCGCGGCCGCAGTCACCAAGGTCCAGCATTCGCGCCCGGCACCGGTGCGCGAGCCGCGCCCGGCGCCCGAGGCGGCGCCGGCACCCGCTCCGGTGGCTGCGCCCGCCGCGGTGCCCGCCCTGCCGGCGATCGCCGCCAGCGGCGGGATCGTCGGCTGGCTGAAGGCCCTGTTCGTGGGCCAGCCCGAGGCCGATGCGCGCAAGCCGGCCGCGGACAAGTCCGGCGGACAGCGCCGGGGCGAACGGGGTCCGCGGCAGGAGCGTGACGGAGGACGTGACGCAGAGCGCGACGGTCGCGGCGGCAAGGGTGGTGGTCGCCGCGATGGTCGTCGTGGCAACGGCGGACAGGGCGCGGGCCGGCAGCAGAAGGCCACGGCCCAGAGCAGCCAGGACGGCCACGACAGCCCCGACAGCCAGGCAGCCACGGCGCAGAAGCAGCCGCGCGAGAAGCCGGCACGCGAGAAGCGCACCGAGCGGCCGGAAGGCGAGCGTGGTACCCAGGGCCGCAGGCGTCGCATCGAAGAAGTGCAGGTCCCGGCTGCGGGCGACAAGCTCGCGCAGGACGCTGACGACAAGGCAAGGGTGGTGGCTCCAGCGGCGACCGGGATTGCAGCCGCGGCCGCAAGCGGCTCGACGGCTTCGCAGACTCCGGCCGTCGACCCGGGCACGCAGGGCGACGGCGCACGCCGCAGCCGCGCGCCCGCGGCTTCGCCCAGCGATGAGCAGCCGGGCTCGGAGGGTGCCGACACCGGCAATGCCGTGAATGCCGGGACGGCAGCCGGCGACTCCGACGACGACTCCGGCCAGGCCGCGCAGAAACGTCGCCGCGGACGCCGCGGTGGCCGCCGTCGCCGTCGCGGTGCGGGCGAAGAGAGCAGTGGTGACAACGCCAACGGCGTCGACATTGCAACGGGCGAGGATGCTTCGGACGTTCCGGTTGCACGCAGCTCGCAGCCGGAATTCGACTTCGTCGACGATGCGCAGGCGTCGAAGCCCGTCCAGCACCGTTCGCCGGCGGCGGATGCGACCCCGGCCGCTTCGGCCGCTCCTGCCGCGCCGGACACTGCGGAAACTCCGAAAGCCGCCGCCACTCCGGCAGCCGTGGCCGCCACCGCGGTCGCAGCGACGGTCGTGCGGCAGCAGACGCCGGAACCAGCGGGCGCGAGCATCGGCGAGCCTGTGGATGCGAAGCCGCAGGGCGCCGCGAACGCAGGCATGGACCGGGTCGAGGACACTTCTGCGCCTGCGACCGGGACGTCCGTGATCGAGACCGCGCCGGTGGCTCCGGCAACCGAAACGCCGGCGATCGATGCGCCGGCGGCCGAGGCCCCTGCAGCGACGCCGATCGGGACCGTGCCGCCTGCAAGCTCACAGCCGCGCGGCCTCTTCGACGGGCTCGAACCCGCGTCCGACGCAGCCTCGTCGCCCGCGCCTGCAGCAGCTGAAGCCGCCGCGCTCGACCAGCCCGTGGCCGAAGACGTGGCGCCGACCGACGCCGCTGCGGAAGCAGTCGCGGATGCGGATGCGGATACGGACGCCGAAGACGCGGCCAAGGATGCGGCGAACCCCGCGCCGCGCTCAGAAGACGATCAGGCGCCCACCGGCGCCTGATCGAAGCCCCCCGCGTACGCTAGACGATGGCGTGCGCGGGATCGGCCATGCCGTACTGGCTGGCCAGGCGTGCAAGCGCGATGTTGTCGTGCACCTGCAGCTTCTCGAACAGTCGCGTCTTGTGGGTGTTGATGGTCTTTGCGCTCAGGCTCAGGCGGCGCGCGATTTCTTCCTGGCGCATGCCCTGGATCAGGAGCATCGCGACTTCGGTCTCCCGCGGCGACAGCGCATCGAACGGTGATTCCGCCGCGTCGAGGCCCGACAGGGCCAGCAACTGCGCCACCTTGCTCGCCAGGAACCTCCGTCCTGCCGCGACCTCGCGGACAGCGCGCAGCAGCTCCTGTGCATCCCCGCCCTTGCCGACGTAGCCTGCGGCCCCCGCGGCAATCATCCGTTTGGGCATCGGTCCGTCCTCGAGCACCGACACCACGATCACCCTGGGGCCGTACTCGCCCCGGACGATGCGCTCGGTGACCTCCAGCCCGCTGACGCCGGGCAGGTGCAGGTCACAAAGTACGATGTCGGGCTTCAGCGCCCGGATCTGCGGCAGGGCATCCTCGCCGCATTCGGCTTCGCCCACCACTTCGATGTCGGCTTCCGCCGACAGAATCATGCGCATCCCGGCGCGTACCAGTGCGTGGTCATCCACCACGTAGACTCTGATGGTCATCCTTGTCCCCTTCGCCACGTTTCATGAACCCCTGCCACGAGGCTAGCGCCGGTGGCGAGGTGTCGCAAGCAGGAGCGGGACGCAGTACCGGACACAATGTGATGCGGCGCGCAGCGCGCGAGAAAACGACGGGAAACGATTGGCAATTTGGTGGAAGAGGTGGGATTCGAACCCACGAATGGTTTCCCATTGCCGGTTTTCAAGACCGGTGCCTTCAACCGCTCGGCCACTCTTCCGCAACTGCCTGGCGGGATCGTCCTGGAGCGTCGAACTGCCGTGTCCGATGCCGGGCGATCACGCGCCGCGATTGTCGCACGACATGACGCAGGCGGCCCTTCCCTCCGTGCCGCCCGGCCGGCGTCAGGCCGCGGCGGCCGGCGCGCCCGCCGCGGCGTGTCGTTCGCCGCAGCTCTCGCAGTCCAGGCGCGACGCCTCGATCAGCGGCGGCAATTTTTCCGCCAGGAAATCGATGAACACGCGCACCGCCGGCAGCAGGCCGCGGCGCGATGCGAACACCAGGTGCGCGATGCCCTGCGGCAGGCGCCACTCGGGCAGCACCACTTCCAGCTCGCCGCTGCGGACCGCGTCGGCGCACAGGGTTTCCGGAAGCATGGTGATGCCCAGGCCCTGGCGGGCCAGCGACATCAGCATCGGAAAGTCGCCACCCGCGACCCGCGGCTTGAGGTCGATGCGCCGCACTTCGCCATCGACGCCCTGGAGTTCCCAGCGCTGGCGGACCTCGTCCTCGCTCATGGTCATGGTGGTGTGGTCCTTGAGCTCTTCCGGCGCGACCGGTCGGCCGGCACGCTCCAGGTAGGTCGGACTTGCGACCAGCAGCTCCTGGATCTGGCCGAAGCTGCGCATCACCAGGCTGCCGTCGTCATCGAGCTTGTTGCGCACGCGGATGGCAACGTCGAAGCCCTCGTTGATGACGTCGACGCGGCGATTGTTGACGTGCATCTGCACGCGAACCTGCGGGTAGCGCGCGAGGAACTCGGGCAAAAGCTTCGGCAGCTGCTGCTGCGCCAGGCTCACGGGCACGCTGGCGCGGACAATGCCGCGCGGCTCGGCGCTCAGGCGGTCCACGACCTCGCGCGCGGCGGTGGCTTCGGCCAGCATCGACTGGGTGTGGCGATAGACGCTCTGGCCGACGTCGGTCACCGCGAAGCGGCGCGTGGAACGCTGCAGCAGGCGGACGCCGAGTTCGGTTTCCAGCTGGCTGATGCGCCGCGAAAGCCGCGACTTCGGAATTCCCAGCGCGCGTTCCGCCGCGGCAAACCCGCCGTGGTCGACGACCATGGCGAAATAATAGAGATCGTTCAGATCCTGCATCTGCCCTTACCTCACCGAAACAATTGCTGATATTTCAGCACAATTGTCCCATATCCGCAACGAATAGCGGTGGGCTGGTTCATCAAACCGGAGGACAGAACCATTCCCGGATGCCGGCGCCCTCCCCGCGATCTGGAGACCGGGCTGCAGCCACGCCGAAGGTCAGCGGATCGCGTCCACGCCACCCATATAGGGCCGCAGCACCTCGGGCACCGTGATCGATCCGTCAGCCTGCTGGCCGTTCTCCATGACCGCCACCAGCGCGCGGCCAACGGCCACGCCGGAACCGTTGAGCGTGTGCACCGGTTCCGGCTTGCCGCTGGCATCGCCGCGCCAGCGTGCCAGCATCCGGCGGGCCTGGAAGTCGCCACAGTTGGAGCAGGAGGAGATCTCGCGCCACGTGTCCTGCGACGGCAGCCAGACCTCGAGGTCGTAGGTCTTGCGCGCGGCAAAACCCATGTCACCCGAGCACAGCAGCATGCGCCGGTACGGCAGGCCGAGGCGCTCGAGCACCACTTCCGCGCAGCGCGTCATGCGTTCGTGTTCGGCATCGCTGTCGTCGGGGCGGGTGACCGAAACCAGTTCGACCTTTTCGAACTGGTGCTGGCGGATCATGCCGCGGGTATCGCGCCCGTAGGCACCGGCCTCTGCCCGGAAGCACATCGAGTGCGCCGCCATGCGCAGCGGCAGCGCCGCGGCGTCCACGATCGTGTCGGCGACCAGGTTGGTCAGCGGCACCTCGGCGGTGGGGATCAGATAGCGTTTCGAAGCCGCCTCGCCTTCGCCAACGATGGTCGCGAACAGGTCGTCCTCGAACTTCGGCAGCTGCCCGGTACCGCGCATGGCTTCGGCGTTGACCAGCACCGGCACGCTGGTTTCGCCATAGCCGTGCTCGTCGACGTGCAGGTCGATCATGAACTGCGCCAGTGCGCGGTGCAGGCGCGCGAGCTGGCCGCGCAACACGGTGAAGCGCGCACCGGACAGCCGCGCGGCCGCGTCGGCGTCGAGCCAGCCGTGGCGGGCGCCAAGGTCGACGTGGTCGCGGATCCTGAAATCGAACACGCGCGGCGTGCCCCAGCGGTGCTGTTCGACGTTGCCGGCTTCGTCGCTGCCGGCGGGCACGCTCGCGTCGGGGAGGTTGGGGATGCCCATGGCAATGGCATCCAGCTCGACGCGGATGCGCTCCAGCTCGCCCTCCGAGGCCTTCAGTTCATCGCCGAAGCCGGACACCTCGGCCTTGATCGCCTCGGCCTTCGCGATGCTGTCCGCGGCCTGTCGGGACTCACCGGCAGCCTTGAGGCGCGCGGCCGATCCCATGAGCATGCCGATCTCCTTGCTGCGGGTGTTGCGCAGGTTCTGGAGCTCCTGCGTGCGTACCTGCAGCGCCTTGCGACCTGCTTCGAGGGTTTCGAACGCGCCGGTGTCGAGCTCGAAGCCGCGGGCCTCGCGCAGGCGCAGGGCGAGCGCGGCAGGGTCCTGGCGCAGAAGATTGGGATCAAGCATCGCGTCGCTTCATGAAGTGGCGGACCGGGGATTATCGCGCGTCGCGAGGGCATCTGCTCCGCGGCGCCGTGGCAGAATCGGGGCATCCGCAATCGCAGGGCGCCACATGCCAGCCACCCCGTCACGCCGTCCCCTGCCCCTTCCTACCGGCCGCGGCTGGTGGCTCGTGGGCGCCGGCATCGCCGCGGGCATCGCCATTTTCCTCGTGCTCTGGTTCGTGCAGCGCGACGGCAGCGACCCGTATCGCGCCGATGTGCAGCCGCCTGCGGCATCCGCGCAGGTGTTCCAGCCGCTTCCCACCCCGCCGCGCTCGGGCACTTCGATCGGCGCGGACGTCCCGGAAATGCCCTCGTCCGGTGCCCGCGTGGAAGAGCCGGCGCCCAGCGCCCCGCCCCTGGCCGCAGGCCGCGCCACGGATCCTGCCGCACCGGCTGTACAGCCCGTCGAGCTGTCGGCCAGCTCCCCGGTGCCGATCAGTTCACCCGGCCCGACCTATCCCGCCCGCGCCCTGCGCCGCGGCGAATCCGGCGAGGTGCTGCTGCGCATCCAAGTGGACGCGCGCGGCGTCCCCGTCCAGGTCGACGTCGCATCGAGCAGCGGATCCCGGGACCTCGACCGCGCGGCCCAGCGTGCGGCCCGGCGCTGGCGCTTCCGCCCGGCAATGCGCGACGGCAGCCCCAGCGCGGGCACCGTGACCGTCCCGATCCGCTTCGACAGCGGGCGCTGAGCGCGCGGCGAGCTGCACACACGGCCGCGACCTGGCCTGTGGAACGCTTCCTTGAGCTGCTGCACCTGCGCAGGCAGCCAAGGAGCCGTGCATGGCCGACCCCAACCGCAATCCGAACACACCCCCACCTCCACCCCAACCGCCACCCGCCGCCGGGCCGGAGCGCAGGACGGCCGCACCGCTGCTCTGGATCGTGCTGCTCCTGGCGCTGCTTGCATTCGGGTGGTTCATCTACAGCCAGCGCGCCGGCGTCAGCACCGCGCCCGAAGCGCTGCCGCCACCGGCCGTAGAGATCGGTGATGGCCAGGACGCCGCCGCCGAGCGCGAGCGTGCCGCGGACGACGCCCGTCGCCGGACGGCGGAGCCGTCCCGACCCGCCGCACCCGCGGTCACTGCCGATCGCGGCGCGGAACCGCTGACCCGCGTCCAGCCCGTGTACCCGCCTGCGGCCTACCGCGACCGCGCGCAAGGCACGGTGCTGGTGAGCGCCGTGGTCGGTGCCGACGGCCGGCCGGAGGACGTGACGATCGCGAGCCGCAGCGGATCCCGCGATCTCGACCGGGCCGCGATCGACGCGGTAAGGAAGTGGACCTTCCGGCCGGCGATCAGCGGTGGCGACCCCGTGTCCAGCACCGTCGAAGTCCCGGTGACCTTCCGCCTCGACGACGACTAGACGCGCTCAGCCCCGGTGCAGGCCGAAACCCGCGGCCTGCGCCATCGCTTCGAAACCGGGGAAGGAGGTCGCGACGTTGGCGACGTCCCCGATCACGACGTCGCCCGCGGCCAGCTGGGCCGCGACCGCGAAGGACATCGCGATGCGATGGTCGCCGATGCTTTCCACGCGACCACCGAACAGCGACCCGCCCTGGATCTCCATGCCGTCGGGCAGCTCGCGCACGCGGATGCCCAGCGCCTGCAGTCCGACTGCCATGGCATGGATGCGGTCCGATTCCTTGACCCTGAGCTCGGCGGCCCCGCTGATGCGCGTTGTGCCGCGAGCACAGGCCGCGGCCACCGCGAACACCGGGAATTCGTCGATCATGTCCGCGACCAGCGCTTCAGGCAGGTCGATGCCCTGCAGCGTCGCATGGCGCACCGCGATGTCCGCGACCGGACCGCAGGCACCGGCGCGCCGATCCATCTCGCGAATGTCGGCGCCCATCGCGCGCAGCGCATCGAGCAGGCCGGTGCGCCGGGGATCCACCCCCACCGAACGCAGCAGCAGCGACGAACCCGGCACCAGGGTCGCGGCCACGATGAAGAAGGCGGCCGACGAGAAGTCGCCCGGCACGTCGATCTCTCGCGCGCGCAAGCGATGCCCACCGCTCAGCCGCACCGCGCCGGCCGATGCTTCCACCGGCCAGCCGAATGCGGCCAGCATGCGCTCCGTGTAATCGCGCGTTGGCCGCGGCTCGCGGACGCTGGTCTGGCCATCGGCATACAGGCCGGCAAGCAGCACCGCGGACTTCACCTGGGCGCTGGCCACGGGCGGTTCGTATGCGATCGCATGCAGCGGCAAGCCGCCGGAGATCCGGAGCGGCGGCCGCTCGCCGTCGACGGAGTCGATCACCGCGCCCATCGCCTGCAGCGGCGTCATCACCCGCCGCATCGGGCGGAGCGACAGCGAGGCGTCACCGCAAAGCACCGTGTCGAAGCGCTGGCCTGCGAGCAACCCGGCCAGCAGGCGCATCGCGGTGCCGGAGTTGCCGCAGTCCAGCACGCCGGTGGGCGGCTGCAGGCCGTCGATGCCGACGCCATGCACCACGCGGCACGCCGGAGACGGCGTCTCGATGCGCACCCCCATCGCCCCGAAGATCGCAGCGGTGGCGCGCGTGTCCTCGCCCTCGAGGAAGCCGTTGATGCGGGTGCTGCCATCGGCCAGCGCGCCGAACATCACCGCACGATGCGAAATCGACTTGTCGCCCGGCACCGTGAATTCGCCCGACAGTGCCCTGCCGCGCGATGCCACCCAGCCCGCCGGGTTCGCGCTCGTCGCCTCTCCGCCACCGCTCACGGCACGGCGACCGGATACGAGCCCAGCACCCGCACGTCGCCGGCGAATGCGTCGATCTCGGCCAGCGCATCCTTCAGCGGCGACTCCTCGACGTGTCCACCGACGTCGATGAAGAACGCGTATTCCCACAGCGCGCCGTGGGAGGGCCGCGACTCGATGCGGTTCATGCTGATGCCGTGCCGCGCCAGCGGCTCGAGGATCTTGTACAGCGCGCCCGGCTGGTCGCGGATCGACACCATCAGCGAGGTCCGGTCGTGTCCCGACGACGGGAACGCGGCGCGCCCGATCACGAGGAAGCGCGTGGTGTTGTCGCTGCGGTCCTCGATCGGCCCCGCGACCGTCTTCAGCCCGTAGACCCGGCCCGCGCTTTCGCCGGCGATGGCCGCCGCGTCGTCGGCGTTGCGCGCGCGCCGCGCACCCTCGGCGTTGCTGGACACCGGGAACTTCTCCGCCAGGGGCAGGTGCTGCCGCAGCCAGTTCTTGCTTTGCGCCAGCGACAGTCCGTGGGAATAGATCCGCTCGACATCCCCGATCCGCCCCGTGCGCGACATCAGGTACTGGTGGATGCGCAGCTCGACTTCGCCGCAGATCATCAGCGGCGAGGTGAGGAACATGTCGAGCGTCGACTGGATCGTGCCCTGCCCCGAGTTCTCCACCGGCACCACGCCAAAATCGGCGGCCCCCGAAGCGACCTCGTCGAAGACCTCTTCGACGCTGGCCAGCGGCAGGCCCAGCGCCGAGTGCCCGAAGTGCTTCTGCACCGCCTGCTGCGAGAACGTGCCCTCGGGGCCGAGATAGCCGATCTTCAGCGGTTCCTGCTGCGCAAGGCAGGCGGACATGATTTCGCGGAACAGGCGCAGCAGCACGTCGTCGGCCAGCGGGCCGTCGTTGCGGTCGACCACGCGCCGCAGCACCTGCGCCTCGCGCTCGGGCCGGTAGTAGTCGATGGCGGCGGCAAGCCTGCCCTTGGCGCGGCCGACCTGGCGGGCGAACAAGGCGCGCTCCGCAATCAGCGCCTGGATCTCACGGTCGATGCCGTCGATCTGCGCACGCACCGCGGCAAGGTCCGGCTTCGCCGCCGAACCGCCGCCCTCGCCCTGGTCGTCCTTGCTAGCCATGTCGACGCTGGAAATCGGCCATGTGATCGACCAGCGCCTGCACCCCGGCCAGCGGCATCGGGTTGTAGATGGACGCGCGCATGCCGCCGACCACGCGATGCCCCTTGAGGCCGATCAGGCCGGCCTCGCGCGCTTCGACAAGGAAGGCCTCGTCGAGCGCGGGGTCGGGCAGGAAGAACGGCACGTTCATGCGCGAGCGCACGGCCGGCTCGACCTGGTTGCGGTACCAGCCGCCGGAACCATCGATGGCCGCATAGAGGAGCTTCGCCTTCTCTTGGCTGCGGCGCGCGAATTCTTCCACCCCGCCCTGTTCGAGCATCCAGCGGAAGGTCAGCCCGGCGACGTACCAGTTCCAGGTCGGCGGCGTGTTGAGCATGGAATCCGCGGCCAGCTGCAGCCGGTAGTCGAAGATGTCGGCGCGCGGCTGGCCGGCGCGTTCCAGCAGGTCGCGGCGCACGATCACCACCCCGATGCCGACCGGGCCGAGGTTCTTCTGCGCGCCGGCATAGATCGCGCCGAAGCGCGAGACGTCGATCGGCTCGGACGCGATGCTGGAACTGAAGTCAGCGAACAGCGGCACGTTGCCGGTATCCGGATAGGCGTGGCCTCCCGCCACCGCTGGACGGAATTCGACGCCGTGGATGGTCTCGTTGGCGGTGACGTGCACATAGGCCGCGTCTTCGGAGAGGCGCCAGCCCGCGGCCGGCGGGATGCTGCGGTAGCCATCGGCCTCGCTGCTCGCGGCCACGTTCAGGTCGACATAGGGCGCGGCCTGGCGGGTGGCGATCGCGCCCCAGTGGCCGGTGAGCACATAGTCGGCGCGCTGCCCGGGGGCGGCGAAGTTCAGCGGCAGCAGCGCCTGCTGCGCCGTGGCGCCGCCCGGGAGGAACAGCACCGCGTAGTCGGCTGGAATGCCGATCAGCTGGCGCAGGTCGGCCTCGGCGCGGGCGGCGATTTCGATGAATTCAGGCCCGCGATGGCTGATTTCAACGATCGAGGCGCCGGCCTCGCCATATTCAAGCATCGTGTCCCGGGCCTGGAGCAGCACCGGCTCCGGCAGCATGGCGGGACCGGGACTGAAGTTGTAGGCGCGCGACATGGCTGGACCTCGGGGTACGGATGGGCGATCCAGTATGCCGCAATGCAGCACCGCGGCATCACCCGGCCGGCGTTAGGATTGGCCCTCCCCCAAGGCGAGATGCGGACATGTCCCGCTACCAGTACGCGCGGCTTCCCGGCGAGCCACTCACCGACGAGGCCGTCTACCGCGACCGGCGCCGATTGCTGCAGATGCTTGCGCTGTCGCCCGCCCTGCTCGCGGCCGGCTGCCGCGGCGCCGAGCCGCCACCACCGGTGGACGTCCCGCGCACCGCCGGCACCGGCGCGCGCACCGGCTTCGACACCGACGAGCCCCTGACCCGCTACGAAGACGCCACCGGCTACAACAACTTCTACGAGTTCGGCAGCGGCAAGGCCGATCCGTCGCGCGCGGCAAGGACGCTGGTGACATCACCGTGGTCGGTGGCGGTTTCCGGCGAGTGCGCCCGCCCGGGCACGGTGCCGCTGGAGACCCTGCTCAAGGGCCTGGTGCCGGAAGAACGCACCTACCGCATGCGCTGCGTTGAAGGCTGGTCGATGGTGATCCCCTGGCTGGGCGTGCCGCTGGGCGAAGTGCTCAGGCGCTTCGAGCCGACCTCGGACGCGAAGTACGTCGCCTTCACCAGCCTCGCCGACCCGCGGCAGATGCCGGGCGTGCGCGCGCCGATCATCGACTGGCCCTACCGCGAGGGCCTGCGCATCGACGAAGCCATGCATCCGCTCACCCTGCTGGCCACGGGCATGTACGGCAAGCCCTTGCCGCAGCAGAACGGTGCACCGCTGCGCCTGGTAGTGCCATGGAAGTACGGCTTCAAGGGCATCAAGTCGATCGTCGCGATCAGGTTCACCCGCAAGGCTCCGGCCACCGCATGGAACGACATGCAGCCGCGCGAGTACGGCTTCTTCGCCAACGTGAATCCGGCCGTCGACCACCCGCGCTGGAGCCAGGCGAGCGAGCGGCGGATTGCCGGCGACGGCAACCGGCTGTTCGCCGACCGCATGGCCACGCGCCCCTTCAACGGCTACGCCGAACAGGTCGCTTCGCTGTACCAGGGCATGGACCTGGCACGCTGGTATTGAACGCGCCCGGCGGGGCGCGGAATGCTCCGCGCAGCGGTCCTGGCCTGGTCGCGGCCAAGGCCGGCGTCCACGCGCTCGCGCTGACGCCGCTGGCGCTGCTCGTCTGGCAGGCCTGGCAGGTGGGCAGCGGCGCCGATATCGACGCACTCGGTGCCGACCCGGTGGCCGCGATCGAACACGAGCTCGGGCTGTGGGCGTTGCGCCTGCTGCTCGCCACGCTGGCGGTGACGCCCCTGCGCCAGCTCCTGCAGCAGCCGGTGCTGCTGCGCTTCCGGCGCATGCTCGGGCTGTACGCATTCGCCTACGCCAGCCTGCACTTCAGCGCTTACCTGGTGCTCGACCTGCGTGGCTGGTGGGCCCAGGTGCTGATGGAAATCGTCGAGCGGCCCTACATCACGGTGGGCTTCGCGGCCTGGCTGCTGCTGGTTCCGCTGGCGCTGACCTCGACCCGCGGCTGGATGCGGCGGCTGGGCAGGAACTGGGGACGGCTGCATCGCCTGGTCTACGTCATCGCGACGCTTGCGGTGCTGCATTTCTGGTGGGTGGTGAAGTCCGATGTCCGCGAGCCGCTGCTGTACGCGGCGATCCTCGCCGTCCTGCTGGGATGGCGGCTTGCCCGGCGGCGCCGGCGAAGCGCGCCGCCGTCGCCGGCCCGGGCTTCAGCCGGTACCGAACAGCAGCAGTAGCGCCAGCAGTCCCGCCAGCACCAGGGCCGTGACCAGCAGCCATGGCAAACGCATGGCGCCGCCGCGCCCGCCGGCCGCCGGTGCCTCGGCGGGAGCGGCCTCGGCCCTGGAATCCCCTCGCGCACCGGTCGGCGCCTCGAGCACGAAGCGATGATGGGCGTCGAACACCACCTGGTCGCCGGGACGCAGCACCACGTCACGCACCGGCTCGCCGTTGACCTGGCTGCCCTCGGCCGAGCCAAGGTCGCGCAGCACCACTTCGCCACGCAGCATCTCCAGGCGGGCATGGCGCTCGGAAAACGCGGCTTCGTCGATGCGGATGTCGGCCTCGGGTGCGCGCCCGACCAGGCGCGGGCGCTCGAGCGTGAAGCTGCGCCCGTGGTAATGGCCGCCGACCCCGCGCAGCACCACGCGCACGTCGCCAGCTTCTCCGGTGCTGTCGCCGAAACCGCCCTCCGGCTGCCGCGGCGCTTGCGGTGCGACCAGGCGCATGCCGCTGCCGTCCACGAACACCGCATCGCCCACGCGCAGCATTGCCATGCGCTGCACCGGGCGGCCGTTGACGTGCACGCCGCGCGTGCCTTCGGGGACGGTGAGCCAGACGCCACGGCGGTCGACGCAGAAGTTCACGATGGCGGCGTCATGCACCGGGCCGAGCGTGGCGTCGCCAGCGCCTCGCCCGATGCCGTGCACGCCGACGGCCAGGGGGTAGTCGTCGCCGGTGGAATCGAAGCGCAGCCTGAGAGTGTCCATGCGCGGTGGAATCTATCACGCGCCACGCTTGGATCGAGCCGCCGCCGCCTCCAGAATGTCGGTCCAAACACACGGAGCAGCTCATGGCCGACATCGACATCCACCACCCGCACCAGCTGTCCATGGCGGGCGCGCGCGACGCCGTGCAGCAGGTCGCCGACAAGCTGATCGAGCGCTTCGGGGTGGACTGCCGGTGGCAGGGCGACGTGCTCGGCTTCAGCCGCGCGGGCGTGGACGGGACCATCTCGCTGCAACCCGGCGAAGTCCAGGTGCGCGCGCAGCTCGGCTTCCTGTTCGCGGCGATGCAGGGTCCGATCGAGTCGGAAATCCGGCGCGTGCTGGGCAAGCACTTCGGCTGAGCGCGGCACGCCGGCCGCCAACCGCGCGCGCGTGGGTCTATCCTTGGGGTTCCGGGGACAGGGGCGGGACACATGTTGAAATGGGCGCTGGCAATCGTCGTCGTGCTCGCAATCGGGGCGGCCGCCACTTGGCTGGCGCAAGGTCCACTGCGCCGCCGTGACGAAACCGCCGCCGGGATCACCGCGCTGTCGGCAATGTCGTGGCGCGAATTCATCCGCATCGTGCTCGAAGCCCTGTCGCGCCGCGGATACCACCGCCTGGTGGACCGCGAGGCGCCCTCCGGCGAGAGTGACCACATCCTGGTCCGCAACGGCGACCACTGGCTGCTGTCGACCAAGCACGGCAGCGCGTTCGTGCTCGGGCGCGCTGCCGTCAACGAGCTGACCGCGGCCATGGGCCTGGCCGGTGCCGTGGGCGGACTGCTGGTGACCCAGGGGCGCATCGACGACGACGCCCGCCGGACTGCGCACGGCCAGGCCGTGGAGCTGCTGGACGGCGCGACCCTGTGGCCCGAACTCCGGCCGCTGATGCCGGCGCCGACGCTTGCTCCGATGGAAAAGGCCTCCGCCAAGCGCGCGCGCGAGCGCAGCCTGGCAGGTTGGCTGCTGGCCCTGATCGCAGGCGTGGCGGTGTTCAGCCTGCTGCCCGCAACGCGGCCGTCCGCTGCCACCGTGGCTCCCGCCGCAGGCGTTCCCGCGGATGCAGCCGCCGGGACGGCTACCGCGGAACCGGCCACCCCGGCGGGCGAGCCGGATGCCGCCACGCTCCAGGCGGAGCGCCGGGAGCTGGCCGCCGCCATCGCGACGCTGCCCGGAATATCCAGGGCCTTCTGGACCAGCAGTTCGACGCTGGAAGTTCTGTCGTCCGGCGGCGAAGGGGAGCCTTTCACGGCCATCTGCCCGCTCGTGGAGCGCTATCCGGCGCTGGCCTCGTCGCGCATCCAGCTCACGCCCCCGCTCGACAGCGGCCGCGCCGTCCGCTTCCGGCAGTGCCGCAGCTACTGAGGCGCCTCCTGCCCGGTTGTCACCGGACCGTCATCGTTCGGACACCATCGGGTCACCCCTCGCCGCTGGAATAGTGCCCGGGCCTCGTCCTGCACGCGCCTCCACTGCGCGATGCGGCCGTCCGCCGCGTCCTCCTCCTCTCCAGATACCTGCGCTGCTTGCCGGGTCCGAACGGGCCCGGCTTTTTTTCGCGCCCGACCCTGGCGTTCAGGTTCGCGGGCAGCAGTCATGAAGCTGTCACAAAAACATCATCCAATGTGCGTACGCCGAATACGGCGCCTGCCCACAACGGAATCCCCACCATGACTCCTTCCAAGCTGCGTCTCGCCTCCCTTGCGCTCGCCACGGCCCTGCTGGCCGCGGCTTGCCAGCCGTCCGGCAGCGATCCGGCGGCCGTCGGCAACGGCGGCGCCAACCAGGTGTCGGGTGCCGGCGCCTCCTTCATCTACCCGCTGGTGTCGAAGTGGTCCGCCGACTACAACGCCGCCACCGGCAACCAGGTCAACTACCAGTCCATCGGTTCCGGCGGCGGCATCGCCCAGGTCAAGCAGGGCACCGTCGACTTCGGGTCCAGCGACAAGCCGCTGTCGACCGCGGAGCTGGTCGAGGCCGACCTGGTGCAGTTCCCCTCGGCGATCGGCGGCGTGGTCCCGGTGGTCAACGTCGACGGCCTCGCGCCGGGCGAGCTGAAGCTCACCGGCCCGCTGCTGGCGGACATCTTCCTGGGCAAGGTCGCGAACTGGAACGCCGCCGAAATCGCCGCGGTCAACCCGGGCCTGGCCCTGCCGGACGTCAAGATCAGCATCGTCCACCGCTCCGACGGCTCGGGCACCAGCTTCAACTTCACCAACTACCTGTCCAAGGTCAGCACCGAGTGGCAGCAGCAGGTCGGCGAAGGCACCTCGGTCGCCTGGCCGCTGGGCGTCGGCGGCAAGGGCAACGAAGGCGTGGCGTCCTACGTGCAGCAGATCAAGGGCGCGATCGGCTATGTCGAGCTTGCCTACGCGCTGCAGAACACCATGCCCTACGCCTCGATGCAGAACGCGGCCGGCAACTTCGTCGAACCCGGCGCGGAAAGCTTCGCCGCCGCGGCGCGCACCGCCGATTGGGCTTCGGCCAGCGACTTCAACCTGGTGATCACCGACGCCCCGGGCGCGGACTCGTGGCCGATCACCGCCACCAACTTCATGCTGATGCCCAGGCAGCCGGCGGATCCGGCGCGCAGCCAGGCGACGCGTGACTTCTTCAAGTGGGCCTTCGAATCCGGCCAGGCGCAGGCCAGCGAGCTCCACTACGTGCCCCTGCCGGCAGAGCTCGTTGCACAGGTCGAGGCGTACTGGGCCGCCGAGTTCAACTGAGGCCTTCGTGCCCGCCGCAGCCGCGGCGGGCGCCCACAGCTCCGGGACGCCGATGAACGCTTCCACCCTGCCAGCCAACACCCCCGGCCAACGCGACCTGCGCGACGCCCGCGCCGACCGCTGGTTCCGCTACGCCCTCGTCGGCACCGTGGCCTTCGTGCTGCTGGCGCTCGCCAGCGCGGCGCTCTCGATGCTCTGGGGCGGCCGCGAAGCCCTGCAGTCCCAGGGCCTGTCGTTCTTCCTCTCGGCGGAGTGGAACCCGGTCGAGAACCGCTACGGCGCGCTGGCGCCGATCTACGGCACCGTGGTCACCGCCATCATCGCGATGCTGCTTGCGGTGCCCATCAGCTTCGGCATCGCGGTGTTCCTGACCGAAGTCGCGCCGCGCTGGCTGCGCGGGCCGGTGAGCGCGGCGATCGAGCTGCTGGCCGGCATCCCTTCGATCATCTACGGCATGTGGGGCCTGTTCGTGCTGGTGCCGGTGATGACCACGCACGTCACGCCCTGGCTCAACGAACACCTCGGCAACGTGCCGGGCCTGGGCATGCTGTTCCGCGGCCCGCCGCTGGGCATCGGCATCCTCACGGCCGGCCTGGTGCTGGCGATCATGGTGGTGCCCTTCATCACTTCGGTGATGCGCGAAGTGTTCCTGACCGTGCCCACCCGGCTCAAGGAGTCGGCCTACGCGCTCGGCTCCACGCGCTGGGAAGTGTGCTGGGACATCGTCCTGCCCTATACGCGCTCGGCGGTGATCGGCGGCATCTTCCTCGGCCTCGGCCGCGCGCTGGGCGAGACCATGGCGGTCGCCTTCGTCGTCGGCAACAGCGTGCGCCTGACGCCGTCGCTGCTGGAGCCAGGCACCACCATCGCCGCGCTGATCGCCAATGACTTCGGCGAGGCCACCGACACCTACCGTTCGGCGCTGCTGCTGCTGGGCTTCGTGCTGTTCATCGTCACCTTCGTGGTGCTGTCGCTGGCGCGGCTGATGCTGGCCCGGCTGGCGCGCAGGGAGGGCAACTGATGGCCGCCGCAAGCCCGGTGCCGCTGTCGCGCGGCGCGCGGCAGCTCTACCTTCGCCGCCGCATCATCAACGCGGTCACGCTCTCGCTGTCGTGCGTGGCGGCAGTGATCGGCCTGGTGTTCCTGGCCTGGATCCTGTGGACCCTGGTGTCCAAGGGCATCAGCGGCATCAACGTCAGCCTGTTCACCCGGGACACGCCGCCGCCCATGGCCGAGGGCGGCCTGCGCAACGCGCTGTTCGGCTCGGCGGTGATGTGCGGTCTGGCGATCCTGATCGGTGCACCGCTGGGCGTGGCCGCGGGCACGTGGCTGGCCGAGTACGGCGCCAACAGCCGCACCGCCACGGTCGTGCGCTTCGTCAACGACATCCTGCTGTCGGCGCCGTCGATCGTGCTCGGCCTGTTCGTGTACACCCTGCTGGTGATGTACGGCGGCGGTGGCTTCTCCGCGCTCGCGGGCTCGGTGGCGCTGGCCTTCATCGTGCTGCCGGTGGTCCTGCGCACCACCGACGAGATGCTGCGCCTGGTGCCGACGCAGATGCGCGAGGCCGCGCTGTCGCTCGGGGTGCCGCAGTGGAAAGTGACCGTGCAGGTGCTCTATCGCAGCGCTTCGGCGGGCATCGTCACCGGCATCCTGCTGGCCCTGGCCCGGATCAGCGGCGAGACCGCGCCGCTGCTGTTCACCGCCTTCGGCAACCTGTACTGGAACAGCAACATCATGCAGCCGATGGCCAGCGTGCCGGTGGTGATGTACCAGTTCGCCGGCAGCCCCTACGAAAGCTGGCAGGACCTGGCCTGGGCCGGCGCCCTGGTGCTCACTGCCTTCGTGCTGCTGATCAGCCTCGGCGCGCGCGCGGTGCTGGCGCGGAACCGCATCCCCAATGACTGATTCCATGACCTCGACTCCTCCCCGGACCCCGCCGATGAATGCCAACCATGTCCCCGCCGGGCACGGACGCGCCACGCTGTCCACCTCGCCCACGCGTCGTGCCGCCGCCCCGCCGGCGCCGGTGAAGCTGTCGGTGCGCGACCTCGACTTCCACTACGGCAGCTTCCACGCCATCAAGGGCGTGGCCATGGACATCCCGGAGAAGCGCGTGACCGCGCTGATCGGCCCCTCGGGCTGCGGAAAGTCGACGCTCCTGCGCGTTTTCAACCGCATCTACGCGCTGTATCCGGGCCAGGTGGCCAGCGGCAGCATCCTGCTCGACGGCGAGGACATCCTGTCGCCGAAGTACGCGATGAACCGCCTGCGCTCGAAGGTCGGCATGGTGTTCCAGAAGCCGGTGCCGTTCCCGATGACCATCTACGAGAACATCGCCTACGCCATCCGCCACCACGAGAAGGTGTCGAAGGCGGACATGGACGACCGGGTGGAATCCGCGCTGCGCCAGGGCGCGCTCTGGGACGAGGTCAAGGACAAGCTCGGGCAGAGCGCGCTCGGCCTGTCCGGCGGCCAGCAGCAGCGCCTGTGCATCGCGCGCGCCGTCGCGCTGCGCCCCGAAGTGCTGCTGCTCGACGAGCCGACTTCGGCGCTCGACCCGATCTCGACCAGCCGCATCGAGCAGCTGATCGAGGAGCTGAAGCTCGATTACACCATCGTCATCGTCACCCACAACATGCAGCAGGCCGCGCGGGTCTCGGACTACACGGCCTTCATGTACCTTGGCGACCTGGTCGAACACGACAGCACCGAGACCATCTTCTCCAATCCCTCGAAGCGCCAGACCGAGGACTACATCACCGGACGGTTCGGATGAACAACCAGCCCCACGACCACATCGTTCGCAGCCACGACGAGGAGCGCGAGCGCCTGATCGGCGAGATCCTGCGCATGGGCGAGCTGTCAGTGGCGCAGCTCGAAGCCGCGCTCGACGTGGTCGAGCGTCGCGATGACCGCGCCGCCGGCCACATCGTCGCCAATGACGAGGCCATCGACGACATCGAGCGCGTGGTCAGCCAGGACGTGATGAAGCTCTCGCTGCGCGGCCCGCTGGCGCGCGACCTTCGCGAAGTGCTGGCTGCACTGCGCATCGTCTCCGACATCGAGCGCATCGGCGACTATGCGGCCAACATCGCCAAGCGATCGATCGCGCTCAACCAGGCGCCGGCGCTGCCGGTCGCCGGCGGCCTCGCCCACCTCGGCGCGCTGGCCGTGCGCCAGGTGCGCAGGGTGCTCGAGGCCTACCGCACGCACGATCCCGAGGCGGCGCAAATGGTCCGCGACACCGACGCCGCGCTCGACGCCGAATACACGCGCCTGTTCCGCGAACTCCTGACCTACATGATGGAAGACGCGCGCGCCATCACCGGCTGCACCCACCTGCTGTTCATGGCAAAGAACCTCGAGCGCATCGGCGACCACGCCACCAACATCGCCGAGAACATCTGGTTCATGGCCTATGGCGACGACAACCTGCCGCCGCGCGAAAAGGCCGACGACACCAACACCCAGACCTGAATCCGGCACCCGCGCCGTTGCTGCACTGCACCGTGCGCCCTGCGGCATACTTGGCGCCCCGCGGCCTCCTGCCGCGGAACAGGAGAACGCCAGCATGTCGAAGTCACCTGCAAAGCCCGTCGCCCTCGCGGTAGCCGCCACGCTGGGCGGCCTGGCACTTTCCGGCGCCGCATTCGCGATGACGCCGCTCGCCAGCGGCTACATGGTGTCCGCCAACGCCAGCCAGGACGCCGCCGCCACCGAAGCCGCCACCGAAGCCAAGGCAGGCGAAGGCCGCTGCGGCATGTCCCACGCCGACAGCGATGGCGACGGCCGCATCTCCGCCGAGGAGTTCGCCACCAGCCATCCGGAAAAGGACGCCTCCTACTTCAGCGCGATGGACGGCAACGGCGACGGCTTCGTCGACAAGGCCGAGCACGACGCCCACCACGCCGCAAAAAAAGCCGGGTCCGACGCGGACGCCGACACCGACAAGGCCGCGCAAGAGGGCAAGTGCGGCGAAGGCAAGTGCGGCGGCTCCGGCGCCTGCGGCGGCGCGGCCTGATCCATGGGTGATGCGGATGCGCGGCCACCCGCCGCGCAGCCACCGGCCATGACCGTCCCGCTGCATCCGCGCGCCGTCGGCCTCGGCCTGCGCCGCGCCCTGCTGCCCGAGCTGCGCGCCGCGCCGCCGGGCAGCTTCGATTTCCTCGAAGCAGCGCCCGAAAACTGGATCGGTGTCGGCGGCGCGCCGGGCGAGGCCTTCGCCGAGCTCGCTTCGCGCCATCCGCTCGCATGCCACGGCCTGTCGCTGTCGCTCGGCGGCCCGGCGCCGCTGGCCGAGTCCTTCCTGCACCAGCTGCGCCGGTTCCTCGATGCGCATCGCGCGCCGCTCTACAGCGAGCACCTCAGCGCCTGCGACGACAGCCTCGGCCAGCTCTACGACCTCTTGCCCCTGCCCTTCAGCGACGAAGCGGTGCGGCATGTGGCCGCGCGCATCCGCCGCGCCCAGGACATCCTCGGCCGGCGCATCGCGGTGGAGAACATCTCGTACTACGCCGCCATTCCGCCGGGTGCGGGTACGCACGCACTGACCGAGCTCGAGTTCGTCAACGCCGTGCTTGCAGAAGCCGACTGCGACCTGCTGCTGGACGTGAACAACATCGTCGTCAACGCCACCAACCATGGTTACGACGCGCTCGCCTTCCTGCGCGGGCTGCCGGGCGGGCGGATTGCCTGCATCCACGTTGCCGGCCATCGCGATGAAGCGCCCGGACTCAAGATCGATACCCATGGCGCGGCGGTGGCCGACCCGGTCTGGGCGCTGCTGTCCCAGGCCTATGCCCTGTTCGGCCCGCGGCCCACGCTGCTCGAACGCGACTTCGACTTCCCGCCGTTCGACGAACTCATGGGTGAACTCGACACCGTGCGTGGACACCTTGCCGCGACACCGGCCTACCGCCGTGTGGCCTGAAGACACCGCTCCCGGTACTGCGCCCACCGAGGCCAGAGCGGTGGCGGGGCCGGGCGGTCTCGCCGCCAGCGACGCCCTGCGCGCGCAGCAGGACGCCTTCACCGCCCACATCCGCGACCCCGACCGTCATCCAGCGCCGCCCGGCATCGACGCGCGCAGGATGCAGGTCTATCGCGACCTGTTCTTCAACAACGTGTCGCGGCTGCTGGCGGGCAACTTCCCGGTGATCCGCCGCATCCGCGGCAGCGCATGGCCCGCCCTGGTCCGCGACTTCTACCGCGACCACGGCTGTCGCACCCCGCTGTTCCCCGAGCTGCCGCGCGAATTCCTGCGCTATCTTGAAGCCAGCGGCGGGCGCGAGCCCTGGCTGCCGGAGCTGGCGCACTACGAGTGGATCGAGCTGGCCTTGCAGATCAGCCAGGCGCGCGTGGACGACATCGCCCATGACCCGCTCGATGCCCCCGGCACCGACGTCGCGGCCGCGCTCCTGGCCGGGCGTCCCCTGCTCTCGCCGCTCGCGTGGCCGCTGGCCTACGCCTGGCCGGTGCATCGCATCGGGCCTGGCATGCTGCCGGTCGAGCCGCCGGCCACGCCGACCCTGCTGCTGCTGCATCGCGGCGCCGGTGGCCGCGTGCGTTTCCACGCGCCCAGCCCGCTGGCCTGGCGGCTGCTGCAGCGCCTGGACGAAGCGCCCGCGCTCGACGGTCGCGCCCAGCTGGAAGCGCTGGCGGCGGAAGCCGGCAGCCCTGCGGATGCCGCCTTCATCGACCAGGGCTGCGCGATGCTCCTGCGCTGGCACGGCGAGGGCATCGTCGCCGGCGTACGCAGCTGAAAATCCGCCAGCGGCCGGTCGGCCGCACTCGGATAGACTAGCGCCGGTGACCACCCTGCCCACGCCTCCGCCCGAGCCCTCCGCGGCCGACCCCGCCTTCGCCCCGATGTCGTCCCGTTTCCGCGGCTACCTGCCCGTGGTGGTCGACGTCGAAACCGGGGGCTTCGACTGGAACCGCCACGCGCTGCTCGAGATCGCGGTGATGCCGATCGACCTCGACGACCAGGGCCGCTACGTCCTCGGTGAAGGCGCCAGCGCGCATGTGGTACCCGCGCCGGGTACCGACATCGACCCGAAGTCGCTGCAGATCACCGGCATCGACCTCGACCATCCGTTCCGCTTCGCCAAGTCCGAAAGCGACGCGCTAGACCACGTCTTTTCCGCGGTGCGCACCGCGGTGCGCAAGCACGCCTGCCAGCGCGCGATCCTGGTCGGGCACAACGCCCACTTCGACCTCAACTTCGTCAACGCCGCGGTCGCCCGCAGTGAACACAAGCGCAATCCCTTCCATCCCTTCAGCGTGTTCGACACCGTGACCATGGCCGGCCTGGCCTACGGGCAGACGGTGCTGGCGCGCGCGGTGCAGGCCGCGGGCATGGAATGGAACAGCGACGAGGCGCATTCCGCGGTCTACGACACCGAGCGCACGGCGCAGCTGTTCTGCACAATCGCCAATGGCTGGGGGCGGCATGCCACGCCGCCCGCCAATCCGCAGCCGCCCGATCTTCTGTAGCAGCCGCTGCAGCTGCGAATAGCCTTGCCACTGATTTGCACGTATCGGGCAAGAGCTTTTTTCAGCGACCGATTTGCGCGGATTGCGCGAATTCGGCCGAGGCACACGACTCGGACAGCGGCGGTCAGAGCCGCTGGCGCACCGCCTCGAACAGGCACACGCCCGCCGCCACCGAGACGTTCAGGCTGTCGACGCCGGCCTCGTTCGCGCCCGGCATCGGCAAGGCGACGAGTTCGTCGCAGTGTTCGCGGGTGAGGCGACGCAGGCCCTCGCCTTCGCCGCCCAGCACCAGTGCGACATTGCCGCGCAGATCGATGCCATAGAGCGACGCGCTGGCGTCGCCGGCCAGGCCGTAGATCCAGACGCCCTGCTTCTGCAGCTCGCGCAGGGTGCGGGACAGGTTGGTCACGCGCACCACCGCGATGCTGTCGGCGGCGCCGGCGGACGTCTTGCGCACGGTGGCGTTGACCTGTACCGCCTTGTCCCTGGGGATGACCACGGCGGTGACGCCGGCAGCCGCGGCGCTGCGCAGGCAGGCGCCGAGGTTGTGCGGGTCCTGCACGCCGTCGAGCACCAGCACCAGCGCGCGGCCTTCGGCGGCCTCGACCAGCCCCGGTAGGTCGTCCTCGTCGAAGGTCCTGGCCGCGGCGTAGCGCGCCACGGCCCCCTGGTGGCGCAGGCCACCGGCGACCCCGTCCAGCGCGTTCTGCGCGACGCGACGCACCTCGATACCGCGGCGACGGGCCTCTTCTTCGATCGTGCCGATACGCGGATTCTTCGCGCCGGCCTCGAGGAGGACTTCACGCACGTTGTCGGCGTCATGTTCCACGGCCGATGCGACGGCATTGATGCCGACGATCCACTGGTTCTGCTTGTTGCCCATCGGGCGTTCGTCCTCAGTACTTTTTCTTGGTCCGCTTCGCCGGCTGCCCTCGCGGGGCGGCTGGGACCGGACCGCCCTGCTGGACGCCCTCCTCCACCAGGCGGAAGTCGATCTTCAACTCTTCGACGCTCGCCTTGAGCACGACGATGCGCACGGCGTCGCCAAGCCGGTACTCGCGCTCGGAACGCTGGCCGGTCAGCGTCTTGCGGATCGGGTCGAAGTTGTAGAAGTCATTGGGCAGCTGGGTCACGTGCACCAGGCCGTTGACCTTGGATTCGGTGAGCTCCACGAACAGGCCGAAGCTGGTGACGCCGCTGACCACGCCGTCGAACTCACGGCCCACGTGCTCCTCCATCCACGCCGCGCGGTAACGCTCGTCGACCTCGCGCTGGGCCTCGTCGGCGCGGCGCGAACGCTCCGAACACTGCAGGGACAGCGTTGCCATCTCGTGCGCCGTGTACTTGTACTGCGCAACGCTGCCGCCGACGAGCGAATGCTTGATCGCACGGTGCACCAGCAGGTCGGCGTAGCGACGGATCGGCGAGGTGAAGTGCGCGTAGGCCTCCAGCGCAAGCCCGAAGTGGCCGATGTTGTCCGGCGAGTACACCGCCAGCGACTGGCTGCGCAGCAGCACGGATTCCAGCAGCGCGGCATCGGGACGCTCGCGCACGGTTTCCAGCAGCTTGCGGTAGTCCTTGGGATGCACCTTCTGCCAGGTCGGCAGACGCAGCTGGAACTCCTTCAGGAACTCAAGCAGATCAGCGTACTTTCCTTCCGGCGGGCGGTCGTGGTCGCGGAACGGCGCCGGGATGCCGGAGGCGAGCAGCGCGTGCGCGGCGGCCACGTTGGCCGCGATCATGCATTCCTCGATCAGCTTGTGGGCGTCGTTGCGCTGGATCATGCCGGCCTGGGTGACCTCACCCTGCGGCCCGAGCACGAAGCGGACTTCCGAGGTTTCGAAGTCGATCGCACCGCGCTGCTTGCGGGCCTTTTCGAACACCTTGTACAGCTGGTGCAGCTGCCGCACCTGCTGCATCTGCGGGCCGATGAACGCCTGCGCCGCATCGCGGTCGGCATCGGGGATGCCGTCGCCGACTGCGTTCCAGACCTGGTTGTAGGTCAGGCGCGCGTGCGAGTGCATCACCGCTTCGTGGAAGGAGTACGACACCATGTTGCCGCGGCGGTCGACCTGCATGTCACAGGCGAAGCAGAGGCGGTCCTCGCGGGGCTTCAGCGAGCAGATGCCGTTGGACAGGGTCTCGGGCAGCATCGGCACCACGAAGCCGGGGAAATACACCGAGGTCGCGCGCTTCTGCGCCTCGATGTCGAGCGGCTCGCCCGGGCGCACGTAATGCGACACGTCGGCGATCGCGACGATCACGCGGAATCCGTCGCGGTTGGGTTCGCAATACACCGCGTCGTCGAAGTCCTTCGCATCCTCGCCGTCGATGGTGACCAGCGCCAGCTTGCGCAGGTCCAGGCGGCGGTTGGCTTCGGCGGCGCCGACCTCCACCGGCACCCCGGCCGCGGCGTCGAGCACCTCGGGCGGGAACTCGTGCGGGATGTCATGGCCGTGGATCGCCGCTTCGACCGCGATGGACGCGGTCAGCTTGTCGCCAAGGATCGCCAGCACGCGGCCGATCGGCGGCCGGTGATTGTCCGGCGGCGCGACGATCTCGCAGACCACCAGCTGGCCGTCGCGCGCGTCCAGTCGCGCGTCGGCGGGAATCTGGACGTTGCGCTGGATGCGGCGGTCGTCCGGCACCACGAAGCTGATTCCCGACTCGAGCGCGTAGCGCCCGATGAGGCGGCTGACGCGGCGCTCCAGCACCTCCACGATCACGCCTTCGCGACGGCCGCGGCGGTCGACGCCGGTGACGCTGCCGAGCACGCGGTCGCCGTGCATCACCTTGCGCATCTCGAAGGGCGGCAGGAACAGGTCGTCGCCCACCCCGCTTTCCGGGCGCAGGAAGCCGAAGCCTTCAGGGTTGGCGATCACCGTGCCGGGGACCAGATCGGCGCGCGCCGCGGGCACGAAGCCGCGGCGGCGATTCTTCAACACCTGGCCGTCGCGCAGCATCGCCGCCAGGCGTTTGTCCAGCGCTTCCGCGCGCTCCGGCTCGGTCAGGCCCAGGGCCACCTGGAGGGCCTCGGCATCCATGGGGCCGTCGGCATCGGACAGCAGCTGGAGGATGGCTTCGCGGCTGGCAATGGGGTTTTCGTAGCGTCCCGCCTCGCGCGCGGCCTGCGGGTCGTCAACGCCGCCACGCTTGCGGCCACCGTCCTTCCCGCGCGCCGGCGCCGGCGCCGGTGCTTCAGGCGCGACGGGCGTATCCGGCCCACGCGGCTTCATCGCGCGCAGCAGCCCCGGATCGGGCATCCAGCCCGGCTGAGCCGCCGGCTTTTTCTTCGCGGCGCGGGCTGGCGCCGCCGGGTCCTGCCCGGGCCTGGTGGCAGCGGCTTTCGCGCCCCTGGAAGGCGAGTCGCCGCCAGCCTTCGCCCTGGAAGGCGTCCTGTTGCGGCCGCTGCCGCCCTTGTCTGCAGTTTTTGTCATCCGGCAATTGTACGCGGGCGCCGTGGAAGTCCCGTGCTCATCGTTTCGCATCCGTGTGCATCGATTCGGCTGTCGCCCGTTGACAGGATCGCCGCCGCGCTGCACCATACGCGCCCACCTGCCCAGGTGGCGGAATTGGTAGACGCACTAGCTTCAGGTGCTAGCGGGGGCAACTCCGTGGAGGTTCGAGTCCTCTTCTGGGCACCATCATTAGGTTGATGACAGGAAACCCCGCGAAAGCGGGGTTTTTTGTTTGCCTGCGTGGCGGCGCGCCGCGAACGGCAGCGCGTTGTGGGCGTGGGTGGCGGCGATCGCCGCGTGCCCCACCGCCACCGAGATCTGGTTGAGTCCGCTGACCACGTCACCGATCGCGTACAGGCCCGGCAGCCGCGTCTGCTGGTCGCCGTCGACGACGATCTCGCCCTCGTCGGTCAGCGCGGCGCCGGCCGCGGCGGCGATGTCCGCACTGGTGTCGGAGCCCAGGTATGCATACACGGTGTCCAGCGTGACCGGCGCACCCTCCAGCGGGACGTAACTGCATTTTTCGCCATCGAAGGCCAGGCGCCCGCCACCCGGCAGCCACTCGGCGCCGGCTTCGCGCGATCTGCGTCCGGCGTCGCCGCCATCGCCGCTGTCGCTCGGCAGGACGAGGACCGTGTCCGAATACCCCAGCAGGAACAAGGCATGCCCGCCCACTTCGTCTGCGGGGCCGTGCACGCCGATCACCAGGTCGCTGGCTTCGTAGGCATCGCAGACCGGACACAGCCGAAGGGCGCCGCGGGCGATGGCGTCGGCGACCCAGGGCCCTTCGGGCAGACGGTCGCTCACGCCGCTGGCGAGGATGACCTTGCGCGCGCGCCAGGAGCGTTCGCCGGCGGTGACTTCAAACCCACCGCCGTCCAGCGGCCTGACGCCGTCCACCACGGCACGTTCGGTCACCAGCCCGACCTCGCCGGCCTGTTCGCGCATGCGCCGCAACAACTCCTTCCCGGACACCCCGTGCGGGAATCCCGGGCAGTTGTTGCTCTCGGGAATCCAGCGGGCGCGGCTTTCTCCGGCATCCAGCACCAGGCAGGAGCGATGGAAGCGATGCAGGTAGGTGGCCGCTGTCAGCCCCGCGGGCCCGCCACCCACCACGATCACATCGATCACGCCTGCGGCGGCTCGGGTGGGGCGTCGCGCTGCGTGCCGCCGTCGTGGCGCGGCATGCGGCCCTTGTCGCCGGCGGGCGTCCAGGCGTTCCGGTCGCCGCTTCCATGATCATAGGAGCGCTGTTCGCGCTCGGGCTTCGCGCTGTCTGGACGCGTGTCTTCGGGAACGCTGTCGCGGGTCATATCCGCCTCCGTCGATGCTGGATGTCGACAGACGATGCGCGCCGCCGCGGAAAGGACGCGTGAGGCCGCAGGGCCACGGGCATGTTCATCATGCAATCACCGACCGGCCGTAATTTCCTCGCATGGCCACGCGACGCAATGCGGATCCCGTCGACCCATCGCCTTCGACGGCGGCGGAATCGCACGCGGCGGCCGAAGCCGGACTGCGCCATGTCAGCGACTGCATGCCCGGCATCCGCCGCCTTCGCTGCGGGCGCGGTTTCCGCTACGTGGATCCGGATGGTCGCGCGGTCAGGGATGCCGCGACCCTCGGCCGCATCCGCGCGCTGGCGATCCCGCCCGCCTATCGGGACGTCTGGATCTGCGCCTCGCCACGCGGCTACCTCCAGGCCACCGGGCGCGACGCGCGCGGCCGCAAGCAGTACCGATACCACGCCGACTGGCGGAGCTTCCGCGACACCGGAAAGTTCGAGCGCCTGCCGGACTTCGCCAAGGCCCTGCCGCGGCTGCGCCGATCCCTGCGCTGCGACCTGGCGCTGCCCGGGTTCCCGCGGGACAAAGTCCTGGCCATCGTGGTGCGGCTCCTGTCCGAAACGCTGCTGCGCGTGGGCAATGCCGGCTATGCGCGCGACAACGGCTCATTCGGCCTGACCACGCTGCGCAGCCGCCACGCGCGCTTCCCGCAGGGGGCGCTGCGGCTGCAGTTCAAGGGCAAGGGCGGCAAACAGCTCGAGGTCGAGCTGGACGACCGGCGGATCGTCCGCATGGTGCGCACCCTGCACCAGCTGCCGGGCCAGCACCTGTTCCAGTACAGCGAGGACGGTGGCGGATCGCAGCCGGTGGACTCCAGCATGGTCAACGCGTACCTGCGCGAAAAAATGGGCGCGCCGTTCACCGCCAAGGATTTCCGTACCTGGGGCGCGACCCTGGCTGCGTTCCGCCTGCTCGCGGCCACGCCCCCGCCCGACGACGCCAACGAAGCCGACCTCGCACGGCTGCGGCAGCGGGTGGTGGTGGAGGTCGCGCAGACGCTGGGCAACACGCCGGCCGTCTGCCGCAGCTCCTATATCGACCCCTGCGTTTTCGACGGCTGGCAGGACGGCAGCCTGGCGCGCGCCGCATCGCGGGCACGCGGGGCGCGCCAGTGGGAAACCGCCGCGCTGCGCTTCCTGGCCCGTGCCCATCGCGCCGCGGCCGGGCGGCCGGTCACGCGGAAACAACGTCGCGAAGGCTAATAAGCGGCTACCAGTCATCACTCCAGGAGCCCAGCATGAGCCGCGACCGCAAAGACCCTCCCCAGGACCACGATCGGCACGGGCCGGAAACGCCGCAGGACCGCGCGAACCGCAAGAACCGGGAAAACGAGAACCAGGACGAGGCGCTGGAAGAGACCTTCCCCGCCAGCGACCCGACATCGCCCTTCGTGCCGGCCAAAGTCCGCGACTGAGGATGGCCACGCCGGTACCGCCCGCCCTCGTGGTCGTTGACATGGTCGGGCTGTTCGACTTCCCGGAAGCGGACGTGATCGCCCCGGCCGCACTGCGCGCCGCCCGCAACATCCACACGCTGCGCGAACGCTTCAACGACCGCGGCTGGCCGGTGTTGTTCGCCAATGACAACTTCGCCCGCTGGCAGTCGGATTTCCGCGAACTGGTGGCGATGGCCTCCGCCACGCCCGGGCCTGCGGGTCGCATCGCGGCGCTGCTCCAGCCCCTGCCCGATGACCACTTCGTGCTGAAGCCCAAGCATTCCGCGTTCCTGGCCACCGCACTGCCGGTGCTGCTGGCCAAGCTCGGCGTGCGCCGGATCCTGCTGGCGGGCATGGCACTGGAGAGCTGCGTCCTGGCCACGGCGATCGACGCCAACGCCCGCGAGTACGACGTCGCGGTGCTGCGCGACGGCGTTGCCGGGCGCCCGCGGCTGCGCGCCAGCACGTTCAAGGTGCTCGAGGGCGCCGGGATCGCGCGCACCATCGAGACCCGGAACGCGGTGGCCTGGGGCGCGCGCGGGACGCAGTAGCGGGCCAGCGGCCGCTGCCGGCCTTGTAGAATCGCGGGTCCCGAAACGCCACAGCAGTCCAGATGAACGACCCGGTCCGCCCCGTCTTCCACGGTTTCGAACAGATTCCCCTGCGCGAGTACGCCGAGCGCGCCTATCTCGACTATTCGATGTACGTGGTGCTCGATCGCGCCCTGCCCTTCATCGGCGACGGATTGAAGCCGGTGCAGCGGCGGATCATCTACGCGATGAGCGAGCTCGGGCTCAGCGCGACTTCGAAGCCCAAGAAGTCGGCGCGCACCGTCGGCGACGTGATCGGCAAGTTCCACCCCCACGGCGACAGCGCCTGCTATGAAGCCCTGGTGCTGATGGCGCAGCCCTTCAGCTACCGCTATCCGCTGATCGAGGGCCAGGGCAACTTCGGCTCGACCGACGATCCGAAGTCGTTCGCGGCCATGCGCTACACCGAGTCCAAGCTGACGCCGATCGCAGAAGCGCTGCTTGGCGAACTCGCGCACGGCACCGTCGACTGGGCGCCCAACTTCGACGGCACGCTGGAAGAGCCCACCTGGCTGCCCGCGCGCCTGCCGCACCTGCTGCTCAACGGCACCACCGGCATCGCGGTCGGCATGGCCACCGACGTGCCGCCGCACAACCTCAACGAGGTGGTCAGCGCCTGCGTGCGCCTGCTCGACGACCCCGAGGCGACCGTCGCCGACCTGTGCGAGCACGTGCGCGGGCCCGACTACCCCACCGCCGCCGAGATCATCACCCCGGCCGCCGACCTGCGCACGATCTACGAGACCGGCCACGGCAGCGTGCGCGCCCGCGCCACGTTCCTGAAGGAAGCGGCCAACATCGTCATCACCGCCCTGCCCTACCAGGTCAGCCCCGGCAAGGTGATCGAGCAGATCGCGGCGCAGATGCGCGCCAAGAAGCTGCCCTGGCTGGAGGACATCCGCGACGAGTCCGACCACGCCAACCCGGTGCGCGTGGTGCTGATCCCGCGCTCCAACCGGATCGACGTGGACCAGCTGATGGGCCACCTGTTCGTGACCACCGATCTTGAGAAGAGCTACCGGGTCAACCTCAACATCATCGGCCTGGACGGCCGGCCGCAGGTCAAGGACCTGCGCACGCTGCTGCTGGAATGGCTGTCGTTCCGCAGCGACACCGTCACCCGTCGCCTGCAGCACCGCCTGGACAAGGTCGAGCGCCGCATGCACCTGCTGGAAGGCCTGCTGGTGGCCTTCCTCAACCTGGACGAGGTGATCCGGATCATCCGCAGCGAGGACGAACCACGCGCCGTGCTGCAGGCGCGTTTCGAGCTCAGCGACGACCAGGTCGACTACATCCTCGAAACCCGCCTGCGCCAGCTCGCACGGCTCGAGGAAATGAAGATCCGCGGCGAGCAGGAGGCGCTCGACGCCGAGCGCGACCGCCTGATGGCGACCCTGGGCAGCAAGTCGAAGCTGCGCAAGCTGGTCAAGGACGAGCTGCTCGCCGACGCGAAGAAGTTCGGCGATGAACGCCGTTCACCGCTGGTCGCGCGCGGCGCGGCGCAGGCCCTGGCCGAGACCGACCTGGTGGCCAGTGAGCCGGTGACGGTGGTGCTCAGCCAGAAGGGCTGGGTGCGTGCCGCCAAGGGCCATGACGTCGATGCGTCCACGATGTCCTACCGCGAAGGCGACGCGCTGCTGGCCGCGGTGCGCGGGCGCAGCACGCAGCAGGTGGCGTTCCTGGATTCCAGCGGCCGCGCCTATTCCACCCTGGCCCACGGCCTGCCGTCGGCGCGCGGGAACGGCGAGCCGCTCACCGGGCGCTTCTCGCCCGCTGCCGGTGCCACCTTCGTGGCCATGGCCAGCGGCGACGCCGGCGCCCGCCTGGCGCTGGCCTCCTCGGCCGGCTACGGCTACGTCACCCGCTTCGAGAACCTGGTGGGGCGGCAGAAGGCGGGCAAGGCCATGCTCAGCGTGCCGGAGGGCGCGCACGTGCTGCAACCATCGCCGGTCGCCGGCATGGAGACCGACCGCATCGTGGCGGTCACCAGCGCCGGGCACCTGTTGGCGTTCCCGGTCGCCGAGCTGCCCGAACTCGAGCGCGGCAAGGGCAACAAGATCATCGAGATCCCGAAGGCCAAGCGCGGCACCGAGCGCGTGGTGGCGATTGCGGCGGTGCCGCAGGGCGGCACGCTCTTGGTCATGTCGGGCGCGCGCACGATGTCGCTGTCGTACCGCGACCTGGAGGCCTATCTCGGCGCCCGCGGCAGCCGCGGCGGGCTCCTGCCCCGCGGTTGGCAGAAGGTCGACGGGCTGGCGGTCGACTGATGGACCCGGCGTTCTGGCACGAGCGCTGGCATGACGGGCGGATCGGTTTCCACCAGTCGTCGGTCACGCCGCAGCTGGAACGCCACTGGGACGCGCTGGCGCTGCCCGCCGGCAGCACCGTGTTCGTGCCGCTCTGCGGCAAGAGCCTGGACATGCCATGGCTGGCCGCACGCGGCCACCGCGTGCTCGGCGTCGAACTGTCGGAACTGGCCGTGCGCAATTTTTTTTGCGAGCGCGGCCTCGAGCCCGCGATTCACGAAACGGAATCCGGCCTGCACTGCAGCGCGGGTCCGTTCGAGATCATCGTCGGCGATGCCTTCGGGCTCGACCGCATGGCGTTGGCGGAGTGTGCGGCGGTATTCGATCGCGCCGCACTGATCGCACTGCCGCCCGAACTGCGCCGGCGCTACGTCGAAACGACATGGACCAGCCTGCCGGACCACTGCCGCGGTCTGCTGGTGACGCTGGAGTATCCGCAGGCGGAAAAAGCCGGGCCGCCGTTCGCGGTCGAGGCCAGCGAAGTGCAGGTACTGTTCGGCGCGGCCTGGTCGCCCATCCTGCTAGAGCGCAGCGACATCCTCGCCGACGAGCCGCGCCTGGGTGCCGACGGGCTCAGTGCGCTCGCCACCGCCGCCTGGCGGCTCCAGCGCCAGCCGCGCGCATAAAGCAGCGCCGCGGGCCTGCTGCGACCATGGGCCGTGGCGTCGACCGATCTACAATGCGGCGGGCTCCCGGGGGAAACGCCATGCTTCGCTGGTCATTGCGCATCGTGCTGCTGCTCGTGCTGCTGGCCGCGCTCGCGGCGCTGGCGGCCTGGTGGGCGCTGCGCGCCAGCCTGCCGACGCTCGACGGCACAGTGGCGCTGCCGGGCCTGTCGGCACCGGTGACGATCAGCCGCGATGCCATCGGCGTCGCCACCATCGATGCCGCGAACGAAGCCGACGCCGTTCGTGCGCTCGGCTACCTGCATGCGCAGGAGCGCTACTTCGAGATGGACCTGATGCGGCGCACCGCCGCCGGCGAGCTGTCCGCGCTGTTCGGCGCGGTCGCGCTGGAGGCCGACCGCCGGCATCGCGTGCACAGGATGCGCGCGCGCGTGGACGCCGACCTCGACGCGATCGCCGGCAGCCAGCGACCGCTGCTGGATGCCTACGCCGCCGGCGCCAACGCCGGCCTCGCCGACCTCGGCGCGCGGCCCTGGCCCTACCTGCTGCTGCGCCGGCAGCCCGAGCCCTGGACGCCCGCGGACACGGCGCTGGCGGGCTACGCGATGTACTTCGACCTGCAGGATGCCGCCAATCAGCGCGAACTGGCGCTCTGGACGCTGCGGCCACACCTGCCACCGGCGCTGTTCACGCTGCTCACCCACGCCGGCTCGAGCTGGGATGCGCCGCTCCTGGGCCCGGCCAGCGGCGATGCCGTGTTGCCCGCGCCCGATGCCGTCGACCTGCGTCGCTTGCCCCTGCCCGATGACACAAGCCCGCTGGATTCCGCGCCCCCGCCCGCGCGCGGCAGCAACAACTTCGCCGTGTCGGGACGCTTCACCGCCGATGGCCGGGCCATCGTCGCCGATGACATGCACCTGGGCCTGCGCGCGCCCGGCATCTGGTTCCGCGCGCGCATGCGCTGGCCGGACGCGCGCGCGCCCGACGGCCGGGTCGACGTCTCCGGCTTCACCCTGCCCGGCCTGCCGGCGGTGGTGGTGGGCAGCAACGGCCGCGTCGCCTGGGGCTTCACCAACAGCTACGCCGATACCCTGGACTGGGCGCGGGTGACGCCCTGCGGCGAGAACGACGACGGCGCCGACAGCGGCAGCAACTGCACGCCCATCGAGCACGTCGTGGAACGCATCGATGTCGCCGATGGCGACGCGGTCGACCTCGGGATCGACGAGGCGCCCTGGGGGCCGCTGCTGCATCGTCTTGATGGTGGCGACGCCTTGGCGCTGCGCTGGGTGGCGCACCAGCCGGGCGCGCTCAACCTCGGGCTGATGTCGATGGCCTGGGCGGGTGACCTCGACCGCGCGCTGCTGCTGGCACGCGATATTGCGTTGCCGGCGCAGAACCTGGTGATCGGCGACCATCGCGGCCGGATCGCCTGGAGGCTGCTCGGGCCGCTGCCACAGCGCGACGCGGCCTGCCCGGCCACCGACCTGGTGGCGGATGGCGATGCATGCGCACCGTGGAGCATCAGCGGCAGGAGCGCGCCTCACGTCGCCTCGCCCACCGTCGACCGCGTCTGGACGGCGAACAACCGGGTGGTGGGCGCACCCTGGATCACGGCCGTCGGCGACGGCGGCCATGTGAACGGCGCGCGCGCCAAGCAGATCCGAGATGCCCTGTTCGCCAGCGAACGCTTCGACGAGCGCGCCCTGCTCGCGATCCAGCTCGATGACCGTGCGCTGTTCCTGCAGCGCTGGCGCGACCTGCTGCAGTCGAGCGCCGGCAGCGCGGGCGCGCACGCGCCGGCACTGCGGGCACTCGCCGACGCCGCCACCGACTGGCAGGGTCGTGCCAGCCCGGATTCCACGGGCTACCGGCTGGTCCGCGCCTGGCGCAACGAGGTCCACGACCGGATCGCCGACGGTCTGGTGGCGCCGGCGCGCGCGGCGCTGGGCGAGGATTTCGCGATGCCCGCGCTGCCGCAGCTGGAAGGCGTCGCATGGCCGCTGGCGTCCACGCAGCCGGCGCACCTGTTGCCACGCCGCTACGACAGCTGGCAGGCACTGTTCGAGGATGCCGCGCACGATGTCCGCAGCCAACTTGAAGCCGCGGGGCCGCTTGCCGAGCGCACCTGGGGCGAGCGCAACACCGCGGCGATCTGCCACCCGCTGGCCGGCGCCATCCCGGTGCTGGGCAGGCGCATGCTCTGCATGCCTCCCGACCAGCTTGGCGGCGACACCGACATGCCGCTGGTGCAGGCCCCGGCGTTCGGTGCGTCGCAGCGCATGGTGGTATCGCCGGGGCGCGAAGCCGACGGCATCGTGCACATGCCCGGCGGCCAGAGTGGCCATCCACTGTCGCCGTTCTGGGGCGCCGGCCATGACGACTGGGTGCAGGGCCGGCCTTCGCCATTCCTTCCAGGGCCCGCCACCCACGCGCTGGTGCTGGCGCCGCGCTGACGCGGCGACATCACCGCAGGTTCATCGCAAACGTCCACAATCCGCCACGTCCCCCATCCAGGAGCAGCATCCATGGCTACGCATAATGGACTCCGCATCCTCGCGCTCGCCCTCGGCCTCGGCTTGGCCGCGAGCGCGTCCGCCCAGACCATCGGCTACAACACCCGGACCGGCGATGTATGGGTGGATTCGCGCCTGGGCGAGATCAACGACTACGGCCGCCACCACCGCGATCCCTTCCTCGACGAGATGACCGGGTACTACGGCGCGCCGCGCCCGCTGCTGGTCGACCTGCTCGACGGCCGCGGCTGGGCGCCTGGCGACGTCTACTACGCATGCGCTATCGCGCACGCCCTGGGCGTGCCCTGCAGCAACGTGGTCCGCGAATACGAGCGCAACCCCGGCCAGGGCTGGGGCGCCGTTGCCAAGCGCATGGGCATCAAGCCCGGCTCGGCGGCCTTCCACGCGCTCAAGCGCGGACAGGTCGACACCTACGGCCGATGGGGGCATTCGATCGTGGTCGACCGCCCGGTCCGCGTCGACTGGTCGCGCTCCGGGCCGGGCCATGCCCACGACGGAAAAGGCGCGCGCGGCAATGGCCAACGCAGCGAGCACGGCCGCGGCAATCCCGGCCATGGAGCCAAGCCCGCCAAGGGCAACAACGGCAACAACGGCAACAACGGCAACAACGGGAATAAAGGCAAGGGCAAGGGCAACGGCAAGGGAAAGGGCCGGGACTAGGGCCAAGGCGACGTCACCGGCCGGCGCTCGTCCATACCGGCCACCGCGTCACGGTGAGGGCCCACGCGACCCACGGCGCTCGCCGTCCGCAGCTGCGGACGGCCGGCGCTCGGGTCAGCGCGGGAGCAGCCGCTCGATCAGCGCCAGGTAAAGACCGGGAAGCGCCTCCAGGTCGGCGACGGAGACGTTCTCGTCGACCTTGTGGATGCTGGCGTTCACCGGCCCGACCTCGATGCACTGCGCGCCCAGCGGCGCGATGAAGCGCGCGTCCGAGGTGCCGCCGCCGGTGCTTTCTTCAGGCGGCGCGCCGGCCACGCCGGCAAGCACGTCGCGGGCGGCCGCGCGCAGCGTTCCCTCCGGAGTGAAGAAGGGCTCGCCGCTGCGGTGCCAGCGGATCGCGAAGTCCACGCCGTTGCGCGCGAGCATCGACTCGATCTCCGACTCCAGACGTGGCGCGTCCCAGTTCGGGTTGTAGCGGAGGTTGAAGTCCACGCGCAGGCTGCCGGGGATGACGTTGGTCGCTCCCGTGCCCGCGGCGATGTTGCTGACCTGCAGGCTGGTCGGCGGGAAGGTCTCGTAGCCATCGTCCCAGCGTCGGGCCACCAGCTCGGCCAGCGCCGGCAGGGCGTCGTGCACGGGATTTCGCGCCTTGTCCGGATAGGCGACGTGCCCTTGCACGCCGTGCACGGTGAGCGCTGCCGACAGCGATCCGCGGCGGCCGACGCGCAGCAGGTCGCCCAGGCGATTCGTCGATGAAGGCTCCCCGGTGATGCACCAGTCGATGCGCTGGCCGCGCCTCCGGAATCCGTCGGCAACGCGGCGCACGCCATCGATGGCATCGCCCTCCTCGTCCGAAGTCAGCAGCAGGGCAACCGTGCCCGCGTGGTCCGGGTTCGCGGCCACGTACTGCTCCAGCGCCACCACGAACGCGGCCACGCTGCCCTTCATGTCGGCGGCACCGCGCCCGTAGAGCACGCCGTCGCGGACTTCAGGAACGAAGGGATCGCTGGCCCAGGCCTCGCGCGGCCCTGGCGGCGCCACGTCGGTGTGGCCGAGCAGCACCAGCACCGGATCGCCGCTGCCGTGGCTGGCCCAGAGGTTGTCGACCTCGCCATGGCCAAGCGGCTCGCAGGTGAAGCCGGCACGCTCCAGGCGGCCGGCGATCAATCGCTGGCAGCCGGCGTCATCGGGCGTCACCGAAGGCCGCGCCATCAGTTCGCAGGCCAGCGCCAGCACCTCGCTCATTCGCCGGTTCCGAAACGCTTCTTGAAGCCGTTGTCGCTGAAGCCCTGGCTTGCGACGCCATCATCGGTGACCACCACCGGCCGACGGACCAGCTGCGGATACTCGCGCAGCAGCAGCTTCCATTCGGCGTCAGACCCGGGCGCCTTGCGGTTGTCCGGCAGCTGGCGCCAGATGGTGGACGACTTGTTGACCATGGCCTCGAAGCCACCGAGCTTGCCGGCCCATTCGACCAGGGTGTCGGGCCCGGGCTTGTCGTCGCGGTAGTCGACGAACCCATGCGCGATGCCGAAGCGGTCCAGCCACTTCCGCGCCTTCCGGCAGGTGTCGCAATTGTTCAGTCCATACAGGGTCGTCATCATCGTTCCCCGCTTCAGAGCGCGTGGCCGCGCAGCAGCTCGTTGACCGAGGTCTTGGAGCGGGTCTTCGCGTCCACCTGCTTCACGATCACCGCGCAGTACAGCGAGTGCGTGCCGTCGGAGGCCGGCAGCGAACCCGCCACCACCACGCTGCCCGGCGGTACCACGCCGTAGCTGGTCTCACCGGTCGAGCGGTTGTAGATGCGCGTGGACTGTCCCAGGAACACGCCCATCCCGATCACGCTGTGATGGCCGACGATCACGCCCTCCACCACCTCCGAGCGCGCGCCGATAAAGCAATGGTCCTCGATGATCGTCGGCGAGGCCTGCAGCGGCTCGAGCACGCCGCCGATGCCGGCGCCGCCGGAAATGTGGCAGTGGCTGCCCACCTGGGCGCAGGAGCCGACCGTGGCCCAGGTGTCGACCATGGTGCCTTCGCCGATCCAGGCGCCGATGTTGACGAACGACGGCATCAGCACCACGTCACGGCCGACGTGGGCACCGCGGCGGGCGATCGCACCGGGCAGCACGCGGGCGCCAAGCTTGCGGAAGGCAGCCTCGTCGAAGTCGGCGAAGCGCATCGGGATCTTGTCCCAGTAGGGCGCCGGATACTGCTCGCCGGCTTCCATTTCCTGCACGCGGAAATACAGCAGGACCGCCTTCTTCAACCACTCGTTGACCGTCCAGCCACCGGCGCCATCGGGCTCGGCCACGCGCAGTCGACCCTCCTCAAGGCCTTCGATGGCGCGTTCGACCAGCGGCCGCGTGGAGCCTTCGATCTCCTCCGGGGTCAGGGTCGAGCGCCGGTGCCAGGCGCTGTCGATCATGAAAGCGAGCTCCTGGTCGGGGCCGTTGTGCGGCGCGGCCGGAACTCCAGCCGCGGCAAGCTTGCCTGCCGCCAGCTTCCGTGCCGATGCCGTCTTCGCGACGCCGCCGCCGGCAGCAGCCTTTTTCGCCGCGGCCTTCTTCACGGCAACTCTCTTCACGGCAACTTTCTTTGCTGCAACCTTCTTTGCTGCAACCTTCCTTGCTGCAGTCTTCGACACCGCCTTCTTCGCGGCGGGCTTCTTCCTGGTGCTCATCTGCCTGCTTCTCCGTCGATCCTTGCCAGCAAGGCGCTGCGCAGTCGCGCGCACGCCGCCTCGTCCAGCGGTTGCTTGTCTTCGCCGGTCACCCGGAACACGTCTTCGGCACGGGCACCGAAGGTTGCGATGCGCGCGTCATGCACGCGGAGGTCCTGGCTGCGCAGGACGTGGGCAACGTCGGCCAGCAGCCCCGGCCGGTCGGTGCACACCAGGCTCAGCACGGTGGCGGAGCCGTCGGCGCTGGGCGCGAATTCAACCTGCGGCACGATGCGGAAATGGCGCAGGTGCCGCGGCAGATTGCGCTGCGCCGGACGCACCCGGTCGAGCGGTCCCGCCAGCACCGCGGCCAGCTTGCGCGCGACCATGCGCGGCTCGCAGTCGGCGCGCGCGTCTTCCGGCAGCACCTGGAAACTGTCGAATACCCCACCGCCCGGCCCGTCGATCGCGCGCGCCTGCTGGATCGCCAGGCCCAGCCGGTCGAGCGTGACCACGATCGCCGCGAACAGGCCGTCGCGGTCCGTGTCGTGCACGAAAACCTCCATCGCCGGGCTGCCGGCGGCCACCCGCCTTGCCTTCACCACCGGCCGTCCAGCGACCTCGCCGGCCGCCGTCGACTCGTGCAGGGCCAGCGCCTGCCACGCGATCTGCTCGGCCCGCGCGCGCAGGAAGCTGTTGGCCGGGAAGCGCCCGAGCAGCGCGTCCGCATCCGCCGGGTCGATGCCCTTGTCGGCGAGCAGCGACGCCGCCGCGGCGCGGGTCCCCGCGATGCGCTCGGCGGCCGCGACCGGATGCTCCAGGCCCCGGCGCAGGGCCAGGCGGGTGGCGTTGCGCAGGTCTGCCAGCAGCCGGTCCTTCCACGCGTTCCACAGCTTGGGCGAGGTGCCGGCGATGTCGGCGCAGGTCAGCAGGTACAGGTAGTCGAGGCGCTCGCGATCGGCGACCTCGCCGGCGAAGCGATGGATCACCGCCGGATCGGCAATATCCTGCTTCTGCGCGGTTACCGACATCAGCAGGTGGCGCAGCACCAGCCACTCCACCAGCGCGGTGTCGGGCTCGTCCAGGCCATGCGCCTCGCAGAAGGCGCGCGCATCCACCGCACCCAGTTCGGAATGGTCGCCGCCGCGGCCCTTGGCGATGTCGTGGAACAGGCCCGCCAGCAGCAGCAGCTCGGGCTTGTGCAGGGTCGGATACACCGCGTGCGCCTGCGAAAAGCGCTGGTCGGGCACGCCGGTCGCGAACGCAGCCAGGTTGCGCAGCACCGCCAGCGTGTGCTGGTCGACGGTATAGACGTGGAACAGGTCGAACTGCATCCGCCCCGACACCTGGGCGAAGGCCGGGATCCAGCGCCCGAGCACCCCGAGGCGCGCCATGCGCTCGAGCGTGCGCACCGGCGACGGTCCGCGCAGCAGGTCCATGAACGCCTCGCGATGCGCCGGCGCGGCGGCGGTATGCGCGGGCAGTCCGTCCAGCGCTTCCGCGAGCGCGCGCGCGGTGTGCGTATGCAGGCCGCGGAGTTCGCCCAGCCGCGCCCAGGCCGCGAACAGCGCGAACACTTCACCCACGTCGCCATGCGGCCAGTCGTGGTCGCGCGCGGCAAGATAGCCCCGGCGCAGCTCGAAGTCCGCGTCGACCGGCTCCGGCACCGCGGTGCCGTCGAAGTGCTCCTCGAAGCGCTGCTGCAGCCGATCGCCGATCCGGCGCACCACCGCGGCGCTGCGGTAGAAGCCCTGCATCATCTGCTCGACGCCCAGGTTGCGGGCGTCGTCGGCGAAGCCCAGGCGCGCGGCCAACGGCTTCTGATGGTCGAACCTGAGGCGGTCCTCGCCGCGGCCGGCGACCAGGTGCAGGCCGTAGCGCAGCCGGGCCAGCGCACGATGCTCGCGGTCGAGCGCGGCGGCCTCGTCGGCACCGACGTGGCCCAGCGCGACCAGCGGCTCGAGCTCATGGGTGCCGAAGGCGCGGCGCGCCATCCAGCCCAGGGTCTGCAGGTCGCGCAGGCCGCCAGGGCCTTCCTTCAGGTTCGGCTCAAGGTTGTCGGAGGTGTCACCGAAGCGCGCGTGCCGGCGATCCTTTTCTTCCGACTTGGCGACGAAGAAGTCGCGCGCGGGCCAGGCCCGGTCGGGCGCGATGGCCCTCGACAGCGCCAGGCGCGCGTCATCGCCGGCCACCACCGGCCGCGCTTCGAGCAGCGCGGTCATCACGGAAATATCGGTGGCCGCAGCGGTGCACTGCTCGGGCGTGCGCACCGAATGGCTCGCCGGCAGGCCGCAGTCCCAGAGCAGCGCGAAGAAGCGCGACAGCGCGGTGCCCCCGGCCGCGTCGGCGTCAGGCTCCACGTCCACCAGCACCAGCAGGTCGATGTCTGAATGCGGGAACAGCTCGCCGCGGCCATAGCCGCCGACCGCGAACAGCGCCATGCCCGGCGCGTGCGTGGCGTCCAGCGGAGCCGGCTCGCAGCGTCGCCAGGCCGCGGCGACGATCAGGTCGACCGCTCGCGCGCGCTCTGCGGCCAGCTGCACGGCGTCGGCACCACGATCGAACCGCCCTGCCAGGGCTTCGTCGATCACAAGCAGCGCGTCGCGGCGCTCCTGCGCCCAGCCCGCGTCACCGGCAACGCCCATGCGCCCGGAGGCGTCAGCTGGCGCGGCCGTGTCCACGTCAGAAGTCGTTGTCGTCGCCGGGCAGGCGCGTGAGGACGTCGACGCCGTCGGCGGTCACCGCGACCATATGCTCCCACTGCGCCGAGAGCTTGCGGTCCTTGGTGACCACGGTCCAGCCGTCGGGCAGCAGGCGGGTGTGGCGCGCGCCCTCGTTGATCATCGGCTCGATGGTGAAGGTCATGCCCTCCTCCAGCACAAGGCCCTCGCCCGGGCGGCCGTAGTGCAGCACCTGCGGTTCCTCGTGGTAGACCCTGCCGATGCCATGGCCGCAGTACTCGCGCACCACGCTGAAGCGTTCGGCCTCGGCGTAGGTCTGGATGGCATGGCCGACGTCGCCCAGGGTGGCGCCGGGCTTCACCGCGCGGATGCCACGGAACATCGCTTCGCGGGTCACCTCCACCAGGCGCCTGGCCATCACCGACGGCGTGCCGGCGAAATACATGCGGCTGGTGTCGCCGTGCCAGCCGTCCTTGATGACGGTGACGTCGATATTGATGATGTCGCCATCCTTCAGGACCTTGGCCTCGTTCGGGATGCCATGGCAGATGACGTTGTTGACCGAAATGCAGGTGGCCTTGGGATAGCCGCGGTAGCCGACGTTGGCCGGCGTGCCCTGCTGCACATTGACGATGTGCTCGTGGCAGACGCGGTCGAGCTCTTCGGTGCTCACGCCGGGCTTCACGTACGGGGCGATCATCTGCAGGACCTCGGCGGCCAGGTGGCCGGCGATGCGCATCTTCTCTATCTGGTCTGGGGTCTTGGGAGTAATCATGGCCGCGATTATCGCCGATCCCGCGCGCCGCCGCCCAAAACTTGCCCCGGGAGGGGCCGCAGGCTAGTATCAGCGGGTTCCCAGGCCGGGCTCCGGCCGGGAATCGCCCACGACGGGCGACACCGTCGAATACACACCTGCCGCAACAGCCCGTCCCGGGGTGTCCAGCGCAGCAGGGCCGCAAGGCCCCGCCACGCCGGATTCGGAGACGGAAGCAGCAGGGAGGCCCAACCCCGGAACCCATCGCCTGCCATCGTGCAGGCAAGCCGCCCCTACCCTTCCGGCGGCCGGGTTCCCCATCAGGAATGACCACAATGTCCCAGATCACCATGCGCCAGATGCTGGAAGCCGGCGTCCACTTCGGCCACCAGACCCGCTACTGGAACCCCAAGATGGCGCCGTACATCTTCGGCGCCCGCGGCAAGATCCACATCATCAACCTCGAGAAGACCGTCCCGCTGTTCTCGGACGCGATGAACTTCATCTCGGGCATCGCGCAGAAGCGCGGCATCATCCTGTTCCTCGGCACCAAGCGCAGCGCGCGCGAGCCGATGAAGGAAGAGGCCGAGCGCTGCGGCATGCCGTACATGACCCAGCGCTGGCTGGGCGGCACGCTGACCAACTTCCGCACCGTGAAGGGCTCGGTCTCGCGCCTGAAGACGCTGGAAGCCGGCGAGACCGACGGCAGCTTCGAAAAGCTGGTCAAGCACGAAGTGCTGGGCCTGCGCCGCGAGCGCGACAAGCTCGAGGCTTCGCTGGGCGGCATCAAGGAAATGAACCGCCTCCCCGACGCCCTGTTCGTGATCGACATCGGCCATGAAGACATCGCCATCAAGGAAGCCAAGAAGCTCGGCATCCCGGTGATCGCGGTCGTCGACACCAACTACGACCCCAACCTGGTCGACTACGCCATCCCCGGCAACGACGACGCCATCCGCGCCGTGCAGCTGTACGCCCGCGCCGCGGCCGACGCCGTGCTCGAGGGCAAGGCCGCCGCGCCGAGCGCCGCGACCGTGCGCGAGGAAGAGTTCAGCGAAGGCGGCGAAGGCGAGAAGCCGCGCCGCGCCCCGGCCCGCAAGAAGCCCGAAGCCGCGGAGGCGAAGTCCGCAGCCGCCAAGCCCGAGGCCGTAGAGGCCAAGACCGAGGCAGCCGAGGGCAAGCCCGAAGCCGCCGAGTAACGCGCCAGGCATCACGCGCCTGACACGCGGCCGCGCCACCATGCGCGGCCGCGCACTTTGAAAACCCACAGATTCGAGGTCCCCAATGGAAATCACCGCTTCCCTGGTCAAGGAACTGCGCGAGCGCACCGGCGCCGGCATGATGGAGTGCAAGAAGGCGCTCACCGAGGCCGGCGGCAACATCGACGCCGCCGCCGAGGCGCTGCGCAAGTCGGGCCTGGCCAAGGCCGACAAGAAGGCCGACCGCGTTGCCGCGGAAGGTCGTGTCGCCCTCGCCCAGCAGGGCAATCGCGCCGCGCTGGTCGAGATCAACTCCGAAACCGACTTCGTCGCCAAGGACGAGAATTTCCTCGCGTTCTGCGAGGCCGTGGCCACCGCCGCGCTGGGCGTCGACAGCGTCGAGGCCCTCAAGGCCGCGGCGCTCGACGGCCAGACCGTCGAGGAAACCCGCGCCGCGCTGATCTCCAAGGTCGGCGAGAACGTGCAGGTGCGCCGCATGGTCTCGATCGAGAGCGCCGACACCGTTGCCGGTTACGTCCACGGCGGCCGCATCGGCGTCCTGATCGAGCTGAAGGGCGGCGATGCGGAACTCGCCCGCGGCCTGGCCATGCACGTGGCGGCGATGAACCCGCCGCACAACAAGGCCGCCGACGTCCCGGCCGACTTCCTCGCCAAGGAAAAGGAAATCGAGCTGGCGAAGATGAGCGACAAGGACCGCGCCAAGCCGGCCGAGATCCTCGAGAAGATCATCAGCGGCAAGATCGCCAAGATCGTCAACGAGGTCACGCTGTACGGCCAGCCCTATGTGCTCGACACCGACAAGAGCGTCGAGCAGGTGCTCAAGGCCGCCGGTGCCGACGTCATCCGCTTCGAGCGCCTGGCCGTTGGCGAAGGCATCGAGAAGGTGGTCGAGGATTACGCCGCCGAAGTGATGAAGCAGGCCGGCCTGGCCTGATTGAAGGGTGCGGCGAAAGCCGCCACCCGCTCCCTCCCCCCGCAAGGCGGGGGTAGGTGCCCGACGGCGGAAGGGGGCAACCCCGCGACAAAACACACGAAGGGCCGCGGCGCAATCCGCGGCCCTTCGTCTTTTTCCGCTAGAATTCCAGCGATTACCGCCGGAGACCCGCCATGTCGCAACTCGCCTATCGCCGCATCCTCCTCAAGCTGTCCGGCGAGGCGCTGATGGGCGACGAGGACTACGGCATCGACCCCAAGATCATGCACCGCCTGGCCGCCGAGATCATCGAGGCGCAGCAGGCGGGAGCCGAGATCGCGCTTGTGGTCGGCGGCGGCAACATCTTCCGCGGTGCGGGCCTGGCCGCAGGCGGCATGGACCGGGTCACCGGCGACCAGATGGGCATGCTGGCCACGGTCATCAACGCGCTGGCGTTGCAGGACGCGCTGGAGAAGCTCGGCGCCAAGGTCCGGGTGATGAGCGCGATCAAGATCAACGACGTCTGCGAGGACTACATCCGTCGCCGCGCGATACGTCATCTTGAAAAAGGCCGGCTCACGATCTTCGCCGCCGGCACCGGCAATCCCTTCTTCACCACCGACTCGGGCGCCGCGCTGCGCGCGATCGAAATCGGCGCCGACCTCCTGCTCAAGGCGACCAAGGTCGACGGCGTGTATGACTCCGATCCGAAGAAGAATCCCGATGCGGTGCGCTTCGACCGCCTGACGTACGACGAGGTCATCCGCCGCGACCTGCAGGTCATGGATACCGCGGCATTCGCCCTGTGCCGCGACAGCGACCTGCCGCTGCGGATCTTCGACATGGAACAGCCCGGCCAGCTGCTGCGCATCCTCAAGGGCGAGCCGATCGGCACCCTGGTCCAGGGCCGCGGCTGAGCCCTGCTTCGCCTATAATCCGTCGATTGCGAACCAGGAGCGGGCAGCCGATGCTCAACGAGATCAAGAAGGAAACGCAGACGCGCATGGCGAAGAGTGTCGAGTCGCTGCGCCACGACCTGACCAAGGTCCGTACCGGCCGCGCGTCCACCGCGCTGGTCGACCACCTCAGGGTCAACTACTACGGCTCGGACATGCCGCTCACGCAGGTCGCCTCGGTAGGGGTCAGCGACGCGCGCACGCTCACCATCACGCCCTGGGAAAAGCCCATGATCGCGGCGGTCGAGAAGGCGATCCTCGCCTCCGACCTCGGCCTGACGCCGAACACCGCCGGCACCACCATCCGCATCAACCTGCCCGCGCTCACCGAAGAGCGCCGCCGCGAGCTGAGCAAGCTGGTCCACGCCGAGGGTGAATCCACCAAGGTGGCGATCCGCAACATCCGCCGCGACTCCAACCAGCAGGTCAAGGAGCTGCTGAAGGAAAAGGCGATCAGCGAGGACGACGAGCGCCGCGTCGAGGGCGAGATCCAGAAGATCACCGACGAGGCCATCAAGGACGTCGATGAGGTGGTCAAGGCCAAGGAGCAGGAGCTGATGGCGGTCTGACGGCGTCGCAATGAACGCCCCGTCCGCCACTCCACGCATCCCGCGCCACGTAGCCATCATCATGGACGGCAACGGCCGCTGGGCCGCGCGCCGTCGAAGGCCGCGCATGATCGGCCACCGCGCCGGCGCGCGCGCGGTCAACCTGTGCATCGATTTCTGCCTTGAGCGCGGCGTCGGGGCCCTGACCCTGTTCGCGTTTTCCAGCGAGAACTGGGGGCGTCCGGCCGACGAGGTCGGCGCGCTGATGAAGCTGTTCCTCAACGCGCTTGACCGCGAGGTGGGCGAACTCCACCGGCGCGGCGTGCGCGTGCGCTTCGTCGGCGACCGCAGCCGCTTCGACGCCGCGATCACCGCGCGCATGGACGCCGCCGAAGGACTCACCGCGGGCAACAGCCGCCTGGCGCTCTCGATCGCGGCCAGCTACGGCGGCCGCCAGGACATCGCCACCGCCGCGCGTGCCCTGGCCGTGGACGTCGCCTCGGGCCGCCTGCGCCCCGAGGACATCGACGAGGCGGCGCTGGGCGCGCGCGTCGCGCTGGCCGACCTGCCGGCGCCCGACCTGTTCATCCGCACCGGCGGCGACCTGCGGATCAGCAACTTCCTGCTCTGGCAGCTCGCCTACACCGAACTCTGGTTCACCGACCTCTTGTGGCCCGACCTCGACGCCGCGACCCTGCAACGGGCGTTCGACGACTTCGCGTGCCGCGAGCGCCGCTTCGGCCTCACCGGTGAACAGGTAGCCACCGGCGCAACCACGGATACCATCACCCCATGACCCGCATCCGAATCATTGCCGCCCTCATCATGGCGCCAGGGACCATTGCCGCCGTGCTGCTGCTGCCCACGCCGTGGATGATGCTGGCCGCGGCCATCGTCTTCCTCGCCGCGCTGTGGGAATGGTTCGCGCTTGCCGAGATCGAGGACTCGCTCGCGCGCAGCGCGCTGCTGGTGCTGAACCTGCTGCTGATGGTGGCCCTGGTCTGGGGCACAGGCGGCACTGCCGCCACCCTGGTGCTGTTCAAGCTCGCGGTGGTGCTGGGCGTGGTCTGGTGGCTGCTGGCCATGCTGTGGCTGGTGCACTACGACTTCGCCTCCGACCACGACACCAACGCGCGCGTGTTCAAGCTCGCCGCGGCAACCTTTGCCGTGGTCCCGGCATGGTGCGCGCTGGCCCTGCTGCACAATGACGGCCCCGCCTGGCTGCTGCTGGTGCTGATGACCGTCTGGGCCACCGACACCGGTGCCTATTTCGCCGGACGTGCGTTCGGCAAGCGCAAGCTGGCGCCGCGGATCAGCCCCAACAAGACCGTGGCCGGCCTGGTGGGCGGTGCCGCGGGCGGCGTGCTGGTGGCGACCCTGGGCGCATGGCTCATCGGCGTCGGCGTTCCCGCGCTGCCCTTGGTGGCGCTCGTGGCCCTGCTCACTGTGCTGTTCTCGGTCGTGGGCGACCTGTTTGAAAGCCTGCTCAAGCGCCACGTCGGCGCCAAGGATTCCGGCAACCTGATCCCCGGCCACGGCGGCATCATGGACCGCCTCGACAGCGTGTTCGCCGCCCTGCCCGTGTTCGCGCTGGGCAAGATCTGGCTGGGCTTCTGATGCGCAGCGTCGCCGTCCTCGGCGCCACCGGCTCGATCGGCACCTCGGCGCTCGACGTCATCGCCCGCCACCCGGAGGCCATGCGCGCCAGCTCGCTGGCCGCCGGCAGCAAGGTCGAGGCCCTGCTCGAGGCCTGCCGTCGGCATCGCCCCGACGACGCCGCGATCGCCGACGAAACCGCGTACCCCCGGCTCCGCGACGGACTGCGCGAGGCCGGCCTGGCCACCCGTGCCCACGCCGGCATGGCCGCAATCACCGGACTTGCCGGCGACGGAGGGAATGACACCGTAGTCGCCGCCATCGTCGGCGCCGCGGGCCTGGATTCCACGCTTGCCGCCGCACGTGCCGGAAAGCGCCTGCTGCTCGCCAACAAGGAGTCGCTGGTGCTGGCCGGCGAGCTGGTCATGGCCACCGCCCGCGAGCACGGTGCCCGGGTCATCCCGATCGACAGCGAGCACAGCGCGATTTTCCAGTGCCTGCCGCCCGATGGCGCCTGCACGGACGTGCGCCGGCTGGTGCTGACTGCATCAGGCGGGCCGTTCCGCGGCCGCGACCGCGCGTCGCTCGCGGGGGTGACACCCGCACAGGCCGTGGCCCACCCCAAGTGGTCGATGGGCCCGAAGATCTCGGTCGATTCCGCCACCCTGATGAACAAGGGCCTGGAGGTGATCGAGGCCCACCACCTGTTCGGGCTGCCCGCGGCCCGCATCGACGTGCTGGTGCACCCGCAGAGCCTGGTCCATTCGCTGGTGGAGTTCATCGACGGCTCGACCCTTGCCCAGCTCGGGCTGCCGGACATGCGCACCGCGCTTGCGGTCGGGCTGGCCTGGCCGCGGCGCATCGAATCCGGCGTCGGCGGGCTGGACCTGCTCGCCCACGGCCGCCTGGACTTCGAGCCGCCGGATACCCAGGCCTTCCCCTGCCTGCGCCTGGCCTTCGATGCCCTGGCCGCCGGCGGCACCGCGCCGGCGGTGCTCAACGCCGCCAACGAGGAGGCGGTTTCAGCCTTCCTTCAGGGCCGCACCGGCTTCCTGTCCATTCCGGCGCTGGTCGAAGACGCGCTGGCAGCGCTGCCGGCCAGACCCGCCGCGTCCCTCGACGCGCTGCGCGAGGCCGACGCGCTCGCCCGCGAGTCGACCCGGCGCGCCCTCGCCCGCCACGCCCACTGACGAGCACGCAATGACTACCTTCCTGGGTTCCGTGTGGTGGATGATCGTCAGCCTGGGCGTGCTGGTGACCTTCCACGAGTTCGGCCACTTCTGGGTGGCGCGGCGCAACGGCGTGAAAGTCCTGCGGTTCTCGGTCGGGTTCGGCCGGCCGCTGTGGAAGCGCATGGGCCGCGACGGCACCGAGTACGTGGTCGCCGCCCTGCCCTTGGGCGGCTACGTGCGCATGCTCGACGAGCGCGAAGGCGATGTGGCGGAGTCGGAGCTCGGGGCGGCCTTCAACCGCAAGTCGGTCTGGCAGCGCATCGCCATCGTGGCCGCGGGACCCATCGCCAACCTGCTGCTGTGCCTCGCCCTGCTCTGGGCGATGTTCGTGATCGGCCGGCCCGACTACCAGCCGGTGCTGGGCCAGGTCCAGGGCATCGCCGCGGAGTCGGGCCTCGCGCGCGGCGACACCGTGCTCAGCATCGGCGACCGCCCTACGCCGACCTGGAGCGAGGCGGCCATGGCCCTGACCACCGCCGCCATGGACCGCTCCGATGTCGAGGTGCGCCTGCGCACCGCCCAGGGCAGCGAGGCCGTCCGCACGCTGCGCCTGTCCTTGCTGCCGGCGGACCTCGAGGTCCGGCGCACGATCCCGGCGATCGGCCTGCTGCCGCAGGCCTTCGTGCTGCCGCCGGACGTGGGCCGGGTGCGCGAGGACAGCGCGGCCTGGGGCGTGCTCGCCGAGGGCGACCGCATCACCGCCATCGACGGCGTGGCGGTGCACATCTTCGCCGACATCGGCCCGCTGGTGCAGGAACTCGGCAACCAGGGCGGGACCGGCATGATCGAGGTCGAGCGCGAAGGCGAGCGGCTGGCGCTGGAGATCGCGCCGACGCTGGCCGAAGCGGAGGGGCGGGAACCCTTCTGGGCGCTGGGCATCGAGCCCACTCCGCGCTCGGCGGTCCACGACGCCACCCTGCGCCATGGCCCGCTGGCCGCGGTTCCCGCGGCCGCCGCCGAGACCTGGCGACTCACCCGCGACACCCTCGGCATGGTCTGGCGCATGGCCAGCGGCCGGGCCTCGATGGAGAACGTCTCGGGTCCGATCACCATCGCACGCTATGCCAACGCGTCCGCCGGCATGGGCGCCGCCTGGTTCCTGAATTTCCTCGCCCTGCTCTCGCTCAGCCTGGCGATCATCAACCTGCTGCCGATCCCGATCTTGGACGGCGGTCACCTGTTGTATTACCTTATCGAGTTGGTCAAGGGCAGCCCCTTGAGCGAGCGCGCGATGGTCACCGGGCAATATGCCGGAATGGCCATGCTCGCAGGCCTGATGGGCCTGGCGTTCTACAACGACATCCTGCAACTGGTGCGCTGATGCCCGCATGTACCGCCGCCGCGCCCAGCGCCGCACCCCCACGAAACGCCCGACCCGGACGCCATTGATGACGCGACTCCCGAAACGCCGCCTGCTTGCCATCGCCCTCGCCTCGACGCTCGCCGCGCCGGCCTGGGCCCAGCAGCCGGTCGACCCGCTGGCCGCCTTCGGCATGCCGCCCCAACCCGCCACGGTCCTCGCCCCCGGCGCATTCACCGTCTCCGACATCCGCGTCGACGGCCTGCAGCGCATTGGCGCCGGCACCGTGTTCACCTATCTTCCGATCGAGCGCGGCGACAGCATCGACTCCGGCCGCGTCGGCGCTGCCATCCGCGCGCTGTACGCCACGGGCTTCTTCGAGGACGTCAGCGTGGGCCGCCAGGGCGACATCCTGGTGGTCCAGGTCACCGAACGCCCGGCGATCAACAAGCTCACGCTCACCGGCAACAAGGACATCAAGACCGAGGACCTGACCAAGGGCCTGAGCGACATCGGCCTGGCCGAGGGTGAGACCTTCGACCGCCTGGCGCTCGACCGCGTGACCCAGGAGCTGACCCGCCAGTACAACAATCGCGGCAAGTACAACGTCGCGATCACGCCCACGGTCTCGCCCCTGGACCGCAACCGCGTCGACGTCACGATCAAGGTCGACGAAGGCAAGGCGGCGAGCATCCGCCACATCAACCTCGTGGGCAACGACAGCTTCGACGACGAAACCCTGACCGGCGCCTGGGAATCCGGCGAGACCAACTGGCTGAGCTGGTACCGACGCGACAACCAGTATTCGCGCGAGAAGCTCGAAGGCGACCGCGAGAAGCTGCGCAATTTCTATCTCGACCGCGGCTACATCGATTTCAGCGAGGACAACATCCAGGTCGCAATCAGCCCGGACAAGCGCGACATGTACATCACCGCCGGCCTCACCGAGGGCGAGGTGTACACGGTCGATTCGGTGGAGGTCACCGGCGATACCGTGCTGCCGAAGGAAGACATCGAACGGCTGGTGTTCATCAAGCCCGAGATGACCTTCTCGCGCGCGCTGCTGGAGTTCAGCTCCGACCAGATCGCGGCCACGCTGGGCAACATCGGCTACGCCTTCGCCCAGGTCAACGTGATCCCGGAAGTGGACCGCGAGAACCGCCGCGTCGACATCAACCTGCAGGTCGTGCCCGGGCCGCGCGTCACCGTGCGCCGGATCGTGTTCAAGGGCAACGCCCGCACCGCCGACGAAGTGCTGCGCCGCGAGATGCGGCAGTTCGAGGGCGCGTGGTATTCGCAGGCGGCGATCGACCGCTCCAAGGTCCGCCTGCAGCGCCTGGGCTTCTTCGAAACCGGCAGCGTCAACGTCGAGAGCAAGCCGGTTCCCGGCACCAACGACCTGGTCGACATCGAGTACAGCGTCACCGAGACCACGTCCGGCAGCTTCATGTTCGGCGTCGGCTACTCGCAGCTCAGCGGCATGACCACCTCGGTGCAGCTGTCGCAGAACAACTTCCTCGGCAGCGGCAACCGGGTCTCGGTCGAGGCCCAGCGCAACGTCTACCTGCAGCGCTATTCGTTCTCGTACCTGAACCCGTACTTCAGCGACAACGGCCTGTCGCTGGGCTACAACCTGTGGTGGCGCGAGTTCGACAACTCCGAGTACAACACCGCGCAGTACTCCTCGACCAGCCGCGCGGCGCAGATGGTGCTGGGGATCCCGCTGACCGAGCACGACACCATCACCGCGATGTTCGGCATCGACAGCAACCAGATCTTCGCCTGGCGCGGAAGTTCACCGCAGTCGATCGTGGACTACATCGACGTGATCGGGCAGCGCACCTTCCACGCCTGGCGCGCCGAGCTGGGCTGGGCCCGCGACACCCGCAACGACTTCCTGCAGCCGACGCGCGGCACCCTGCAGCGCGTGTCCATGGAAGTCGCCCTGCCCGGCTCCACCGCCGAGTACTACAAGCTCAACTACGAGTTCTCGAAGTACTGGCAGATTTCCCGCGCGCTGGTGCTCAACACCCGCTTCGAGTTCGGCTATGGCGACAGCTACGGCGATGCGCGTTATGGCATCGTCTACGACCCGGATTCCCCCGAAGACACCGACGACCTGCCGGATGCCCGCAGCGCCATGGCCGACGGCCTGCCGTTCTTCGAGAACTTCTACGCCGGCGGCGCGCGCTCGGTGCGCGGCTTCCGCGACAACACCCTCGGCCCGCGCGAGGCCGCCTGGAACAGCAGCTACCGCCAGGTCATCGGCGGCGCGGTGAAGACCGTGGGCTCGTTTGAAATGTTCTTCCCGACCCTGTTCGATTCGCCGGCCGCGCGCGTGTCCGCCTTCGTCGACTTCGGCAACGTGTTCAAGGACGTCGATGCCTTCGACGCCGGCGAGCTCCGCGCCTCGGCGGGTGTCGCACTGATGTGGCGCGCACCGGTGGGGCCGATCTCGATCAGCTACGCGATGCCGCTGCGCGAGCAGGACGGCGACGAACTCGAGCGCCTGCAGTTCACCTTCGGCGGCGCGTTCTAGCCGCTCGGGCGCGCAACGATGGCATCCACCACGCAGACGGCGGCGGCACTGGCCGAACGCTTCGGTCTTGCCCTGTGCGGTGACGGCGGGGTGGCGGTCGACTCGGTCGCGACGCTGTCCGGCGCTGGCCCACGGCAGCTGTCCTTCCTCGCCAACCCGCGCTACCGCGGCCAGCTGGCCGGCTCGGACGCGGGCGTGGTGGTGGTTCGCGAAGGCGACGCCGAAGGACTCGAGCGGACGCTGCTGGTCGCGCGTGATCCCTATGTGGCGTTCGCGAAGATCGCGGCGCTGTTCGATCCGGCACCGGTTGCCAACGCCGGCGTGCATGCCTCGGCGGTGGTGGATGCCTCGGCCGAGGTCGACCCGTCGGCGGAGATCGGCCCGTTCACCTGCATCGGCGCGCGTTCGCGCATCGGCGCCGGCGCGATCATCGGCCCTGGCTGCGTCATCGGCGAGGACTGCGTGGTCGGCGCCGGCAGCCGGCTGGTGGCGCGCGCCACCCTGGTGCGCCGCGTGCGCCTGGGCGAGCGCGTCCTGGTCCACCCCGGCGCGGTCCTGGGCGCCGACGGCTTCGGCCTGGCGATGGATGCCGGGCGCTGGATCAAGGTTCCGCAGCAGGGCGGCGTGCTGGTCGGCGACGATTGCGAGATCGGCGCCAACACCACCATCGACCGCGGCGCCATCGAGGACACCGTGCTCGAAGAGGACGTCCGCCTGGACAACCAGATCCAGATCGGACACAACGTCCGCATCGGCGCGCACACGGCCATGGCCGGGTGTTCCGCCGTGGCCGGCAGCGCCGTCATCGGCCGCTACTGCCTGGTCGGTGGCGGCGCGGGCATCCTCGGCCACCTCGCCATCTGCGACCGGGTCGTGATCACCTCGATGGCCCTGGTCACGCATTCGATCGACGTGCCCGGCGAATACTCGTCGGGGACGCCGATCATGGACAACCGCAGCTGGCGCAAGAGCGCAGCGCGGTTCAAGCAACTCGACGCGCTCGCCCGCCAGGTGCAGGCGCTGGAAAAGGAGAAGACATGACGGCGGGCACCCTGAGCTTTCCCATTGGCGTGGAGGGCATCCGAGAGATGCTGCCGCACCGCTACCCCTTCCTGCTGATCGACCGCGTGGTGGCCTTCGAGGACGGCAAGCGCGTGCTTGCGTACAAGAACGTGACCGCGAACGAAAGCTATTTCCAGGGCCACTTCCCCGACCGCCCGGTGATGCCCGGCGTGCTGGTGATCGAGGCGATGGCGCAGGCCGGCGGACTGCTGACCCAGCTCGCGCGCGGTGGCGCAAGCCACATCGGCCGCCTGTCCTACCTGGTCAAGGTCGACAACGCACGCTTCGCGCGCATGGTCGTGCCCGGCGACCGCCTCGACATCGAGGTCACGATCAAGCGCGAGATCCGCAACATGACCCTGTACTGCGGCATCGCCACCGTCGATGGCGAAAAGGTGGCCAGCGCCGACATCCTCTGTGCCGAGGTCGATGCCTGACATGGCTGCGGCGTCGATCCACGCCAGCGCGGTCGTCGACCCGTCCGCCATGATCGGCGAAGGCGCCACGATCGGAGCGTTCACGATCATCGGCGCCGGCGTCGAGATCGGCGCGAACACGCAGGTCGGCCCGCACTGCAGCGTGCAGGGGCCGGCCCGCATCGGCCGCGACAACCGCATCCATGGCCACGCCGCGATCGGCGGCGAGCCGCAGGACAAGAAGTACCGCGGCGAGCGCGTCGAACTCGAGATCGGCGACCGCAACGTCATCCGCGAGTTCACCACCATCAACCGCGGCACCGGCGATGGCGGCGGGATCACCCGCATCGGCAGCGACAACTGGCTGCTGGCCTATACCCACGTGGCGCACGACTGCATCGTCGGCGACCACTGCATCTTTTCCAACAACGCGACGCTGGCCGGCCACGTCGTGGTCGGTGACCACGTGATCCTGAGCGGCTTCGCGGGCATCCACCAGTTCTGCCGCATCGGCGACCATGCCTTCATCGGCATGGGGGCCTTCGTCAACGGCGACGTGCCGCCGTTCCTGATGATCGCGCAGGAAGGCTACGGCCGGCCGCGCGGCATCAATGCCGAGGGCCTGAAGCGCCGTGGCTTCGACCCGGACCGGATCGCGGCCATCCGCCGCGCCTACCGCGCCGTCTACATGTCCGGCGAAACGCTGGACGACGCCCGCGGCAAGCTCGCGGAGCTGGCATCGGGCAGCGAAGACGTACGGCTGATGCTCGACTTCATCGAGGGCGGCGAACGGCCGCTGCTGCGGTGACCGGCGGCGGGCCGCGCTTCGCGCTGGTCGCCGGCGAAGCGTCCGGCGACCTGCTCGGCGCCGGGCTGGTCGAACGCCTGCGCGAGCGCTTTCCGGACGCCGAATTCGCCGGCATCGGCGGCGACGCGATGCGCGCGGCCGGCATGGAGACCTGGCACGACGCCGGCGAGCTGGCGGTGATGGGCCTGGCCGAAGTGCTGGCCCACCTGCCGCGCCTGCTGCGCCTGCGCCGCGGCCTGCGCCGCCGCATCCTGGACTGGAAGCCCGATGCCTTCATCGGCATCGATGCTCCCGACTTCAACCTCGGCCTCGAACGCCAGCTCAAGGCCCGTGGCATATGCACCGTGCACTATGTCAGCCCCTCGGTCTGGGCCTGGCGCCAGGGCCGCGCGGCCAGGATCGGGCGCAGCGCCGACCGCGTGCTCTGCCTGTTCCCGATGGAGCCACCGATCTACGCCCGGCACGGCGTCGACGCGCGCTTCGTCGGTCATCCGATGGCCGATGCCATGCCGCTCAACCCCGACCGCCGCGCCGCGCGCGCAGCGCTCGGAGTCGACCAGGACGCGCCCGTGCTGGCGGTGCTGCCCGGGTCGCGCCTGGGCGAAATCGAGCGCCTGGGCCCGGCTTTCCTGCAGGGCGCGGCGCTGGTGGCCGAGCGCATCCCGGGCCTGCAGGTGCTGGTGCCCGCGGCCAACGCGGCGTGCCGCGAAGCGCTTGCGGCGATGCTGCCGGCCGCGGGCACGACTGCGCTGCGCCTGCTCGACGGCTCCGCGCGTGCGGCGATGGTGGCAGCCGACGTGGTGCTCCTGGCCTCGGGCACGGCGACCCTGGAAGCAATGCTCGCCAAGCGTCCCATGGTCGTGGGCTATCGCATCTCGCCCACCACCCACGCCATCGTCAGGGGCCTGGGCATGCTCAAAGTGGACCGCTACGCCCTGCCCAACGTGCTTGCCGGCGAAACCATCGCGCCCGAGCTGATGCAGGACGACTGCACGCCGCTGCAGCTGTCCGAAGCCGTGCTTGCCTGGTTCTCCGATCCCGCTGCGATCGAAGCGCTCGAGCCGCGCTACCGCGAGCTGCACATCCTGCTTCGGCGCGACGCCTCGCGCGAAGCGGCCGCGGCCGTGGTCGAGCTGCTGGACCCGCGGCATCTGGCCGCCGACGCCGGCGCCGCGCCATGAGGCAGCGGCCTGCGCTGGCGGGAGTCCGCGTCCGGCCGGCGCCGGCAGGCACGACCGCTGTGTCCAGCCTGGTGGCCGGCATCGACGAAGCCGGCCGCGGTCCGCTGGCCGGTCCGGTGGTGGTGGCGGCGGTCGTCTTCGACCCGGCGCGCCAGCGCATCAACGGCCTGGACGATTCCAAGGCGCTGAAGTCCGCGCGCCGCGACGAGCTCTACGAACGCATCATCGACCGCGCCCTGGCCTGGCACGTGGTCGCGATCGGCGTCGAGGACATCGACCGCATCAACATCTACCACGCCACCATGCTCGGCATGCGGCTGGCGATGGAAGCGGTCGCGCACGTGGCCGGCATGGCGCGCATCGACGGCAACGCGATTCCGCCCGGCCTGCCCTGCGCGGCCGAAGCCTGGGTGGGCGGTGATGCGCGCGATCGCAGCATCATGGCCGCATCCATCCTCGCAAAGGTCACCCGCGATCGCGCCATGAACGAGCTCCACGGTCGCTATCCCGCCTACGGATTCCACGAGCACAAGGGCTACGGCACGCCCGCCCACCTCACCGCGCTGCGCACGCACGGGCCCTGCCCGCAGCACCGCAGGAGCTTCGCGCCGGTGCACGCAGCCTGTGCACCCGACCTGTTCGGCGCCTGCTGACCCTGCGAAAGCCGCGGGCCTCGCTGTCAAGCCTTGTCCGCACGGAGGCTGGGACCTAACCTGCTTGGCTGCAACTCCGGCCCCGTGATGTCCCGACGCTTCGTCCACCTGACGCTCCACAGCGAATACTCGCTCGCCGACTCGACGATCCGCATCCCGGAACTCGTCAAGCGCTGCGTGGCCCTGGGCCAGCCGTCGGTGGCGGTGACCGACCGCAACAACCTGTTTTCGCTGGTGAAGTTCTTCCGCGCGGCCGAGGGCGCCGGCATCAAGCCGATCGCCGGTGCCGACATCAGCATCGCCGAAGGCAACGAGGCGCCGGCCACGCTCACCTTGCTCTGCCGCGACCACGAGGGCTACCTGTCGCTGTCGCGACTGCTGACGCGCGCATGGATGGAAGGCCAGCGCCATGACGGCGTGGTGGTCCGCCCGGAGTGGCTGCGCGAGGTGCACGGCGGCCTGTTCGCCCTGGCCGGGCGCCAGTCGCCCGCCGGTCGCCTGGTCGCCGCCGGCAGACCGGACCAGGCCGAGGCCTGGGTGAAGGACTGGCGCGGCGTGTTCGACGACGGCCTGCACCTGGCTCTGGCGCGCTGCGGCTTTGCCGACGAGACGGCATACAACGACTTCGCGCTGCATGCCTCCTCGCTGTGTTCGGTGCCGGTAGTCGCCGGCAACGAGGTGCGCTTCATCGACCGCGAAGGCTTCGACGCCCACGAAGCGCGGGTCTGCATCTCGTCCGGCCGCGTGCTGGACGATCCGCGCCGGCCGCGCGACTACACCGCCGAGCAGTATCTGAAGTCCGGCGAGGAAATGGCAGCGTTGTTTGCCGACGTGCCCGACGCGCTGGACAACACCGTGGCGCTCGCGCAGCGCTGCAACCTCGAGCTGCGCCTGGGGACCTACCACCTGCCGGCGTTCCCGGTGCCCAGCGAGCACACGCTCGATTCCTGGATCCGCAGCGAGGCGCGCGACGGCCTGGAGCGCAGGCTCGAGCAGGCACCGCTGGCCGAAGGCCACGACCGCGCCAGCTACCAGGCGCGGTTGGAGACCGAGCTCGACGTCATCATCCGGATGGGCTTCCCGGGCTACTTCCTGATCGTCTCGGACTTCATCCGCTGGGCCAAGGAACAGGGCATTCCGGTCGGCCCCGGCCGTGGTTCAGGCGCCGGCTCGCTGGTGGCCTGGGCGCTGGAGATCACCGACCTCGACCCCCTGCCCTACGACCTGCTGTTCGAACGCTTCCTCAACCCCGAACGCGTGTCGATGCCCGACTTCGACATCGACTTCTGCATGGACAGGCGCGACGAGGTGATCGACTATGTCGCCGCCAAGTACGGCCGCGACCGCGTCAGCCAGATCATCACCTACGGCACCATGGCCGCGAAGGCCGTGGTGCGCGATGCCGGGCGTGCGCTGGGCTATCCCTTCGGGCTGGTCGACAGCATCGCCAAGCTGGTGCCGATGACCCTGGGCGTGTCGCTGCAGGACGCGCTGGGCCTCACCGAAAAGGGACGCAAGGACGATGCCTGGCGCTCCGACGAGCTGATCGCGCGCTACAGGGACGAGGACGACGTCCGCGACCTGATCGATCTTGCGCTGCAGCTCGAGAACCTGACCCGCAACGCCGGCAAGCACGCCGGCGGCGTGGTGATCGCGCCCTCGCCGCTGTCCGACTTCTGCCCGCTGTTCGCCGAACACGACGGCGACGGCGGCGGCCGCAACCCGGTGACCCAGTTCGACAAGGACGACGTCGAGGCGGTGGGCCTGGTGAAGTTCGACTTCCTCGGCCTGCGCACGCTGACGATCATCGACTGGGCGGTGAAGGCGATCAACAAGCGCCTGGCCGGACAGGCCGCGGCGGACGGAAACACAACGGCGCTGGTCGACATCACCAAGCTGCCACTCGACGACGCAAAGACGTACGAACTCTTCGCCCGCGGCGACACCGTGGCGGTGTTCCAGTTCGAATCACGCGGCATGCGCGAGCTGCTCAAGCGCGCGAAGCCGGACCGCTTCGACGACCTGATCGCCCTGGTGTCGCTGTACCGCCCGGGGCCGATGGACCTGATCCCGGACTTCATCGAGCGCAAGCACGGCCGCGCCGAAGTCCAGTATCCGCACGCGCTGCTTGAGCCGGTGCTGGCGCCGACCTACGGCGTGGTGGTGTACCAGGAACAGGTGATGCAGACCGCGCAGATCCTGGGCGGCTACTCGCTGGGCGGCGCCGACCTCCTGCGCCGGGCGATGGGCAAGAAAAAGGTCGAGGAGATGGCGCGCGAACGCGCCAAGTTCGAGGACGGCGCGCGGGAAACCCACGGCATCGAGCCCAGGGTGTCCGGCCCGATCTTCGACCTGCTGGAAAAGTTCGCCGGCTACGGCTTCAACAAGTCGCACGCCGCCGCTTATGCGCTGGTGTCGTACCAGACCGCATGGCTGAAGACCCACTACCCGGCCGAGTTCATGGCCGCGGTGCTGTCGAGCGACATGGACAGCACCGAGAAGGTCGTCGGCTTCCTCGCCGAGGCGCGCGCGCTCGGACTCGAGGTGCTGCTGCCGGACGTGAACCATTCGGGCTATATGTTCGAAGCCATGGACGCGCGCACCCTGCGCTACGGCCTGGGCGCGGTGAAGGGCGTGGGCCAGGGCGCCTGCGAGGCGATCGCCGCGGAGCGCGAGCGCGATGGGCCCTACGCCAACCTGATGGACTTCTGCCGCCGGATCGAATCCGCGCGCCTGAACCGGCGCACGCTCGAGGCGCTGGTCAACGCCGGCGCGCTGGATGCGCTGGGCCTCAACCGCGCTTCACTGATGCTGCAGCTGCCCGAAGTGCTCAAGGCCACCGACCAGCTGGCGCGCGAGCGCGAAGCCGGGCAGACCTCGCTGTTCGGCGGCTTCGCCGAGCCCGCGGCCGCGGCGGCGCAGATCACCCTGCCCGAGGTCGCCGAATGGCCGCTGGCGCAGAAGCTCGCGGGCGAGCGCGACACCCTCGGCCACTACCTGAGCGGCCACCCGCTGGATCCATGGCGCAGCGAACTCAAGACCCTGGTCGGCGCCGACCTCGGCCAACTCGACCAGCTCTGGGAGTCGGGCAGCAGCGCGCGCAAGGGCGGCAACGGCAATGGTGAAGGCGGTCGCGGCGGCTGGCGGCAGGAGGTCACGGCGATAGTGGCAGGCCAGGTCATGGGCATCCGCAAGCGCGGCGAAAGCCAGGCCTTCGTCCAGCTGGAGGACGGCCGTGGCCGCATCGAGTGCGCCTTCTTCTCCGAAGCCTGGGTGGAGTACGCATCGCTGCTCGGCGGCAACCGCATCGTGATCGTCGAAGGCGGCCTGCGCGAGGACGAGTTCAGCGGTGGCTTCTCGCTGCGCGCGCGCCGGGCCTGGGATTTCCACGAGGTCTGCAGGCAGTGCGCACAGCGCCTGTCATTGCGCCTGGACCTGAAGTCCACCGGCGTCCTCGACCGCATCGACACGCTGCTGGCCGCCCACCGCCCGGGTACCACGCCGCTGCGCCTGGACCTGCTGCTGGCAACCGGTGCCGCCGGCAGCCTGGACATCGACGGCACCGGCTCGGTGCGCGTCGAGCCGGACCTCCTGGGCCAGCTGCGCGCCGAATCCGGCGTGCGCGCCGTGCACGTCGCCATGGGTACGCGCCCCTGGGCCAGCTGAGCACCTGCAAGCATCAAAGCCGTTATAACGGCGACTCGAGGAAAATCGCCGCTATAGCGGCTCCCCCCAAAAGCATGCGTCCCGGCCCCGCCGGAGCGACTCCGCTAGACTGGCCCCTTTCACGATCGCAGCCGCCGATGAATCCCAACTACCTAGATTTCGAACAGCCCATCGCGGACCTGGAAGCCAGGATCCAGGACCTGCGCCAGGCCAGCTCCGGCCCCGGTGTCAACATCGATGCCGAGCTCCGGACTCTTCAGAACAAGCTGCGCCTGCGCACCGCGCAGATCTTCCGCGACCTCAGCCCCTGGCAGGTCTCGCAGCTTGCGCGCCACCCGGCGCGGCCCTACACCAACGACTACATCCGCTATGTCTGCGACGAGTTCCAGGAGCTGGCCGGCGACCGCGCCTACTCCGACGACGCCGCCATCGTCGGCGGCATCGGCCGCATCAACGGCCGCAGCGTGATGATCATCGGCCACCAGAAGGGCCGCGACACCAAGGCCAAGGTGCGCCGCAACTTCGGCATGCCGCGTCCCGAGGGCTACCGCAAGGCGCTGCGCCTGATGAAGATGGCCGAGCGCTTCAGGCTGCCGCTGCTGACCTTCATCGACACCCCCGGCGCCTATCCCGGCATCGGCGCCGAGGAGCGCGGGCAGTCGGAGGCCATCGCCCGCAACCTGATGGAAATGGCGGAGCTGCGCACGCCGATCGTGTGCACCGTGATCGGCGAAGGCGGCTCCGGCGGCGCGCTGGCGATCGGCGTCGGCGACCGCACGCTGATGCTGGAATACAGCACCTATTCGGTGATCTCGCCCGAAGGCTGCGCGTCGATCCTGTGGAAGGACCCGGCCAAGGCCAGGGACGCCGCCGAGCAGCTGGGCCTCACCGCCAAGCGCCTGCTGGGCCTGGGCCTGGTCGACAAGATGGTGCGCGAGCCGATCGGTGGCGCGCACCGCAAGCCCCGGCAGATGGCGCTGCGCCTGAAGGCGGTGCTGGTCAACGAAATCGACGCGCTGGAAAGCCTGCCGGTCGACGCCCTGCTGGAAAAGCGCTACCGGCGCCTGCGCGGCTACGGCGCCTACGAAGCCGCCTGAGCACCCGGCCAGCCGCGCCCGATCGCATAGACTTCGCCTGCCGGCAATCCGCCGGCAAGGGGAGACAATGGATGATCATCAAGCGTATCGACGTGCTGTCCGCGGCAAAGATCTCGGGCATCATCGCAGCCGCCTTCGGCCTGCTGGCGGGCGTCATCATGTTCCTGTTCAGCAGCCTGTTCGGCAGCATGATGGGTGACAGCGGCGGCATGTTCGCCGCGGTCGGCGGATTCATGGGGATCATCATCCTGCCGATCATGTACGGCATCGTCGGCTTCATCGCCGGCGCCATCCAGGCGATCATCTACAACCTCGCGGCCGGCTTCATCGGCGGCATCCGCATCGAAACCGAGTGACACGGCGCGGCGCGCGGCGGCCCGTCCGCCGCGTGCCGCGGCGCTGCCGATGAACCCCGACCTGCCCGATGCCATCCGCCTGGAACGCCTGCTGCCGGAGCAGCTGCTCAGGGTTCCGGACGACGACGCCGGCACCGCGATCACCGTCGCCCTGAGCGGCGGACTCGACTCCAGCGTGCTGCTGCACCGGCTTGCGGCGCTGCCCACCATCCGCGCGCGCGGCCTGCGCGCACTGCATGTGCATCACGGCCTGCATCCCGACGCCGATGCCTGGGCCGCCCACTGCAGCGCGACCTGCGCCGCACTGGGCGTGCCGCTTGCGGTGCAAAGGGTCGCGGTGGGGCGCGACAGCGGCCTGGGCCTCGAAGGCGCGGCGCGCGCGGCGCGACACGCGGCCTTCGCCCGGGCCCTGGGCAAGGACGAGGTGCTCGCGCTCGCCCACCACCAGGACGACCAGGCCGAAACCTTCCTGCTGCGCGCCCTGCGCGCCTCCGGCCCCGATGGACTGGCGGCAATGCGTCCCTGGCGCCGCTTCGCCGCGGGCTGGATGTGGCGCCCCCTGCTGCTGCTGCCACGCACCCGCCTGGAAGCCTGGGCGCGTGCCCGCAACCTGGCCTGGATCGAAGATCCGGCCAATGCCGACCCGATGCACGACCGTACGTTCCTGCGCCGGACCGTGCTGCCCCTCCTGCGACAGCGCTGGCCAGGCGCCGATACGGCGCTGGCGCGCAGTGCCGCGCTGTGCGCCGAAGCGGCGGACCTGCTCGCCGTGCATGACGCGGCCGCGCTGGACGGCCTGATGGCCAGGGCGAGCGACGGCGACGGGGGCGATGCCTTGCCGGCCGATCGCGACCGCACGGGCGACCGCACTCGCGGCCGCCGGACCTTGCCGATCGGCCCGCTGGAAGCCTTGCCGCCCGCGCAGCGCGCACGCCTGCTCCGCGCCTGGGCCGCCGGGCTTGGCCTGCCACCGCTGCCGGCATCCGCCATCCCCGGAATCGAGGCCCTGCTCTCGGCCCGCGGCGACGGCGCCGCCGCGTACCGCTGGAGCAACGCATGCGTCCGCGCATGGCGCGGACGGCTCCACGCCATGCCGCTGCAGGCGCTGGCCCCGCTCGAGCCCGGCTGGGCGCGGCCCTGGGACGGCCGCGCGCCCCTGCCGCTGCCCGGCGGCGGCAGCCTCGCGCTTGAAGGTGCCGACGCCTTCGGACAGCCCCTGCACGCCCATGCCCGCCGCGGCAGCGAACGCATCCACCTGCCCGGCCGGACGCATTCGCACGCGCTCAAGCAGGTGCTGCAGGATGCCGGCATCGCACCGTGGCAGCGCGCGCGCATGCCGCTGCTGTCCGACGCCGCCGGCCGGCTGCTGGCGGCGGGCGACCGCATCCTCGACGCGTCCCTGTACGCCTGGCTGCAGGCGCGCGGCGCCAGGCTGCGCTGGCGGGACTTGGCGTAAACTGGCACCCATGCCAAGCACGCCCGATTCCACCAACGCCACGTCCCCCGTCGCCGACTTCGAAGCCTCGCTCGACTCGCTTGAACAGCTGGTCGAAAAGATGGAGCGCGGCGAAATGAGCCTGGAAGACTCGCTCGCCGCCTACGAACGCGGCGTCGGCCTGTACCGTCGCTGCCAGCAGGCGCTGGAAGCGGCCGAGCTGCGCGTGCGCCTGCTCACCGATCCGCAGCAGCCTGACTCGGCGACGGCATTCCCGGACAGCGGCAACGATGCCTGACGCCCACGCCGCGGACGCCACCGCGGCACGGCTGGAGGACTGGCGGCAGCGCATCGACGGCGTGCTTGAAGCCGCCCTCGCCGACCATCCCGCGGCCGAACAGCGCCTCGGCGCCGCCATGCGCCACGCCCTGCTGCTCGGCGGCAAGCGCATGCGCCCGCTGCTGGTCTACGCCGCCGGCACAGCATTGGGCGCAGCGGAGTCCGCGCTTGATGCGCCCGCGGCGGCCATCGAACTGGTCCACGCGTACTCCCTTGTCCACGACGACCTGCCGGCGATGGACGACGACGCCCTGCGCCGCGGCCAGCCCACCGTGCACGTCGCGTATGGCGAAGCCACCGCGATCCTCGCCGGCGACGCCCTGCAGTCGCTGGCCTTCGCCGTGCTTGCCCGCGCCCATCCCGATGTCGGCGACGCCGCACGCGTGGCAATGGTGCGCGAGCTTGCGCAGGCCTCGGGCGCCGGCGGCATGTGCGGTGGCCAGGCGCTGGACCTGGCAGCGACCGGCACCGGTTCCGCGTCCAGCCTCGAGGCCCTTGAACGCCTGCATGCGCTCAAGACCGGCGCCCTGATCCGTGCCGCGCTGCGCATGGGCGCGATCGCCGCCGACGCCGGCGACGACGGGCGCCAGCGCCTGGACGCCTTTGCCGGCGCCCTCGGCCTGGCCTTCCAGATCCGCGACGACCTGCTCGACGTCGAGGGCGAAAGCGCCGTGCTCGGCAAGACCGCCGGCAAGGACGCGGCGCAGGACAAGGCGACCTTCCCCGCACTGGTCGGCGCCACGGCATCACGCGCGCGGCTCGCGGAGCTGGCGGCGGCCATGGACGCCGCGCTCGCTCCGATCGGCCCCCGCGCGGCCCCACTGGCCGCGCTGGCCACGCTGGCGATCCACCGCTCGCACTGATCACTGGCGGGTTTGTCCCGCGTTTGTCGTATACCCCCTGAACCGGTGCAAGAGGCGCAGCGACAGGGGTGAGAGGGACATTCGGATACAGGGTGCGCGCGGCCATCGACCGCATGATGGCGAGCGCCGGCATCGGCTTCATGGATGCGTGGGCGGTACTCGAACGGGCCTACCGGCGGCCCCTGGCGTGGATCTCGCAGCGGCTGCGCTTTGCCTTCTATCCCCTGCTGGCGGTGCTGATGCTGGGCTGGCTGGGCTGGGACATGCAGCACGCGCGCTCCCTCGATGCCGCGGAAGACGCCGTGTTCGACCGGATCATCGGCTGGCGGCCAATCGAACCGGTGCCCGGCGGGCGCACCGTGGTGGTCGAAATCGACGACTGCTCGATCGACTATTACCGGGCCCGTGGCGAAGGTGGCTGGCCCTGGAGCCGCGAGCGCCATGCCGACCTGCTGGAAGCGCTGGACCGCGCGGGCGTGCGCGCGGTCGGGATCGACGTGCTGTTTGCCGACCGCGCCCCCGCCGACCCCGCGGGCGACGCCCTGCTTGAAGCCATGGCCGCGGCCGGCGACGGCAGGTTCGTCTTCGCCGCCAGCCGCATGCACCGGGACTTCGACCCGCTGGCGACGCTTCACGCCGCCGAAGCACCAGGCGCGGTGCGTCGCGTTGCCGATGCCGCCACGCCCGGACCGGCGGTCGCACTGGTCCAGCCCTACGGTGCGGCCATGGCCCGGCATTCCGGGCTGGTCAACATCGAGCGCGGCCGGGACGGCGTGCTGCGCGATGTCCGCCTGTACGAGCCCGCCGGCGATTGGGCGATCCCCGCCATGACGCTACGCCTGGCACAGGCCGCGGGGGCCGAAACCACCGCCGCCGTGGCTGCACGCGGCGGCGCACTGCGCATCAACTGGCGCGAGCGGTCGCGCCTGCCCTATGCCAGCGCCGCCGACCTGCTCGAAGGCGTACCGGTCTGTGGCAGCGGACTGCCGCCGCTGCGCGATGCGGTCGCCGTTATCGGGCACACCGCCGCCGGGATCAACGACAGCAAGCCGACGCCGGTGGACATGGCGATGCCCGGGGTCGAGATCCTTGCCGAGGCCACCGAGGCCCTGCTCACCGGCAGCTGGATCCGGATGCCGCCGGGCTGGCTGAAGTACGCCCTGGCGGCGATCCTGGTCCTGCTGTCCTGCTTCGTCTTCTGGCGCGGCGAACCGCACCAGGACGTCGACCCGGTGTTCGTCGCCCTCAACCTGGTGCTGCTTGCCGTGGCCTTCGTCGGCCTGACGCTGTTCGGCTGGTTCATCGACATTTTCGCCAGCCTCGCGTTCGGCGCCCTGTGCTTCGGACTGTGCCGGGGCTACGCGGCGGTGCAGCGCGGGCGCGCCATCGGCAACTCCGACTATCTGCGTGAATACGACCCCGCCACCCGCCCCTGGCTGCTGCTTGCGCGCCTGCGCTTCGAGCCCGATCCCTCGCTGTCGCCGCAGCGCGCCAAGCGCGCCCGCCGGGAATACCGGCGCACGCTGCGCAGGCTGGTCCATTCCAGCGACCGCATCGTGCTGATCGAGGGCGTGATCGAGCGCAAGCACTGGATGCACGCATTGCTCGACGACCTGGTCCTGCTGACCTGGGCCGCCGAAAGCGAAGCCGCCGCGCGCGCGATGGCGCAGGCCGATCTCGATGCGCTCCACGCCCTGCTCAACGCCGGCGGCGAACGCCTGGACGGCATCGGGCGCGTCATGGCCTGCGTCGCCACCACGGCGATCGAGGACCGCACGGTCGAGGGCATCCAGGGCGCGCGCCACCGGCGGCTGCGCCTGCGCGCGCTGCTGGGCCAGGACCTGGACCGCCTCCCGCACTGGCCGTTGGCGAAGCACAACAACTGGATCCATAAAAACCCGTTGCCCGAGGAGGGAACTCCATGCGAAACACGATCCGATCCCTGAGTTTGGGCCTGCTGGCGTTCGCGTCGGCTGCCTGCCTGGCGATACCCGCGCACGCCGCTGATCTTCCCGCCGTGGTGCACAAGCGCTCGGTGGAGGTACGCGCGGCACCCGACTTCGAATCCCCCGCGATCACCACCCTGGGCCGCGACGCGCCGGTCGCGATCAGCGCGCAGAAGGGCCTCTGGTACCAGCTGGCGCTTGACGGCGGGCGCAGCGGCTATGTCCGCATCAACGAGGTGCGAGTGGTCCCGGCCGGCCAGGAGTCGGATGACGACGGACGGCGTGCGCTGTTCCAGGGCACGGCGGGCAAGGGGCGCGTGACTGAAACCGCGACCGTGCGCGGCATCGATGCCAGCGTCCTGGCCGCTGGCCGCCACGATGCCGCCGGCCTGGCGCGGCTGGAGGCCCATCGCGTCGACGCCGGCACCGCCGCGGCGCACGCACGCGCGCAGGGCTGGCAGGCGCGCAGCGTGCCGCTGGCGGGCGAAGCGCAGGAACTCGACGTCTCCGGAACCCAGGCCACGCAGGCCGACAAGCGCAGCAGCCTCAGGGCCGCGCGTGGCCTGCTGTCGAAACTCGGTGGCGGCATGATCAGCGAGTCCGCGGGCAGCCGCATCGCGGACCGGGCCATCGGCAAGTCCAACCGGGAAATCGCCGAAGAGGAGCGGGCCTTCGGACCCGCCGTCAGCGCCCGCATGCTCGGCGCGGCACCGCTGTGGAACGACGATGCCGCCCAGCGCCGCGTCAACCTGATCGGACGCTGGGTGGCCTCGCAGACATCGCGCCCGGACCTGCCCTGGACCTTCGGCATCATCGACGACGGCGAGATCAACGCCTACGCTGCGCCCGGCGGATACATCCTGCTGACCCGCGGCCTGTACGGGCTGCTTGCCGACGATGCCGAGGTGGCCGCCGTGATCGCCCATGAGCTCGGGCACGTGGTCCAGCGCGATCACTTCGAAGTGATCCGCAGGCAGCAGGTGCGCGAGGCCGGGAAGGACGTCGCGCTGTCGCAGGTCAGCGCGCCCGGCGCCGCGGCCCATGTGAAGGACTACATCGACCGGCACGGTGCCGCGGTGCTGCTGACCGATCTCGACCGTGAGGCCGAGTACCGTGCCGACGCGGCGGCCGGGGTCTACCTGCAGCGCGCCGGCTTCGATCCGCTGGCGTTCTATTCGGTGCTGCAGAAGATGGCTTCCTTCGGCAGCCGGCCGGCGCGCCTGGCCCAGCTTTACCGGACGCACCCGCCACTCGACGAGCGCATGGATCGCCTGGACCGGGGTGGCGGACGCGACGGCCGGCGCTGAGCCGGGCCGGCGCCCGCTGCATGCGGCACCTTGCGCGGTGCGCCTGCCGGCACAGCGCCGCCAGGGCTCAGAACAGGCGCAGCGTCAGGGGGTAGCGATAAGCCTGCCCGTTCCATGCGCGGACGATCGCGATCACGCTGCAGACCAGCCACATGATCGCGATCGCGCAGTAAGCGAGCAGGAGCAGCAGTCCCGCGGGCAGGGTCACGATCGCACCCAGGCCCAGGGTCAGCACGGTGGCGCCGACCAGCACGATGCCGATCGCCGTGGCGACGCATGCATAGATGAACATGCTGAGGTTGAAGTTCAGCGCCTCGCGGGCGTGGGTGGCGACGAACTGCGACTGGTCACGCTTGAACAGATAGACCGCGCCGGCACCAAGCATGCCGGCCGCGCCTGCGATCCAGCCCGTGCACAGCGCCAGGACCAGCGCGGCCAGATGCGCCAACGCGGCCCACTGGCGCTCCGACGGCGTGCTGGTGACGAGGGGAAGTGGATTGCGCATTGCTTCGGCTCCGGCCGGAAACGGTCCGGCCCAGGGCAATGATGGGGTCGTGGCGCGTGCAGGCAACCCAACTGATGGGCCAGTCCCGGCTGCGATGACGCCGTGGCCTCAGTCGCTGCCGGCCACCGTCATCGCGCCGACCAGGATCGAGCCGGTGCGGATGTGCGAGCGCGGATCAACGTCGGTGCCCACGGCTTCGATCGCCTTGAACATGTCGCGCAGGTTGCCGGCCACGGTGATGCCGTCGACCGGGCGCACGATGGAGCCTCCTTCCACCAGGAAGCCCGACGCCCCGCGCGAATAGTCACCGGTGATGGTGTTCACGCCCTGCCCCATCAGGCTGGTGACCACCAGGCCGCGGTCCATGCCACGCACCAGTTCGTCGAAGCCGCCGGCGTTGGCCGCGAGCTCGAGATTATGCACGCCGCCGGCGTTGGCCGTGGTGTCCAGGCCAAGACGGCGCGCGGAGTAGCTGCCGAGGACGTAGCGCTGCAGTACGCCGCCGTCGACCAGGGCCGATTCACGCGTGGCCACGCCTTCCGCATCGAAGGAGGCAGAGCGCAGGCCGCGCGCCAGGAAGGGGCGCTCGTGGATCGAGAACCACTCCGGGAACAGCTGCGTGCCCGCCGCATCGACCAGGAAGCTGGCACCGCGGTACAGCGCACCGCCGGACACCGCGCCGAGCAGATGGCCGACCAGGGAACGTGCGACCTCGGCCGAGAACAGCACCGGGTGGCGGCCGGTGGCGAGCGGTGCCGGGTCCAGGCGTGCGAGCGTGCGCTGCGCCGCGGCGCGTCCAATCGCGGCCGCGGGCTCCAGGTCGCCCGCGGCCAGGGCATAGCTGTACCAGCCGTCGCGCTGCATGTCTTCGCCGCGGCCGGCGATCAGCGCGCAGGACACGCTGTGGTGGCTGCCGCGCTCGGCACCGATAAAGCCGTGCGAGTTCGCGTACACGCTGAGCGAGGTGCCGCTGCCGACGCCGGCGCCGTCGGAATTGGTGATCCGGACATCGGCGTCGCGGCCGGCCTGCTCGGCCGCCAGCGCAAGCGACACCGCGCCCTGCGCATCGATGTCCCACGGATGCCAAGTGTCGAAGTCGCGCAGGTCGCGCGCCATCAGCGCGGCGTCGGCCAGGCCGGCGGCGGCATCGTCCTCGGTATGACGCGCGATGGCACAGGCCTGTTCGACCGTCGCCGCAAGGCTCTCCTCGCGCAGGTCGGCGGTGCTGGCGCTGCCCTTGCGCTGGCCGAAGTAGACGGTGACCGCGACGCCGCGGTCGCGGGTGGATTCCACCGATTCCACTTCGCCCATGCGCACGTTGACGTTGAGGCCCCGGTCCTCGCTTGAAGCGACCTCGGCCTGGGTGGCTCCGGCATCGCGGCAGCGGTCCAGCAACTGCCCGGCGATGGCCTCCAGGCGCGCCAGGCGCTCGCGGCTGTCGTCGTTGATGGGGCTGGCGTCGGGGCTGGCGTCGGTGATCGCGGTGGTCAATGCCTTATCCTTGGAGTTCTTGAAATGGTTCAACGGGCGACTGGAACGACATGCGCGGCAAGGACGAAGAGAGCGGCGAATTCCTCGGCCCCAGCCGCAGCGCGCAGCGCCGCGAGGCGCTGGACGTGCTGGAACTGGCCAAACAGCTGGTGGAACTCGACCCGGGCAAGCTGGCGAAGCTGCCGCTGGACGAGCACCTGCTCCCGCATATCGACCGGGCGCGGCGCATCAGCTCGCACATCGCGCGCAAGCGCGAGGTCGCGTTCCTGGCCAAGCAGCTGCGCCGCGAAGACGATGAGGCGCTGGACGCCCTGCACGACGCGCTCGACGTCGGCGGCGAGGCCGCACGCCTGGACACCGCGCGCCTGCACCGCGCCGAGGAATGGCGCGAACGCCTGCTTGGCGACGAAGGCGACGCCGCACTGGCGGCGCTCATCGACGAATTCCCCGGCGCCGACCGCCAGCGCCTGCGGCAGCTGGTGCGCAACGCGCTGGCCGAGCGCAAGGCGAACAAGCCGCCGCGCGCCTTCCGCGAGCTGTACCGCGAAATCCGCGCCCTGCTCGACAGCCAGCCCGAAGCCGCTGGAGCGGACGACGCCACCGCCACCGACTGACCCTCGGGCATCAGGCCCTGGTGCCGCCGACGGTGATGCCGTCGATCAGCAGCGAGGGCTGGCCGACGCCGACCGGAACGCTCTGGCCGTCCTTGCCGCAGATGCCGACGCCGTCATCGAGCGCCATGTCATGCCCGACCATGCGCACCTTCTGCATGGTCTCCGGCCCGTTGCCGATCAGCGTCGCCCCCTTCACCGGCGCGGTCACCTTGCCATCCTCGATCAGATAGGCCTCGGTGGCCGAGAACACGTATTTGCCGCTGGTGATATCGACCTGTCCACCGCCGAAATTGACCGCGTACAGGCCCTTCTTCACAGAGCGGATCATGTCGGCCGGGTCGTCCTGCCCCGCCAGCATGTAGGTATTGGTCATGCGCGGCATCACCAGGTGCGCGAACGATTCGCGGCGACCGTTGCCGGTCGGCGCCACGCCCATCAGCCGCGCGTTGAGCGTGTCCTGCATATAGCCCACGAGCACGCCGTCCTCGATCAGGGTGGTGCACTGCGTGGCCGTGCCCTCGTCGTCGACGTTGAGCGAGCCGCGGCGCTTGTCGAGCGTGCCGTCATCGACGATGGTCACGCCTGGCGCCGCCACGCGCTGGCCCATGCGCCCGGCGTAGGTGCTGGTGCCCTTGCGGTTGAAGTCGCCCTCCAGGCCATGGCCGACCGCTTCGTGCAGCAGCACGCCGGGCCAGCCGCTGCCGAGCACCACCGGCATCACGCCGGCCGGGGCGTCGATGGCCTCCAGGTTCACCAGCGCCTGGCGCAGCGCTTCGCGCGCGAACTTTTCAGGCTGGCCGTCGCCCAGCAGCTCGGCGTACGAGTAGCGCCCGCCATAGCCGGCATAGCCGCTCTCGCGGCGGCCACCCTGCTCCACGATCACCTGCACGTTGAGCCGCACAAGCGGCCGCACGTCGCCGGCCATCACGCCGTCCGAGCGCGCCACGAAAATGGTGTCGACGCCGCCCGACAGGCTCACCATCACCTGTTTCACCCGCGGGTCGGCGGCGCGCAGCAGGCGATCCACGCGGCGCAGGGCCTCGACCTTGGCGTCATTGGCCATGCCATCGACCGGATCCTCGGGCGCGTACAACGCACGCACGCCGGCCGGCACCAGCGCCTGCACGCGCCGTTCGGCGCCGCTGTGGGCAATCGCCCGCGCCGAACCGGCCGCCGACAGCAGCGACTCGGCGTTGATGTCGTCGGCATAGGCGAAGCCGGTCTTCTCGCCGCTGATCGCGCGCACGCCCACGCCCTGCTCGATCGAATGCGCACCGTCCTTGACGATGCCGTCCTCGACCGTCCAGCTCTCGCGCCGCGCGTGCTGGAAGTAGATGTCGCCGAAGTCGATGCCCGGGCCCAGCAGGGTCCCGAAGGCGCGGTCCAGGCCGCCGCCGTCGAGGCCCGCAGGCAGCAGCAGGCGTGATTCGGCGATCGCAAGGGCTTGGGTCATGGTCGGGTCCGGCTCGGGGTCACGGGAAGTCATCACATAGACGTGCGGGCGCAGGCCCGCCGATCAAGGCCGCGGGTCATCGGGCGCAGGCTCCGACACCGGCGCCGCATCCGGGTCGGGCTCCGGCGCACCCTCGACCGGGGCCGGCATCTCGCGGCCTTCGACCACGACCTTCGGATCCTTCCATGGCCCGGTGACGTGGTATCGGCGTGCGCCCATGCGGCCCAGCGGCTTCTCCAGCACCACGTTGGCCACGGCACCCACCGCCGCGCCGACCGGGCCGGCGGTGAGCGCACCCACCGCGGTGAGCAGGCTCCCGGTGCGCGGGAAGACATCGATCAGCTGGTCGTAGGTCTGCGCACGCAGGTCGGCGCTGCCGCCGATGCGGATCTCGGCGGCAGGTCCATCGATCACCAGCTCGTCGCCGCGCGCCATGCCGCCGGCGAACTCGACGCCGCCGCCGATGCGGTTGAAGGCGAAGCCGCGCGAAAAGAAGTCGCGGAAATCAAGCATCAGCCGCCGCGGCAGCTCGGCAACGCTGAGCAGGCCCAGGACCCGGCCCGCACCGGGCTCGACCTCGACCAGGCGTCCATCCTTGATCGTGAGCGCAAGCCGGCCTTCGAGCCCGCCGAGCCTGAAGCCGGCGGGCGAGCCCGGCCAGGAGCCCTCGAAGTGCGCCGTTCCGGTGCCACCGTCCATGCGTCCGGCCATGCCGAAGCCGTCCAGCAGGGCACCGAAGTCGCCGCTGTCCACGGCCACCTGCATCCGTGTGCGCGCGTGCGCGCCGCGCCCGACCCAGGCGCCTTCGATATCGATCGATTGTTCCGGTGCACGCAGCTGCAGCGACTCGACCTGCAGGCCGGCGGCGGTCGGGCGCGTGCGCAGGTCCACCCGTCCCAGCGATGCCTTGGCGACCCGCAGCTCATCGATCACGAGAGACAGCGGCGGAATCGCAGCGGGGTCGATGTCGGCATCGGCAGCGGCATCGCGGCCATCGGGACCGCCTGGAGCCGTCGCCTCCGGAGCCTGGGCAGTGACGCCGGCACGGACGCCGCCGGCGCCGGCGGCGTCCACATCGGCACCGCGGGCGCTGCGCCAGTACAGGCGCTGCAGGTGGCCCGACAGCGTCGCGCCCTTGTCCTGAGGAATGCGCAAGCTGCCCGCCAGGGCCTCGCCATCAAACCCGATCGTGGTGGCCCCGCCCTCCTGCCGCGCCACCACGCGGGTTTGCGGGAAGCCCGCGCCCAGCAGCTGCAGGCTCCCGACGACCAGGTCGATCCCGCGCAGCGCAAGACCATCGGCGCCGTCCTGTCCGCCGCCGCTGAACATCCCCGCCCATTCCATCGCATCGAGCACCGGTGTGCGGCCTTCGATCCGTATGCCCGAATCCGGCGGCGCCGCGTCGACGCGATCGCGGCCGAGCACCGCAAGTATTCCCGTGCGTCCGGCCCGGCTGCGTGCGCGCAGCGCGACTCGGTCGCCCAGCACCACGTCGATATCGTCCTCGCCCATCGGCAAGGTCAGGTCGATGCGCGCGGCCAGCGGTTCTGCGGCCGGCTTGCCCAGCGGCTGCGGCAGCGTCAGCCGGGTTCCCACCAGGTCCGAACGCAGCTGCAGCCGGCCGCCAGCGCCATCGCTGCCGGCGTCCGCGGGCAGCCCGAGGGCCAGCGTCCACGATGAGCGCCCGTCCATGCGCGCGCCCAGCCACGCCAGCTCCGGCGCGCGCGCGGCGAGCTCCGACGATGCCAGGCTGGCTTCAAGCTCGGCCTCGAAGGCCATGTCGCGGTTGCGAACGTGGGGCCGGCCCGCGCGCAGGGACAGGCGGCCCGGCTGGCCCTCGCGACGCACCCTGAGCCTGTCGGCAGCGAAACCCGACTGGTCGTAGCGGGCCTCGCCGCGGACATCGTCAAAGGCCAGCTGCCATCGCGTTTCGCCAAGCTTCGCGCCTGCCAGTGCCACCCGGCCAGACACCTGCAACCCGCCATCGCCGCCGCCATCGCTGCTACCCAGCGGAAGCTCCATGGCGTAGGTGGCCCGCAGCGGCCCCGAGGCGTCCAGCGCATCCAGCAGCTCTTCTCGCCCGTCGCGGAGCGGGCTGGCACGGAGCAGGGCCAGGACGGGGGCCGCGTCGGACGCGAATTCCGTCGACAGCCGCAGCGGCGCGTGCCCGAAGTCGGCGATGTCGGCGCGCAGCGATTCCATGGCCACGCCTCCAAGCTCCGCGCTGCCTTCGAACGTGAAACCATTGGCGACGAAGTCCAGGCGCCCGGCGAGCGCCTGCGCAGCGGGCCAGTCGGGATCGAAGCGGACCACGGCATCCTCGAGCCTGCCCGAGGCGTGGAACAGGCCGCGCCCGGCCACCCCGTCCGCGGCGTCGAACGGCCAGTCATCGAGGTCGCCCGACACCACTGCGCGACCATCGAGCACCTGGCCGTCGACCAGGGCGGAGTCCAGCCAGTCAACCGCCGCCCCGGGCATGATGTGGCGGATCCAGAAGCGCTTGGCCATCGGCACGCGTGCAGCGTCGACCTCGGCGGCCAGGTCGATGCGCGGCCGGGTTCCATCGCCTTCGAACGCCAGGCCGCCGCGAACGTCGGCGCCATAGCCCTGGCCATCGATCCGCAGCGCGGGCGCGTGCACCTGCCAGCCGGCGCCAGCGACCCAGGCCGCCACTTCGCCGCGCAGCCGGATCGCATGCGGCGGCGGACCAAAACCCATCGGCCAGTCGACGTGTACCGTCGCCTGCGGGTCGGGAGTGAAGACCAGCCCGGCGGCATCGCCGCGAAGGCTGCCTGCCAGGCCGGACACGCCGGGTGCGCCGCCGCGCGGCAGGAACCCGAAGTCTTCGATGCGCGCGCTTGCGCGCAGGGCACCGCCGGCCTCACCGGCCACGTCCACGGCATGCAGGATGCCTGCCGGCCGCGCCTCGCGAAGCCAGTCGACCAGCGGGGACGGCACCGACGGCAGCAGTGGTGCCAACGACAGCAATGCCCCGGCATCGAGGCGCTCGGCGACCAGCGCACGGCGCGCACCGCCGGCCAGCAACAGCCCGTCGAGGGTGTGCTCGTCGCCGCCCTCGCCCAGGCGCAAGCGCGGCGCATCGAGGCGCCAGCCGCCGTCCAGCGCGGTCCAGCGCGCGTCGATGTCGAGCGGTCCGATGTCCACCTCGCGCGCCCGGCCACCGGTGCCGGCATCGCCGCCACCCTCCAGGCGCACGCCCTCGAGCGCGGCGCGCAGCGTCAACGATTCCACCCGATAGCCGCGCAGGCGCGCCCAGGTCTGGATCCGGCCGGAGCCCGACAGCGGACCAATGCCACCGATGCGCAGTGCCGACCACGCCGCGAGGTCCGCGCGGCGCAGCGCCATCCAGGCGCGCGCATCGCCGCTGTCGCGATCCAGCTCGGCGGTGATGTCCAGCGGCGACACCCCCGGGCGCATCCAGGCCCGCGCCGCGGCGCGCACGCGGTTGCCGTCCACGCGCAGGCGCAGGTCGACCTCGCCCAGGCGCGATGCAATCCCCAGGCCCGGCGCCGACACCTCGAGCACGCCGTCCACCACCTGCAGTTCGCCCAGACCTTCCAGCACGGCAAACGGATCGCCGTCGGACTGTTCCTCGCCGGGCAGTCCACGCACCTGCCAGCGGCCGTCGTCGCTGCGCTCCAGCCGGAGCTCCAGCCCGCGCAGGCGCAGCTCGGTGAACGAACGCCCGGGCAGCAGGCCGGCGTACTGCGCCACCAGCACCTCGGCCTCGCCGACCGGGATCGCGTCGGGACCTTCGCCGATGCGGAGTCCATCGAGGCGCAGCAGCGGGCCGCGCCGCGTCCACGCCGTCTCCAGGCCATCGAACGACACCGGCCGCCCGGCACGCTTGCCAAGCCACTCGGCGATCCGGTCCGGATGGCGCTCGGCCAGCGGCAGCAGCTGGCTGGTGAGGCCGGCACCCAGCGCCATCAGCACCAGGCCGACGGCGAACACATACCAGGCGCCGCGCCGCGCGCGACGCAGGCCGCGGCGGAGCCGGCCGGGCATCAGCGGCCTGCGCGCCGTGCGCGGGGCTCAGAGCAGCACGACATCGAACTGCTCCTGCATGTACTGCTCGTCGGCCTGGAAGCGGATGCTCTTGCCAAGGAACTCCTCGAGTTCCGCCACCGCGGCCGACTCCTCTTCGGTGATCCGCGCCACCACCTTGGGCGAAGCGATCACCAGCAGGCGCTCGGCGTCGAACTGGCGCACCGCGCGCACGATCTCGCGGAACACTTCGTAGGTCACTGTCTCCGCGGTCTTGAGCATCCCGCGGCCGCCGCATTCGTGGCAGGTTTCGCTGAGCTGGCGCTGCAGGCTCTCGACCGTGCGCTTGCGCGTCATCTCCACCAGGCCCAGCGGCGAGAAGTCGTAGACCGTGGTCCTGGCATGGTCCGGCGCCAGCGACTTCTCCAGCGTGCGCAGCACCTGGCGGCGATGCTCGGGATCGGTCATGTCGATGAAGTCGATGATGATGATGCCGCCGAGGTTGCGCAGCCTGAGCTGGCGCGCCACCGCCTGCGCGGCCTCCAGATTGGTGCGATAGACCGTTTCCTCCAGGTTGCGCTGGCCCAGGAACGAACCGGTATTGACGTCGACCGTGGTCATCGCCTCGGTCTGGTCGATCACCAGGTAGCCGCCGGACTTCAGCGGCACTTCCTTTTCCAGCGCGCGGCCGATCTCGTCTTCGACGCCGTAGAGGTCGAACACCGGGCGCGCGCCGCTGTAGTGCTCGATCTTCTCGGCCAGCCCCGGCATGTACTGCGCGGCGAAGGCCTTGAGCCGGTCGCAGGTCTCGCGCGAATCCACCTTCACCTTTTCCACGTCCCGGCGCATCAGGTCGCGCACCGCGCGCATCGGCAGGGTCAGGTCCTCGTACACGCAGGCGCCCACGCGGGCCCCGGCCACGCCGCCCTCGACCAGCGCCCAGGCGCGCGCCAGGTAGGCGATGTCCTCGGCCAGCGCCTCGGCCGGCTGGCCTTCCGCGTTCGTGCGCACGATGTAGCCGTGGCCGTTGGCGAGCGCGCGCTCACCCACCAGTGACTTCAGGCGCGCGCGTTCGGCTTCATCCTCGATCCGCGCCGAGACGCCGATCACCCTCGACTGCGGCAGCAGCACCAGGTAGCGCGACGGGATGCTGATCTGGGTGGTCAGGCGCGCGCCCTTGCCGCCGATCGGATCCTTCACCACCTGCACCACGACCTCCTGGCCGCAGCGGAGCAGTTCGCTGATCGGCGGCGTGGCCTGCGGCGCCGGCTGCGCGGGACCGGGGCCGGGCTCTTCCACGGCGAGGCCCTCGGCGCGGCCGGGCCGCAGCACGTCGTTGGCATGCAGGAAGGCCGCGCGCTCGAGGCCGACGTCGACGAACGCCGCCTGCATGCCCGGCATCACCCGCTGCACGCGGCCCTTGTAGATGTTGCCGACGACCCCGCGGCTCCAACCACGCTCGATGTGCAGCTCCTGGAGCATGCCGTTCTCGACCACCGCGACGCGGGTCTCGCGCGGGGTCACGTTGACCAGGATCTCCTCGCTCATGCGCCGCCCCCGCGCGGGGTGCGCGCATGGATGTCGAATTCGCGCAGCAGCGCGGCGGTCTCGTGCAGGGGCAGGCCCATCACCCCGGAATAGCTGCCTGCCAGGCGGCTGACGAAGCGTTCGGCACCGCCCTGGATGGCATAGGCGCCGGCGCGACCCATGGACTCGCCGCTGGCGACGTAGTCGGCGATGTCATCGTCCGACAGCGGCGCGAAGGCGACCTCGCTGGCCACCATCACTCGCGCCTCGCGCCCGGCGGACACCACCGACACCGCGGTCAGCACCCGGTGCGTGCGGCCCGACAGGCGGCGCAGCATGGCCTCGGCCGCGGCTTTATCGGCGGGCTTGCCGAACACCTCGTCCTCGAGCACCACCTCGGTATCCGAACCCAGCACCACCGCGCCAGGCACCGCGACCACGCGCAGCAGCCCGGCGCCGGCCTTGTCGCGGGCGACGCGGGCGACATAGCCTTCCGCCGATTCGCCGGGCGCACGCTGCTCCGGCACGTCGACGTCGAGCACGCCGAAGTCGAGTCCCAGGCGCGCCAGCAGTTCGCGCCGGCGCGGTGATTTGGAGGCAAGGTGGAGCATGTCGGAAGGATACCGTGCCGGGGCCGCGGCCCGCCGATGCTCCGCGGCCGCAACCCCGTTCCGGCTCACGACCCGTTCACTCCCCCGTCCCGACCCTGTTTCCACCGCTTCCGGAGATCCACATGAGCCCGACCATCCTGCGTACGGCAGCCGCCGCCACCCTCGCCATCAGCCTGGTCCTTGGAAGCCTCGCCATGACCGCATCCGCGCAAACCACGTACCCGGGCGCCGGCAGCGACGGCACCCTGCTTTCGGTTTCGGCCCGGGGCGAATCCAGCCGCGCGCCCGACATCGCCACGGCCTCGGCCGGCGTGGTCACCCAGGCCGCCGACGCCAGTACCGCGATGCGCGAGAACGCCGCGCAGATGTCGCGGGTGATGGCCGCGATCCGCGCCGCGGGCGTGGCCGAGAAGGACATCCAGACCTCCGGCATCAACATCCACCCGAGCTACCGGCACGTCGAAAACGAAGAGCCGCGGATCTCCGGCTACAACGCCAGCAACACGGTGAACCTGACCGTGCGTGACATCGCGAAGCTGGGCGAAGTGCTTGACGCCCTGGTGGCCAGCGGCGCCAACAACGTCAACGGCCCCAGCTTCGGCATCGACCGGCCCGAGGTGGTCTACGACGAGGCGCGGCGCAAGGCGCTCGAGCAGGCCCGCGCCCGTGCCGACATGTACGCCAAGGCGCTTGACCTGCGCGTGCGCCGCATCGTCAGCATCAGCGAAGGCGGCAGCATCCCGCAGCCGCGGCCGATGTACGCCATGCGCGCGATGGCGGCCATGGATGCGGAGTCGACCCCGGTGGCGCCGGGCGAGAACACCCTGGAGGCCAATCTGGAGATCGTGTTCGAACTGGGGCGCTGACAACCCCGCGGCCGCCGGCCGCGCGTTGGCCCCCGTGCAGCCGGCAGCATGCCGGTACAACGAGGAGGTGGTCCATGGTCCTGCAGCCCGAAGTCCGCAGTCCGTCGTCCGTCCCGCATGCGCGCCTTGAGCCGCACGCCGCCAGCCGGCCCGATCCGGTGCGCATCGCCGGGGTGTCCGGCGCGCTGCTGTTCAACGGCGCGCTGTTGCTGTTGATGCTGGTTCCGCTGTCCCGGCCCACGTCCGAACCCGCGGCACCGCGCGGCCTGGAGGCCGAGTGGTTCGAGGCCAGGCCGGTGCCGCCGCCCCCACCGCCCGAGATCGTGCCGGTGGAGCGTCCGGTCACTCCGCCGGCGCCGACCGCTCCCGCGCAGCGCGTGGTCGCGCGCGACCCGGCCCCGGTCGCGCCGCCGCTGGTCGAGGGCGGCATCATCGCCGCCGATCCGGCCCCGCCGCTCGAGTACGGCAGTGCCGACATCGCACCGCCGGCGTCCGGCCCCCTGACCGGCATGCGCCTGGCCTATGCCGAGGCCAGCGCACCGCCCTACCCGCGCGAGGCGCTGCGCGCGGGGCTGCAGGGAACGGTGATGCTGCAGGTCCTGGTCGACGTCGATGGCCGGCCGCTGCAGGTCCAGGTGCAGGAGGGCAGCGGCCACCGCCAGCTGGACGAGGCCGCGCGCCGCCACGTGCTGCGGCATTGGCGCTTCCAGCCGGCGATGCGCGACGGCCGCGCGGTCCAGGCGATCGGGCTGGTCCCGATCGACTTCAGGCTCGACCGCGGCTGAGCAGCGACCCGGGCCTAGGCCCGGTGGTAGGGATGGTTGGCGAGCAGCGCCGCGGCGCGGTACAGCTGCTCGGCCAGCACCAGCCGCACCAGCATGTGCGGGAGGGTGAGCGGCCCCAGCGACCAGGATTCGTCGGCGCGAGCCAGCACGTCGTCGGCGTGGCCTTCGGGCCCGCCGACCAGGAACGCGAGGTCGCGCCCCTGCCCGCGCCAGTGTTCGAGTCGCGTCGAAAGCGCCTCCGAATCCCAGGCGCGGCCGCGGCCGTCCAGCGCCACCACGTGCACGTCGCGCGGGAGCGCCGCCAACACGCGCTGGCCTTCATCATGGGTGGCGCGCACGGCGTCACGGCCCTTGCCGCGCAGGCCGGGCGTGATTTCCACGAGTTCAAGCGGCAGCCAGTGCGACAGCCGCTTGCGATATTCGGCGAAGCCGTCCGCGACCCAGCCCGGCGGGCGTTCGCCCACGGCAACCAGGCGTGCCTTCACCCGGAACCTCAGCCGGCGTCGCGGGCCGGACCGCGGATGTCGCTGAAGCCGTCATCGTCGGCACCCGGCGGCTCGTCGCCAACCGTCCAAAGGCGCTCCAGGGCATAGAACTCGCGCACCCGCGGCAGCATGATGTGCGCCACGACGTCGCCGAGGTCGACCAGCACCCATTCGGCCTCGCGCTCGCCCTCCACGCCCAGCGGCTGGCAGCCCAGTCGCTTGGCGAACTTCACCACTTCATCGGCGATCGATTTCACATGGCGGGTCGACGTGCCGGAGGCGACCACCATGTAATCGCACACGCTGGTCTTGCCGCGCACGTCGATCCCGGTGACATCCACCGCCTTCAGTTCGGCAACGGCTTCCAGGACCGTGGACAGCAGGACATCCACGGACGGCGGCGGGTTGGGCAGGCTGGTCTTGATGACTTGCGCTTGGCTGGACAAGGACTGTGGCTCGTTGGCGGGGGCGTGGATTATAGCGAAGGAGGCGTCGCCGCCCCGTATCCATACATTCGGCGTTCGCGGATGAATCCGGCCACCGCCGGCGGCAGCATCGGCTCCCAGTCCCCGTCATCGGCAACCAGCCGCCGCACCTCGGTAGAAGACTCGGGGCGCAGGCGGGGCAGTTCCAGCGTCGCGAAGCCACCCGCCGGCGATCGCGCCAGCGCCTCGGCCGGCCTGCGCCGGAAGCCCAATTGACGCTCAACCGCGGGCGCGCGCGCCGCGATCTCGTCCGCCCGCAGCGGCGAGCCGGGGCGCGCGACCGCCAGCACGTGGCCGTGGGCGAAGATTTCACGCCAGCGGTGCCAGGCGTCGAGCTGCAGCAGGGAGTCGCCGCCCACCACCCAGGCGATCGGGCGATGCGGTCCCTGCTCTGCCCGCAGCAGGCGCAGGGTGTCGACGGTGTAGGACGGGCCCTCGCGTTCAAGCTCGCGCGCATCCACGCGCAGTGCAGGCTCGCCGGCGATGGCCAGTTCGAGCATCCGCACGCGCTGGGCGGCCGTGGCGTGGGTCGCGTCCTTGTGCGGTGGATCCGCGGCCGGCACCAGGGCCACCTCGGCCGCGAGGGCGTCGCGCACCGCCACGGCGACTGCGATATGGCCAAGATGAACCGGGTCGAAGCTGCCGCCGTAGCAGGCCAGCAGGGTCATGCCGCCAGCAGCGGAACCGCGCGCGGATCCGCGACCGCAAGCAGCAGCCGTTCCAGCATCAGCCATTCGTCGCCGGCGCCGCGGCCCTTGGCGACCCGGTCCACTTCGCCCGCCGTCGCGACGAAGCGCTCCCAGCGCGCGGCGGGGTGGCGATCCAGGGCGCGGCGGTAGGCCGCCTCCTTGGAATCCCAGATCCGCTGGGCCTTGAACTCGGCCGCCAGGTTGCCCCCGCGCGCCTTGACACGCGCAAGCGCCGCCGCACGCTGCAGCTCCATCACCACCATGCCCATGAGCGCCGGCACGGCAGCGCCCTCGGCGCGCAGCCCGGCCAGCATGCGCAGCACGTGCACGCCTTCGCCGTTGAGCGCGGAATCGACCAGGCGGAACACGTCGTAGCGCGCGGCGTCGGCCACCAGGGCCTGCATCCGCGCCGCGTCCAGGGTGTCATCGCCTGCGACCAGGGCCAGCTTGTCGATTTCCTGGGCGGCCGCAAGCAGGTTGCCTTCCACGCGTTCCAGCAGCAGCTGCACCGCTCCACGGTCGGCGCGCACGCCCTGGCGGCGCAGGCGCGCTTCCAGCCAGCCCTGCAGCTCATGCGGCTTCACCGGCCAGGCCACCGCGATCGCGCCGACCGAGGCGATCGCCTGGCTCCACTTGCCGCCGTGTTTGCCGCTCCACTCACCGCCGGTGACGAGCATGCAGGTGTCGGGCGGCGGCGCCGCGCAGTAGCCGGCGATCACTTCCGCGCCGCGCTTGCCCGGCTTCGCCGTCGGCAGGCGGACCTCGATCAGTCGACGCGACGAAAACAGGCTTGGCGCACGCAGGCTGGCCTCGAGACCGTCCCAGTCGATGTCGCGTGTCTCGACCTCGAATACTTCGCGTTCGGCATAGCCCTGCACGCGAGCCTCGGTGCGGATGGCGTCGGCACACTCCAGCACGCGCAGGGGCTCCGCGCCGGCAACCAGGTACACGGGTGCCAAGGGACCTCGGGAAAGGCCACCGGCCAGCTGTTCGGGACTCGGGTCGCGAGCCATTGCCGAGCGTGGCCGCTCAGCCGCCGGCAGGCGGCAGCGGCACCGGCGCCGGCAGCTGCACCTGGTCCTGCTCCAGGTGGGCGCGGCTCACCGCGTCGATACGGCGCAGCACGGCGGCCGCCATCTCGCGCTCCATCTCGCGCGACAGCATCTCGCGCTCGCTTTCCGAGCCCGAGGAATTCGCCGGAAGGGACACGTAGTCCCGCGACAGCTCGATCACCTGCTCGGGCACCAGTTCGTCACCGTTGCCATCCAGCAGGCTGAACACGGCCGCATAGCGCAGGGTGAATTCCTGGGCGCGGCCGAACTGGTCGACGCTGATCGCCTGCGACTCCCAGCGCTCGGAATGGATCTGGAGCCGTCCAACACCTTCGCCCGCGCGCTCGGGGACTTCGAAGCCGGCGTGCTCGAGCGTGCGGGTGAGCGCCTGCAGCAAGGGGCTGTAGGGACTGCGCGCCGTCACCTGCACGCCGATGAGGTCCGGCGGCAGCTGCAGCGGTTTGCGGAGATGGAAGCCGCAGGCGGTCAGCAGCAGGACCAGGGCGACGGCGGACAGCGTGCGGAGTCGTTTCATAGTGCCGCAGTGTGAACGACGCGGCGTCTGCTTATCAACAATCCAGGCGCCGCGAGCCCCAGGCGTGCCACCGCGAGGCCACCATGACGGAATCCTTTCAGGATGACGGCACGCGCTCCGCAAGTGGCCGGCGAAGGGGCAGGCAGGACATGGCGCGAGGCCGGCTATCGCACCGTCGCCATCCATGGCCACCAGGGCTCCTTCTACAACCGGGCCAGCGTGTACAAGCCGCTGGGTTTCCAGAAGTTCCTCACCTCGCGCGACTTCCGCCCCGACGGACACAAGGACGGGCTGTGGTATTCCGACCAATCCATGACCGACCTGCTGGTCGGCGAGCTCGAGGCCGGGGAGGCGCCGCTGTTCGCGTTTGCGATCAGCATGCAGAACCATGGCCCGTACAACCAGGCGCGAACGCTCCGCCATCCGGACGCCTGGGAAGCGCTCACACTGCCCGACGGCATCTCCGCGGAGAGCGCGATCGAACTGCGCAACCTGCTCTACCACCTCGGCAGCGCCGACACGCAGTTCGCCCGCCTGCTCGGCGTCCTCCAGCGGCGCGAGCGTCCCTACATGCTGCTCTTTTTCGGCGACCACCTGCCCGGGCTGAAGTCCACGTATCCAGAGCTCGGCTTCGTGGACGGGAAATCGCCGCGTACCCAGAAGCCGTCATGGGTCCTGATCCGCGGCCAGGGCACGACCACCTGGCCGGCCGATCGCGACATCGGCTTTCCCTGGCAACTTCCAGCGGAGCTGGTATGGGAGGCCGGAATCGACAACGCCTACTTCGACTTCAGCCGCCGCGCCGGCGCGGCCTTGGGGCCGGACTACGCGAAAAAGCCCGGTTCACCGCTGGCCAAGGGCCTCACTGCGGCGGCGCGCGCCAATCTCAAGGGCGAGCTCGAGGCCAGGCTGCCATGAGCCGCGTCCGCGCCCTGCTGCCCGCCGCCACGACGCTGGCACTCGCGTTTGCGACCGCGTGCTCCCCGCGGGGTGCAGGACTGGAAATCGACCCCGCGCGGCCGGCGTGCAGCATTCCAAAGGTCGTGACGGTCCGCTGGAACCTGCCCCCGGACCAGGTGTTGCCGGCATCGCTGATGGTCAACGGTCCCGGGAAGCCCATGAAGAGCTGGCGCCGGGCCACCACGCACGTGGGCGAAGCCGACACCGGCGCATGGGCGAGCGACGGGCTGACCATCACCCTGGTGTCGAACGCAGGCAAGCCGCTGGCCCGGCGCACCTTGACCCGGGCCCCCTGCGACGACGTTTGAACTCAGCCGGCGACGATGTTCACGATCTTGCCCGGCACCACGATCACCTTGCGCACCGAGAGGCCCTCGAGCACCTTCACCACGCCCGGCTCGGCCAGTGCGCGGGCCTCGATGGCATCGCGCGCGGCGTCGGCGGCGACCTCGATCGTGCCGCGCAGCTTGCCGTTGACCTGCACCGCCAGCGTCATCGCGTCGCGCGCCAGGGCCTCCGGGTCGACGACCGGGAACGGGACATCGTCAAGCACCTGCTCGGCATGGCCCAGCAGCTGCCACAGCGCGTGGCAGGTGTGCGGCGTCACCGGGTTCAGCATCAGCACCATCGCTTCAAGCACCTCATGGCGAACAGCGCGGCCGGCCTCACTGGCGTCGTTGAACTTCACCAGGTGGTTCAGCAGCTCCATCAGCGCCGCGATGGCGGTGTTGAAGCTGTGGCGGCGGCCGTAGTCGTCGCCCACCTTCTGGATGGTCTCGTGCAGGTGGCGACGGAGGGTTTTCTGTCCCGGGGTGAGGTCGCCGGCGAACCGGGGCAGAGGCGTCGCGGCCGCGAGCGTTGCTGCGTGCTCCTGGGCCAGGCGCCAGACGCGGCGCAGGAAGCGCGACATGCCTTCGACGCCGGCCTCGTTCCACTCCAGCGACAGCGTCGGCGGCGAGGCGAACATCGAAAACAGGCGCACGGTGTCGGCGCCGTATTTGTCGACCATCGACTGCGGGTCGACGCCATTGTTCTTCGACTTCGACATCTTCTCGATGCCGCCCACCCGCACCGGCTGGCCGTCGGCCGCAAGACGTGCGCCGGTGATGCGACCGCGCTCGTCGCGCTCGACGTCGACATCGGCAGGGTTGAACCACTCCCTGGCGCCGTTGGCATCCTCGCGGTAGTAGGTATCAGCCACCACCATGCCCTGGGTGAGCAGGTTGACCGCCGGCTCGTCGCTGTCCACCAGGCCCTGGTCGCGCAGCAGCTTGTGATAGAAGCGGAAGTAGAGCAGATGCAGGATCGCGTGCTCGACGCCGCCGATGTACTGGTCGACCGGCGTCCAGTACTTCGCGCGCGCGTCGACCATGTCGGCCGCGCCCGGCGAGGTGTAGCGGGCGTAGTACCAGCTCGACTCCATGAAGGTGTCGAAGGTGTCGGTCTCGCGCTCCGCCTTGCCGCCGCACTCGGGGCACGTCGTTTTGCGCCACTCGGGATCGGCCTTGATCGGCGACTGCACGGTGCCCGAGGCGAAGGCGTCCTCGACGTCTTCCGGCAGGATCACCGGCAGCTGGTCGTCGGGCACGGGCACCGCGCCACAGCCATCGCAGTACACCACCGGGATCGGGCAGCCCCAGTAGCGCTGGCGGCTCACGCCCCAGTCGCGCAGGCGGAAATTGATCCGGCGACGGCCCTTGCCGTCGGCGTCCAGACGCGCCGCCAGCGCATCGAAGGCGGCGTCGAAATCCATGCCGCTGTATTCGCCCGAGGACACCAGGATGCCGCGATCGGTGTACGCGCCCTCGCTGCGGACCGATTCGAAATAGCCACGGACCACGGCCACCGCGGCGGAGGTGTCGTAGGCATCCACCGAACCACCGGCCAGCGCCGCCTGGAAGGGATCGGCGTCGTGCGCGACGTCGCTGCCGACTTCGCGCAGCGCGTCGGCCACGCCCGGCGGCACGATCACCGGCCGCACCGGCAGCCCATGGGTCCCGGCGAACTCCCAGTCGCGCTGGTCGTGCGCGGGCACCGCCATGACCGCGCCGGTGCCGTAGCCCATCAGCACGAAGTTGGCGACGTAGACCGGCAGGTCCTCGCCGGTGAGTGGATGGATCGCCCACTGGCCGGTCGCCATGCCGCGCTTGTCCTGGGTCTCGACCTCCGCCTCGGAGACGCCGCCCTTGCGCAGTTCGGCGATGAATGCCGCGAGCTCCGCGTTTCCTTCAGCCGCCTTCAGCGCCAGCGGGTGTTCGGCCGCGATGCTGATGAAGGTCACGCCCATCAGCGTGTCCGGGCGCGTGGTGTAGACGGTCAGCGGCTCGTCTTCGCCATCGACCGCGAACTGGATTTCAAGGCCCTCGCTGCGGCCGATCCAGTTGCGCTGCATGGTCCTGACCGAGTCCGGCCAGCCGTCGAGCGTGTCCAGGCCGTCCAGCAGCTCCTGGGCGTAGTCGGTGATGCGCAGGAACCACTGCGGGATCTCGCGCTTCTCGACCAGCGCGCCGGAGCGCCAGCCGCGGCCGTCGATCACCTGCTCGTTGGCGAGCACGGTCTGGTCGACCGGGTCCCAATTCACCACCGCATTGCGGCGGTACGCCATCCCCTTCTTCATCAGTCGGGTGAACATGCGCTGTTCGTGGACGTAGTAGTCCGGGCTGCAGGTGGCGAACTCGCGCGACCAGTCGATCGCGTAGCCCAGCATCTTCAGCTGCCCGCGCATGTGATCGATGTTGGCGTAGGTCCACTTCGCCGGCGCGGTGCGGTTCTTGATCGCGGCATTTTCCGCCGGCAGGCCGAAGGCGTCCCAACCCATCGGCTGGAGCACGTTGAAGCCGCTCATGCGCTTGTGGCGGCTGATGACGTCGCTGATGGTGTAGTTGCGCACGTGCCCCATGTGCAGGGCACCGGACGGGTACGGCAGCATCGCCAGGCAGAAATACTTCGGCCGGCCCGGGTCTTCGGTCGCTTCGAACGCGCGCGTACGCTCCCAGAAGCCCTGGGCCGCGCGTTCGACGTCAGCGGGACGGAAGGAGGTCGGCTCGGTCGCAGCGGGGGTTTCGGACACGTCGGGACGCCAGCAAAACAGGGCCGCCAAGCCTACCGCAGTGGGCGATGCCGCCGCCATGCGCCGCCGGATCCGGCAAGGCCGACGCAGGCGATCCAGGCAAACCAGCAGGCGAACGCAGCGCGCTGCGCCAGCGCCGCCGGTACCAGATCGGCGGCAAGCCACGCCAGGCTGAAAACGAATACGCCCGCGGCCAGATGGCCGAACGCCGCAAGCCGTCGCTGCAGCCGCAACGCCGCCATGGACAGCGCCGTTGCCGCCGCCGCGAACGCGATGCCCCACAGCCCCCACGCCACGCCGTGCAAGCGGCCCCGGCCGGCATCGGGCGCGGAGGCATCAAGCGGCAACAGCCCCTGCGCCGCGAACGCCAGCGCCGCCAGCAGCGCCATCGTCCAGCCCAGGCGTGCGGCCAGCGGTGCCGAGGGCGGCAGCCCGCGGCGACGATGGAGGGCGACGAACGCAGCCAGCAGACCAGGCAGCACGAACCCAAGCAGGTTGAACGCGGTTGCACGCGGAACGCCGGCAGCGCCCAGCAGTGCCACCGGATAGTGCAGTTGCGCGTAGCCGGTGAGCGCGGAACCGAAGCCCGCGAGCGCCAGCGCGAAGCAGATGCCGGCGGCAAAGGCCGCCGCACATCGCGCCCTGGCCCACTGGCCCGGCGATGTTTCCACTGCTTCGATCATGCGCGCCCGGGCTCCTGGCAAGGCCCGGCATCCTCGCCCCCGGGCTTGCAATCGGCAAGCGCTGGCACAATCTCCTGTCCATCGCATACCGGATCGCGCAATGTCCCCCCCACACGCCAAGCCACACGTCCTTGATGTCACCACCGACAACTTCGAAGTCGAAGTCCTCGATCGTTCGCTGCAGACACCGGTCCTGATCGACTTCTGGGCGGAATGGTGCGGGCCGTGCAAGACCGTCGGCCCGGTGCTGGAAAAGCTCGCCGCCGACTACAACGGGGCCTTCCTGCTGGCCAAGGTCGACGTCGAGGCCGAGCAGCAGCTTGCCGGCGCCTTCCAGATCCGCTCGATCCCGACCATCATCCTGGTCAAGGACGGGCAGCCGGTCGACGGCTTCCCCGGCGCGATGCCCGAAGGCGAGCTGCGCGAGTTCCTCGCCCGCCACGGCATCGTGCCCGCGGACGCCCCGGCAGATGCCGATGCCGCGGCCGATGCGGGACCCGTCGCACCCGTCGACCCGCAGGCGGACGTCCAGCGCCTGCGTCGCGAAATCGAGGCCGCGCCGGACAATGACGGCCTCAAGCTCGACCTCGCCGTCGCCCTGCTTGCCACCGGCGCTACCGCCGAGGCCGGCCGCCTGCTCGACGCACTGCCGGCCAACCTTGCCACTGACGACCGTGCACTGCGCGCGCGCGCCGCGCTGGGCTTCGCCGCCCTGCTGCGCGACGCGCCCCAGGCCGCCGTGCTCGAAGCCGCGCTCGCCGCCGATCCCGGCGACCTTCGCGCCCGCCACCTCCTCGGCGCCCATCACATGGTCGCCGGCCGGCACGAAGCCGCGCTTAAGGAGTTCATGGAGATGCTGCGCCATGACCGCGGCTTCGACGACGGCCTGCCGCGCAAGGCCCTGATCGAAGCCTTCCGGGTGATCGACGACGCCGGACTGGTCTCGCGCTACCGCCGGCAGATGTCGGCACTGCTGCTGTCCTGAGCGTGCGCGCCGCGACGTTGCGCCGGGGCATGAACGCGTGGCCGCCGTTCCTGTTCGCCGGCATCCGCATCACGGCGATCAGCGGCGACTTCCGCCACGCGCACGTGGAACTGCGCCAGCGCTGGTACAACCGCAACTACGTCGGCACCCATTTCGGCGGCAGCCTGTTCGCGATGACCGATCCGTTCTGGATGCTGCTGGCCATGCGCTCGCTGGGGCGTGGCTATTACGTCTGGGACCAGGCCGCGGAGATCCGCTTCCTCAAGCCGGGCCGCGGCACGGTGCACGCAAGCTTCGATCTCGGCGATGACGTGCTCGACACGATGCGCGCCGCCACCGCCGGCGGCGCCAAGTACCTGCACTGGTTCGACACCGAAGTGCGTGACGCGGACGGAGATGTCGTCGCCGCGGTGCGCAAGCAGGTCTACGTCCGCCGCAAGCCGGATCGCCAGCCCCCCGACGCAGGCCCGTGACCGGCGTCGCACCGTCGTTCATCCCATCCCGGCGCGGGGGCGCTATCCTCGTCCACGCCTGAGGGGGGCCGGGACATGCACGACAGGACACGCAGCGCGGACACGCCATTGCCCGACATTCCCGGCTACCGGATCAACCGGGTGGTCGGCGCCGGCGGCATGTCCACGATCTACCTGGGCGAGCAGCTTTCGCTCAATCGCGAGGTGGCGATCAAGGTGATGCTGCCCGAAGCGCTCGGGGATGAGGTCAGCCGCCGCCGCTTCGAGAACGAAGCGCGCACCATCGCCCGCCTCGACCATCCCAACATCGTCGGCATCCACGACGTCGGCCGCACCCGCGACGGGCTGCCCTATTACTCCATGCCCTACCTGGCGCGCGGCCACCTCGGCCAGCGCGACCTGCGCGGCGACGAAGCCACCGCCCGGCATATCCTGCGCAGCCTGCTGTCGGCGCTGCAGTACGCGCACTCGCGCGGCATCGTGCACCGCGACGTCAAGGCCGAGAACGTGCTTTTCGATGACGCCGGCCGGCCCCTGCTGGCCGACTTCGGCATCGCCCTGCGGCGCGGCTACGGCTCGCGCGTGACCACGGCCGGGCTGGCGGTGGGCAGCACCGCCTACATGCCGCCCGAGCAGGCACGCGGCGAAGGCGTGGATGCCCGCGCCGACCTCTACAGCGTCGGCGTGCTGGCCTGGGAAATGCTGGTGGGTGCCCTGCCCTACAACGCCGCCGACGCGCTGTCGATGGCGATGATGCACGTGCAGGATCCGATCCCGCGCCTGCCGCGGGGACTGCGTCACTGGCAGCCGTTCATCGACCGCGCCCTGGCCAAGTCGGCGGGACACCGGTTCACCGACGCCGCGCAGATGCTCGCCGCCCTGGATCGCGTTCCGGCCGCGGGGCGAGCCGGTGCAGGCAGCCTGCTTCGCGATCTCGGGACCCGGCTCGGTGCCCTGTCCGCCCGCGCATGGGCGGCTGCGGGCCTGCTGGCCGTGGCCAGCCTCGGCGCCGGCTTGTACCTCGAGCACCGAAGCGACTCCCCCGGCTTCTATCGCGCGATCGCCACCGGCGATGCCGCCGCCAGCGCCCATGCGGCGCCGTCCAGCCGACCGGCACCGCTGCTGGGCGATCCCGGCGATGCACTGCTGCGCGCCGCACCCGCGTCCGACGCCGAGCGCTTCCTGGCCCTTGCCGAGCGCCAGCTGCGCGCCGGCAAGCTGACGTCGCCCGCCGGCGACAATGCCTACACCAGCCTGCTCGATGCCTGGCAGGCCGACCCCGACCACCTTCGCCTGGCGCCGGCGATCGACGCCATGATCACCACCCTGGGCGACAAGGCCGGCCGCGACTTCGCATCAGGCCGGACCGACTCGGCCCGCACCGGCATCATGCAGGCGAGCCAGCTGGCGTCGCGGACCTCGCGAGCGGACGGTGCGGCCTTGCGCAAGGCCAAACAGGGCATGGACAAGGTGGTCGCTGCGCGGGTGGCGCAGGCCGCGGCCGATTTCGACCGCGCCGCGGGCCTCGACGCGGTCGAAGCCGCGCGCCGCATGGGCCTGGAGGCACCGGCACTCGCTGCGCTGGAAGAGCGCGCACGCGCCATCCCGATCCCGGGCGAGCGCCTGGGCGGGCCCGGTATCGACATGGTCCTGGTGCAACAGGGTGGCATCCGCCTGGGCGCGATGCGCCGCCTGGTCAGCCGCGACGAGTACGCGAGCTTCGCCGACGCGACCGGCCGAGAGCCCGCGCGCTGTCGCGAGCGGGCATCGCTTCTGCGCATGCTTGCGCCGCGCAACTGGCGCTCGCCCGGGTTCGACCAGCGTGGAGCCGACCCCGTGGTCTGCGTGTCCTGGGACGACGCCAGCGCCTATGCGGCGTGGCGGGGCAAGCGCGATGGCCTGGCGTATCGCCTGGCCACCGCATCGGAATGGAGCCGCCTGCCGGCACCCGGTGGCGACCGCCGAATCTCGGAATGGAACATCGACTGCAGCGGCAGCTGCGCGCAGCGCGTGGCCAGCGGTGCCGGCTGGCGCAACGAAGGCGCCGCCGGCCCCGAGGCCCACGAAGCCGAGCGCGGCTTCGACGACCTCGGCTTCCGCCTGGTCCGCGACCTCGGCGGCGGTTAGCGCGCTCAGGCGCTGGAACCACTCCTGTTGCCGCCGTGGCCACGCCCGCCGCGTCCGCGGCTGCCAGGCGCCTTCGGGCCGGCATGGGCATGCGCCGCCACCGGCTGCGCTTTGCCATGGCCACCCTGGCGGTGGCCGGGCTTGGCGCCCGGGGCCCGCGGGGGACGCTGGCCACCGGGACGCGGCGCGCCCTGGCGCTGGCCGCGGCCACCCTGCGGAGGCATCGGCGCATCCAGCCTGATCGGGCGGCTCGGCTCATAGCCGGCCACGACGTCCATCTGGATCTCGGCCTTGAGCATCTTCTGGATCTGGTTCAGCAGCCCACCTTCTTCAGGCGAAACCAGCGACAGTGCCTCGCCGGCCACGCCGGCACGGCCGGTGCGGCCAATGCGGTGCACGTAGTCCTCGGCCACCATCGGCAGGTCGTGGTTGATCACCAGCGGCAGGTTGGGAATGTCCAGGCCGCGTGCGGCGACGTCGGTCGCGACCAGGATCCGGGCACGCCCGGCCTTGAAAGCGTCCAGCGCCTTCTGGCGCTGCGCCTGGCTCTTGTTGCCGTGGATCGCGACGGCCGGCAGGCCGGCGGTCTCGAGCTGCTCGGCCAGGCGGTTGCAGCCGTGCTTGGTCTTGCCGAACACCAGCACCCGATCGGTGTGGCGGGCAGCGAGGATGTCGATCAGCAGGTCGCGCTTGCGTCCGGAATCAACCGGGTGCGCGCGATGCACGATGGTGTCGGCGATGCTGGTGCGGCTCGCCACTTCGACCTGCTTGGGCGACTGCATGTAATCCAGAGCAAGCGCCTTGATGCGCGGCTCGAAGGTGGCCGAGAACAGCAGCGTCTGCCGCTGCTTGGGCACGCGGCCCATGATCCGCTTGATCGACGGCAGGAAGCCCATGTCGAGCATCCGGTCGGCTTCGTCAAGCACCAGGACCTCGACCGCGTCGAGCTTGGCGTGGCCATTCTCCATATGGTCGAGCAGGCGCCCCGGGCAGGCGACGAGGATATCGACGCCGCGGCGCAGGTTGTCGATCTGCGGCTGCATGCCGGCGCCACCGAAGATGGTGGTGACGTTCAGGCGCATGTGGCGGCCGTACTCCTTGATGCTTTCGGCGACCTGGACCGCGAGTTCGCGGGTCGGCACCAGGATCAGCGCGCGCGGCTTGCGCGGCCCCTTCGGCGGGGTTTCCTTCGCCAGTCGCTGCAGCATCGGCAGGCCGAACGCGGCGGTCTTGCCGGTGCCGGTCTGGGCGGCGCCAAGCACGTCGTGCCCGGCCAGTACCAGCGGGATCGCCTGCTCCTGGATCGGGGTGGGAATGGTGTAGCCGCTCGAATCGAGCGCGCGCAGCAGCGCGGACGAGAGCCCGAGGGCCTCGAAGGTCCGGGTATCGGACATGGATTTGAACTCCTGGTTCGCAGCTTGCCCGGCGCTTTCCGTGAACCGCGCGGCGGACAATGGTTTTGACGGCCACCGGAGATGTCCGGGGCCGTGTCTGCGCGACGAGAGACGTGCGGGAGTTAAAGGGCCGGGCCGCATGGAGCGACCGCGGCTGGGCAATGACCGGATAACGGACTGCCGTGCGCCAACCCGCTCATCATACGGCAGAAAGATGAATGTGGGAGGACCGTGATCGATGGCGACCATTACTGCGGCGAAAGCCCGCCATGACCTTCTGCACCCCCGACAACGGTAGTGCAGGCGTAAATTCAGGGGCCGGCCCGCCCGCGTGGCCGTTCCATTCCATCACCCATGCCCAACAGGGCGGAGTTCGCCGTGAGCCATTTTTCCAAGTCCGTACCCAAGTTCCTGCTGCTGTCGCTGGCCGTTGCCACCGCAGTGGCCGGTTGCCAGCGTGACGCCGCGACCGAAACCGCGGCCGTGGACGCTCCGCCCGCAGCCGCCGCGGCGTTCACCCTCGATGAAACCACGCTTCCCGGCGTCAACAGCTTCAAGGCGAGCGACTTCGACGCCAAGGGCAACGCCTGCACCGACTTCGGCGCGTACGTCAACGGAACCTGGCTCGCGGCCAACCCGGTCCCCGGCGACCGCACGTCGTGGGGCGCGTTCGAGATGCTGGACGAGCGTTCGCAGGCGATCCAGCGCCAGCTGGCCGACCAGGCCGCGGCGGTCGAGGGCGCGACCGGCGTCAACAAGATCGTCGGCGACATCTGGTCGACCGGCCTCGACGCCGGTGCGATCAACGCACAGGGCATTGCGCCGCTGGAATCCGAGCTGGCGGCCATCGCCGCGCTGGACGCCCCGGCGGCGATCGCCGACTACCTGCGCAGCAGCGCGGCCAAGGGCCAGTTCACCGTGTTCGGCTTCGGCCCCGAGGCCGACTTCATGGATTCGTCCATGAACATCGCCTACGCGTTCCCGGGCGGCCTGGGACTGCCCGACAAGACCTACTACTTCGACGCCGACAAGAAGGACAAGCTCGAGGCCTACCAGGCGCACGTCGCCAAGATGCTCGAACTGTCGGGCGTGCCGGCCGCCGACGCGTCCACCCAGGCCGCCGACGTGGTCGGGTTCGAGACCCGCCTGGCCAAGGTCTCGAAGTCGAGCGAGGAAATGTCGCGCGACGTCGGCCTGTTCTACAACCCGGTCAGCCCGGCGGACGCCGACGCGCTGGCACCGGACTTCGCCTGGACCACGTTCTTCGAATCCCAGGGCCTGGAGATCCCGGAGAAGTTTTCGCTCGCGATCCCGGAGTTCCATTCCGAGGTCAGCAGCATGATCGCCGACGTCGCGCCCGCGACCTGGCAGGCCTACCTGCGCTTCCACACCGTCGACAGCGCTTCGCCCTACCTTGCCGACGCCTTCGCCGAAGAGCACTTCAACTTCCATTCCGCCACCATGCGCGGGCAGAAGGAAATGAAGGAGCGCGGCAAGCGCGTGCTCGACACCATCGGCAGGCAGACCGGCGAGGCCCTGGGCCAGATGTACGTCGATGTCGCGTTCTCGCCGGAAGCCAAGGAACGGATGGAGACCCTGGTCGCCAACCTGAGCGAAGCGCTGAAGCTGCGCATCGAGAACCTCGACTGGATGTCCGACGACACCAAGGCCAAGGCCATGGATAAGTGGGCCAGCTTCACGCCCAAGATCGGCTATCCGGACAAGTGGCGCGACTGGTCGGGCCTGGAGACCTCGCGCGACAGCTACATCGGCAATGTGCTGGCCGCCAACGAGTTCAACTACAAGTGGATGCTGGGCAAGATCGGCAAGCCGGTCGACAAGACCGAGTGGGCGATGCCGCCGCAGATGGTCAACGCCTACTACAACCCGCTGGCCAACGAGATCGTGTTCCCGGCCGCGATCCTGCAGCCGCCGTTCTTCGACGCCGAGGCCGACGATCCGCTCAACTACGGCGGCATCGGCGCGGTGATCGGGCACGAGATGACCCACGGCTACGACGACCAGGGCAGCCGCTTCGACGCCAGCGGCAAGTTCCAGAACTGGTGGACCGAGGCCGACGCGGCGGGCTTCCTGGGCCGCACCGACAAGCTCGTGGCCCAGTTCAACGGCTACGAAGCCGCGCCCGGCCTGCACGTCAACGGCAAGCTGACGCTCGGCGAGAACATCGCCGACCTCGGCGGCCTGGCCACGGCCTACGACGCGATGAAGAAGGCCACCGCCGGCAGCGAGGATCCGATGATCGAGGGCCTGTCGCGTGACCAGCGCTTCTTCGCCAACTGGGCCACGGTGTGGCGCCGCAACTTCACCGACGAGGAACTCAAGGTGCGCATCGCCACCGATCCGCATGCCCCGGCGAACTTCCGCGCGATCGGCGCGCCCTCGAACCTGCCGGCCTTCGCCGCGGCGTTCCAGTGCACCCCGGGCAGCGCGATGGTCCGCGAAGGCGAGTCCCAGGTCGTGATCTGGTAAACGCGGCACACGCACTGCCAAAAAGGCCCGGCCCATGCCGGGCCTTTTTCGTGGTTCGTAGTCCGCGCTGCCCGTCCCGCGCACAGGGGGGTGTGCTGCGCCGGCCGTCTCCGCGTCCTGCTCCCAGCGGCCGGGCGCCGGCCATCCATGGCCGGCTCCCCACACACCCCCCTGTGCG